>NZ_JADYXM010000038.1:0-666 GCF_015864305.1 Pseudoalteromonas sp. NZS71_1 | reverse complement strand
CAACACCAGCACCTACAGTACGACCACCTTCACGGATAGCAAAACGAAGACCTTCATCCATCGCGATTGGTGCGATTAGAGTTACTGTCATCTTGATGTTATCACCAGGCATTACCATTTCCACGCCATCTGGTAACTGTACGTCACCTGTTACGTCAGTTGTACGGAAGTAAAACTGTGGACGGTAACCTTTGAAGAATGGAGTATGACGACCACCTTCATCTTTCGAAAGTACGTATACTTCTGAAGTGAATGTAGTATGTGGGTTGATTGAACCAGGCTTAGCTAGTACTTGACCACGTTCAACGTCTTCACGTTTAGTACCACGTAGAAGTGCGCCGATGTTTTCGCCAGCACGACCTTCGTCTAGAAGCTTACGGAACACTTCAAGACCAGTACAAGTAGAACGAGTTGTATCATTGATACCAACAATTTCTACTTCGTCATTGATGCGGATGATACCAGCTTCAACACGACCAGTTACAACAGTACCACGACCCTGGATTGAGAAAACGTCTTCGATAGGCATGATGAAAGGCTTATCGATGTCACGCTCTGGCTCTGGGATGTAAGTATCAAGTGCGTTTGCAAGCTCAACAATCTTATCTTCCCACTCTTTCTCGCCTTCTAACGCTTTAAGCGCAGAACCAGCAATTAGAGGTAAGT
>NZ_JADYXM010000037.1:0-714 GCF_015864305.1 Pseudoalteromonas sp. NZS71_1 | reverse complement strand
GGGCTCAGCAGGTGCGAGGACAATCGCGGCAATCGCAACGAATAACGATTTTGAATTAAGCCGTTATCGTGCTGCTAAGTTAATGATTAAATTAAAGCTAGAAAGCTGCCAAGTACCTCAACATTCATATAAACGTGGCGGTAATGAACATCTTGAAATCCCAAACCTGCTTAATAGGCAGTTCGATGTTGTTGAGCCAGATACCGTGTGGTGCGGTGATGTTACATATATTTGGACAGGCAATCGCTGGGCTTATTTAGCGGTCGTTATTGATTTATTTGCGCGTAAAGTTGTGGGTTGGGCAATGTCATTGTCGCCAGATTCTAACTTAACGCTAAAAGCGCTTGAGTTAGCTTACGAAAGCAGAGGCAGACCAAGTGGGTTGATGTTTCACTCAGACCAAGGAAGCCATTATACGAGCTTGAAGTACCGCCAACGTTTATGGCGCTATAAAATCACACAAAGCATGAGTCGACGCGGAAATTGTTGGGATAATGCGCCAATGGAGCGATTTTTTAGAAGCTTTAAAACAGAATGGATGCCAAAGGTTGGATATGGGAATTTTATAGACGCTAAATATAGTGTGAGTGATTATATCAACGGATATTACAACAACGTTAGACCGCATCATTATAATGCTGGTTTAGCGCCAAATGAATCTGAGATTAGATACAAAGACTCTAAAACTGTGGCCAAATTTTATTGACCACTACA
>NZ_JADYXM010000036.1:0-715 GCF_015864305.1 Pseudoalteromonas sp. NZS71_1 | reverse complement strand
GTATTTATACGGGTGAGTAACTCTCACCTGAAGCGCTAATAGCCCAAGCCATTCTCGCCATCTTGTTGGCATAAGCTACACATGCTCGATTATGCCCTCGAGTTTGAACCAGTCGGTTTATCCATTGACTTAATTTATCATTCTTCGTTTTTGCTCTTGAGACAACAGCTTTTGCTCCTTGGATCAACAGGCACCTTAAGTAGCTATTTCCTCGCTTACTTATCCCAAGTAAAGTATCTTTCCCGCCACTACTGTGTTGACGCGGAACGATACCTAAAGACGCTGAAACATCGCGGCCTCTTTTATAGTTACTGCCATTTCCAACTTCATTGAAATAGGCGCTTGATACCATAGGACCAAATCCAGGTATTGTTTGGATCCGTTGGCAAATATCATTATTTTTTGCTGTTTCAACTATTAATGTACTGTAAGTTTCAATGCAGCTGTCTAAGTTACTCAATTGTGTTTCTAACTGCTTTAGTACCGCTTTAAATGCGCCTGATAATCCGGTATTTTCATCTTCTAAAATTAGGGGGATACTTTTGCGTATTGTGTTTACACCCTGATTTAAAATAATTCCGTATTCAGCAGTTAAGCCTCGGATTTGATTGCATAGTGCCGTTCTTTGTCTGACCGCTAATTCTCTCGCTTTGTGCTGTGCTTGGTTATCTTGTTGCTCAACTGATTTTATACAGACACTCTTAATATGATGTTG
>NZ_JADYXM010000035.1:0-873 GCF_015864305.1 Pseudoalteromonas sp. NZS71_1 | reverse complement strand
TTAATTGACGTGGTATGGCTCCAGGTGTTGAATAAGGTAATCCAACAAGCAACCTCATTATTTGAGCTAAACTACCATTGAAACTGAGTTGGTATGGTAAATAATCACCTTTTAATGTGTGGCACATTTTTACCATCTGATATCGCACCATATTATAAGTAAGCAACACTCCCCACAGCTCTTGCTTTACAAGCGCAGGTAAGCGACTTCTTAATGTTAATCGATTACCCAGCATATATTGCTTTTGTTCGCGATAACCAAGCTCTATCTCCCAGCGGTGACTATATAAATCGCCTATATCGGCTGACGGATATTGCATCGGATCTGTCATCGATGTCATCACACTGTATGATTTACCCTTTATTTTTCGAGTCACTAACCTCGCTATTAAGGTGTCAGGCAGCGTTGGCCACATTTTTCTTGCTCTTGGGTTGCTGCTAAGTTGGACTAATTTATCATTACGCCCTAATGTTTGAATAACTTCATATTGCACATTTTTTTTCAGGGGGATTAGCCAGTGGCGTTCACTGCCAGTCGTTTGCCATTTATGTAAAAGCCCTAAAGAATAGAAACCTTTGTCGAATAAAGTGAGACTGTTATCGGGTGTGGTTTCTATAAGCTTTTCAGCCAGCACCATTTCATTGACCTTGTAATCATCAAAAGCACTCCCCGTGATTAGGTGGCTGCTTAGCTCCATTTGACACACCATTCTGACCTGTGGGTATTGTGTATTGGTCGGTTTTGTAAAGGCTTCATTGTTTTGGGGTGAGTCATCCGTACGCCAAACAACACCATCGACACCAAGCAAGGTAAGCCCATTCCAATGAGGATGATTAGCGCCATTATTCCAATGCCTTTGGGTGCATTCAAATA
>NZ_JADYXM010000034.1:0-1049 GCF_015864305.1 Pseudoalteromonas sp. NZS71_1 | reverse complement strand
CACTCATTGTATGTATGGCTTTAACTTCAGCCTCTAACCTTACTTGCTCTGGTGTCGGTGTCGTATCCCGTATAGCCCAGTATTTATAGCTGCTACGATGCACATTAAATACACTACATAGCACACTAATTGGGTAACGCTCTCGTTGATTTAATTTCTCAATTAACGAGAATTGTTCAGGGAGTCGGACATCAAGAGAGCGGTAGCCTTTTTTAATATATCCTTTTCTAATTCAATGCGTTGGATTTGCTTTTTAAGTTCACGGATTTCAATTTGTTCGGGTGTCATTGGTGAAGCCAATGGTGACTGGCCATTACGTTCTTGCTTTAATTGAGCAACCCATTTACTTACGGTTGATTTACCAACACCCATCGCTTTGGCTGCTTCTTCTTGTGTATAACCTTGGTCAACTACAAGTTGAGCCGTTTCTNTTGTGTATAACCTTGGTCAACTACAAGTTGAGCCGTTTCTAATTTGATTGCAGCGGAGTACGTTGCACGGTTTAATTTTGTCATTTTTTTCACCCAAATTTGTATGCAAATAGCATAACATTTCTTTCTTAATGGGTGACCAAAATTACTCTACCACTACAAAAATACCACCTCTCATTTTAAGCTTAAAGACCGTATTTAACCTTCTTAGAGCTAAACGCTTCTAGTTATTTAATTTCTTGGTCAATGAACTACTTAAAGATCTATTACACAAAGAGAAGCGAAAGAGAAGTAAATGAGAAGACATAAGCCCGGGTTTATTAGTTTAGCTTAGCTTTATTACTACCTCTAAAAGCGCAGCGCCTCTTAACCTCTTTGTGAATAAATCACTTATTTCTGGCGTTGCCAACGAATAAAATCTTATAAATTATATTTTGAGGGGAGAATAGAAGCTATCGCTTCTCACGCGAGCAAGCTCAGCGTCTACAACGGGTAAATAAACTCGGAGTTTAGATTTAAAGATTAGGGCTAGTTTTACTTGTAGGCGTGCAGCTTGCTGACGCGACGAGCAACGCTCGTAAATAAAGTATCAGTTATATCTGTGGTAAGTAATTAGAA
>NZ_JADYXM010000033.1:0-1101 GCF_015864305.1 Pseudoalteromonas sp. NZS71_1 | reverse complement strand
GTAACATTATATAATCACAACAGTACGACAATACAGCTAACGCTCCCATAAGCCGTGAGCTGTGCTGGCACAATTTGTTGCGCCTTTGTTCTTTGCAACAGCGTTGCGAATCAGCTTGATGAGCTTGTTATATGCCAATCCCCTAACACTTTATAGTATAAGTAATTGGATTTTTATAATTCCAATTGGAACCCGAAGTTTCAACTTTATCTAAAACTGTAAACTCTTTAATTTCTCTTCGAACACTCTTTGTTTTCATCAAAAATAAAAATATCCAGAGACTAAAGCAACAAAAAAATAATACTGCGATACTGTAATAATTAAAGTATGAAAAAAATATCGCTGAGGAAGCAAAAAATAAAGAAAGCCACTTAAAGTTTGGGCTAAACACTATGGTAACTTTAGAATCATCAAGCTGCTTCCTTGTATATATGAACATACTACTCTCCAACTACCTCTAGGCATATAACGAGCCTGTAGATTAACTCGTTTTTAAATTTGTTTTTATTGATAAACAAACCATAGCTGAGTTCCTATTTTGGTTCAATCGATTACTGTACTTTTACGCAGCATATAAAGAAGTGTTTGGTGTTGCTTTAATTGGCGTTTTGGAAGGGATTAAGGGTGGTTGAGTGGCTTTTTAGGGTAAAAGGGCTTACCCTTCTTAATGCATCGTGTTTTGCAGCTTTTCTATATCGCATTAAATTAGACAGCCACTCCAATTGTAAACTAATCTAGCGCCACTAAATTTACTTTTTTGGGCTAAGAGTTCACCTCTTTTTATATCTTTACTCGCGCGTTACACATTANTTTTTTGGGCTAAGAGTTCACCTCTTTTTATATCTTTACTCGCGCGTTACACATTAAATAAGCAATTATCACTGTTAAACCTAAATTACACGCATGAAAATGACTGCATAATGCAGTTGTGATCTATTACTGAATAGTTTTACTGAGTAGTTTAAGTTTTATGCCAGTAACTTTTCGCAGTTACTGATATTCGCTCGCCGCTTTCGGTTTAAGTTTTCACAATAACCTTCTTGTGAGGCTGGCCTGCCGACTGCACCATGAAATACACGCGTAAATTGTGTGGTGAGCTTT
>NZ_JADYXM010000032.1:0-1201 GCF_015864305.1 Pseudoalteromonas sp. NZS71_1 | reverse complement strand
GTAACATTATATAATCACAACAGTACGACAATACAGCTAACGCTCCCATAAGCCGTGAGCTGTGCTGGCACAATTTGTTGCGCCTTTGTTCTTTGCAACAGCGTTGCGAATCAGCTTGATGGGCTTGTTAGTTGCCTTTTGCAAACTGCCAAAAGTCTCTGTTTGCATATAAAACCCAATTTAAACTTTTTGGCACCATATAGAAATAAAGAATTTCAGTATCGCTTTGAAAAGCATTAAAGCTAGCCCAGTTTAAATCTAGCTGTTCAGTTAACCTTTTAGTTAAACCTGAATCTTTGTATATGCGTTCGAAAGACTCAAAGACAAACACAGTCTCGTTATTTTGATACTCTAATAGGTTTGAGAAAATCTGATTAAATTGATCTTCAGATAACCAAGGCTTCAATTCTGAATTGGAGTTTTTAGTGATTTCCCAAAAATTAGAAGTAAGTTTTAATTCTTGGTCATTTTCAGTATCGATAATCGATTTCAAATCATCAAAATTCAACTGTGACTCCTAAGGCAACTAAAAAGCCTGTAGATTAACTCGTTTTTAAATTTGTTTTTATTGATAAACAAACCATAGCTGAGTTCCTATTTTGGTTCAATTGATTACTGTATTTTTACGCAGAATATAGAAGTGTTTGATATTGTTTTAATTGGCGTTTTGGAAGGGATTACGGGTGTTTGAGTGGCTTTTATTTAGAGTAAGAGGGCTTACCCTTCTTAATGCATCGTGTTTTGCAGCTTTTCTATATTATGAACAAGGCAATACAGTAGCCATTGGCCGTTCACTTTCGCTTGGCTCCGTAAGGTCAATTTATTCATGCCTTTATTCACTGTAATGTTCCGCTTTTTATTTAAAGGAAAGCAGGTTCGATACAGCCGAGTCGTTTGCTATTCTTTAATAATCAGCTATCGTCGACCTATGGGGCTGTCTATTTTAACTTTCATTTTGTCGATATAGCTTAGCTTTTTGCGTGATTCATTATTTATAAACAACGACATTAAATTAGACAGCCACCCCAATTGTAAACTAATCTAGCGCGCCACTAAATTTACTTTTTTGGGCTAAGAGTTCACCTCTTTTTATATCTTTACTCGCGACATTAAATTAGACAGCCACCCCAATTGTAAACTAATCTAGCGCGCCACTAAATTTACTTTTTTGGGCTAAGAGTTCACCTCTTTTTATATCTTT
>NZ_JADYXM010000031.1:0-2098 GCF_015864305.1 Pseudoalteromonas sp. NZS71_1 | reverse complement strand
ATGCGTTGTCCGCTGCGCGTCGCCATATCCCGTCTCAGTGGGGTCGCATTATAGGGAGCGGCGGATTTTACGCAAGCGTTATTTGCATAAAATAGTAATTAAAATTAAGCCCCAAGCAAGCGCACATGATAAACACAAGTTACCCACAAAACCCTGTTGATAACTCTGTTTTTGAACTTTAAAACTAAACACTTTTATCCTGATGTGATAAGTTGCGGTCACTTTTTTTAACTCATGTATTTAGGCAGTATCCATGACAGACATAATAAACAGTATAAGTGCCCTTCTATGGGGCCAAGTTCTCGTCTACTTATTAATAGCAGCAGGCCTCTTTTTTACTTTTCGACTAGGCTTTATTCAGTTTGTGCAATTTCCACATATGTTCAAAGTTATGTTTGGCTCTCGTAAATGTGCCGATAATGAAATTTCATCCTTTCAGGCTTTTTGTACTTCGTTAGCTGCACGTGTTGGTACAGGTAATATGGCTGGTGTTGCTGTTGCCTTATACCTAGGTGGGCCAGGTGCTATTTTTTGGATGTGGCTTATTGCATTAATAGGTATGGCTACAAGCTTTGCTGAAAGTACTTTGGCTCAGGCTTATAAAACAAAAGATGCTGATGGCAATTTTAGAGGTGGCCCTGCTTATTATATGCAAAACGGTTTAGGTAAACGCTGGATGGGGACTTTATTCTCGTTATGCTTAATTTTAGCCTTTGGTTTGGTATTTAACGCCGTACAGTCAAACTCTATTGCTGCAGCATTTGAAGTAGCGTTTGATGTACCTAAGTATATAGTAGGCATTTGCTTGGTTATTGGCTCTGGTATTATTATTTTTGGTGGTTTGAAAACGATTTCTCGTTTTGCTGAAATGGTTGTCCCATTTATGGCATTAGCTTACTTGTTAGTGGCTCTTTATGTATGCGCTATTAACTTTACTGCATTACCTGATGTAATTGTACTTATAATAAAAAGTGCTTTTGGTATTGAACAAGCTGGTGCAGGTGCAATTGGTTATGGTGTTACACAAGCTATGATCCAAGGTATAAAGCGTGGCTTATTCTCAAACGAAGCTGGTATGGGTAGTGCAGCTAATGCTGCAGCCACTGCGACACCTTACCCTCCTCATCCAGCATCACAAGGTTATGTGCAAATGCTAGGTGTATTTATTGATACTATTGTTATTTGTACAGCGACTGCTTCTCTTATTTTACTATCGCAGCAATTAGTACCTGAATCTGGTGTTATGGGGATTGAACTTACACAAGCAGCATTACAAGAACATGTCGGCGACTGGGGTACTTACTTTATTGCCATTGCTATATTGTTTTTTGCTTTTACTTCTATTGTGGCTAATTACTCTTACGCTGAAACAAATTTAATGTTTTTAGAGCACAACTCTAATAAAGGTATGTTTATCTTTAGACTTGTTGTTTTAGGTATGGTGATGTTTGGTGCTGTTGGTGAGCTTGGTTTAATTTGGACGCTGGCAGATATATCAATGGGTTTAATGGCCATTGTAAACGTTATAGCGCTATTTATGCTTTCAGGTGTTGTTGTATGGCTCTCTAAAGATTACAACGAACAACGCAAAAAGGGCTTAATACCTACCTTTGACAAAAGTAAGCATCCTAAACTTGCTAAAGAGGTCGATCCCGAGGCCTGGAAATAAACAATAAACAGCGAGCTACGGCTCTAATGCCGATCATTTAAGAATTAGTTAATAGCACTTGAACGATCTTCTAGGTATGTAAGAATCCGAATTCTTTTGTAGAATTCGGATTTTTTTATGCAACTTTCTAATGCTCTCGATATTATTAACAACAGCAAACCTAATGACGTTGAAACACTCGCAGACTTACTCCCTTTATCTCTTATCGAAGAAGCCTATGCACTGACCGAAACCGTTACACTACGAAAAAGAAAACTAACCCTAGAATCGATGGCTTGGTTGTTGATCGGGATGGTTATTTATAATGACAAATCGATGGCCGATGTCGTTAATATGCTCGACATTGTTGACCGCGAGGGTAAGCCATTTGTTGCGCCAAGTGCTTTAACTCAGCGTCGTAAAAACCTAGGTGAAGCCGCCATGAAAGCC
>NZ_JADYXM010000030.1:0-2159 GCF_015864305.1 Pseudoalteromonas sp. NZS71_1 | reverse complement strand
ATTCTGAATCCGCAGCTTCGGTGCATAGTTTAGCCCCGTTACATCTTCCGCGCAGACCGACTCGACCAGTGAGCTATTACGCTTTCTTTAAAGGATGGCTGCTTCTAAGCCAACCTCCTGGCTGTCTGGGCCTTTCCACATCGTTTCCCACTTAACTATGACTTTGGGACCTTAGCTGGCGGTCTGGGTTGTTTCCCTCTTCACGACGGACGTTAGCACCCGCCGTGTGTCTCCCGGATATTACTTTACGGTATTCGGAGCTTGCAAAGGGTTGGTAAGTCGGGATGACCCCCTAGCCTTAACAGTGCTCTACCCCCGTAAGTATTCGTCCGAGGCTCTACCTAAATAGATTTCGGGGAGAACCAGCTATCTCCCGGTTTGATTAGCCTTTCACTCCTAGCCACAGGTCATCCCCTAACTTTTCAACGTTAGTGGGTTCGGTCCTCCAGTTGATGTTACTCAACCTTCAACCTGCCCATGGCTAGATCACCGGGTTTCGGGTCTATACCTTGCAACTATTCGCCCAGTTAAGACTCGGTTTCCCTACGGCTCCCCTATTCGGTTAACCTCGCTACAAAATATAAGTCGCTGACCCATTATACAAAAGGTACGCAGTCACCCAACAAGTGGGCTCCTACTGCTTGTACGTACACGGTTTCAGGTTCTATTTCACTCCCCTCACAGGGGTTCTTTTCGCCTTTCCCTCACGGTACTGGTTCACTATCGGTCAGTTGGGAGTATTTAGCCTTAGATGATGGTCCACCTATATTCAGTCAAAGTTTCACGTGCTCCGACCTACTCGATTTCACTTAAAATGTCTTTTCATGTACGGGACTATCACCCTGTATCGTGGCGCTTTCCAGCAGCCTTCCATTAACACATAATAAGCTTAAGGGCTGTTCCGATTTCGCTCGCCGCTACTTTCGGAATCTCGGTTGATTTCTTTTCCTACGGGTACTTAGATGTTTCAGTTCTCCGCGTTCGCCTCGTTAACCTATGTATTCAGTTAACGATACCTGCAAGCAGGTGGGTTTCCCCATTCGGAAATCTTAGTCTCAAGCGCTTTTTACTAGCTTGACTAAGCTTATCGCAAGTTAATACGTCCTTCATCGCCTCCAACTGCCAAGNAGTTAATACGTCCTTCATCGCCTCCAACTGCCAAGGCATCCACCGTGTACGCTTAGTCACTTAACCATACAACCCAAACGGGTCTTTGTTTTGTGACAGTTTAACTTCGCCAGAAGTCAATATTGAATACTAAAGTAGATACCAATCAATCAACTCCTAAGAGTTAACTAAATGGCACTAAATGGTACTGCTACCATTCTTTTTTTTACTTTTGAAAACTCTTGATAAATACAATGTATCTNAACCCAAACGGGTCTTTGTTTTGTGACAGTTTAACTTCGCCAGAAGTCAATATTGAATACTAAAGTAGATACCAATCAATCAACTCATAAGAGTTAACTAAATGGCACTGAATGGTACTGCTACCATTCTTTTTTTACTTTTGAAAACTCTTGATAAATACAATGTATCTATCAGAATTTTATTATCAGCTTTTCCAAATTTTTAAAGAGCAAGAGATGTAAAAACTTCTCAAAATTAAACACACTCTATTCTCAGGCGGTTAATGGCCCGATAAAGAATATTTATTTTTAAGAAGTAAGTGGTGGAGCTAAGCAGGATCGAACTGCTGACCTCCTGCGTGCAAGGCAGGCGCTCTCCCAGCTGAGCTATAGCCCCACATATGCTGGTACTTATTGTTTTAACCATCTTCTTAATTAGATAAGAAGTGGTGGGTCTGAGTAGATTTGAACTACCGACCTCACCCTTATCAGGGGTGCGCTCTAACCAGCTGAGCTACAGACCCAAAACAATAAGTGTTGTTCTCTTTACAATAACAATCATCTGTGTGGACACTACGAACAAATAAGTTCTAAATCGTATAAGGAGGTGATCCAGCCCCAGGTTCCCCTAGGGCTACCTTGTTACGACTTCACCCCAGTCATGAATCACTCCGTGGTAAACGTCCTCCCGAGGGTTAGACTATCTACTTCTGGAGCAACCCACTCCCATGGTGTGACGGGCGGTGTGTACAAGGCCCGGGAACGTATTCACCGCGTCATTCTGATACGCGATTACTAGCGATTCCGACT
>NZ_JADYXM010000003.1:0-474924 GCF_015864305.1 Pseudoalteromonas sp. NZS71_1 | reverse complement strand
AGTAAGTGGCGTCCCCAAGGGGATTCGAACCCCTGTTACCGCCGTGAAAGGGCGGTGTCCTAGGCCTCTAGACGATGGGGACACATAAATGTGTCACTAGGACAGTTGATAAGTTTAACTCACATCATGAGCTTTAAGGTAATTGCGTTTAATACAAGTAAAGACTCGAGCTTTAATTGTGACGCTATTTTCTCGGTAAAACCGCCTTTAACTAATAAAAGTTAAGTGGCGTCCCCAAGGGGATTCGAACCCCTGTTACCGCCGTGAAAGGGCGGTGTCCTAGGCCTCTAGACGATGGGGACACAGAAAACTGCTACCCTAGGACAAAACACTAATTTTTGGTGGAGCCATGCGGGATCGAACCGCAGACCTCTTCACTGCCAGCGAAGCGCTCTCCCAGCTGAGCTATGGCCCCAACTTAATCAATACCCGTCGTGATAAACACATCGTGTATCGCTTAGTGCGGGGCGCATTCTATGCACCACCCAAAATAAAGTCAACAGTTTTTTACCTAGCTTTATTTAAATGGTTTAATTTTCAACAAACTGGCTATCAAGCGTGCTAAAAAATACAATTTGAATAAGATTCTAGCCCTACTGCTTATAATAACATCACTATATCGCAGCGAATACTTAACAACACCCTACTCCCCTATTTAATGCAACAAAATTGCATCAAAGCAAAGGTATACATTTATATGCAAATTGAACTTATCTAAAAACGACCAATTAAGGCCCCGCCAATCGCCTTAATCTTTTAAAAGTTACAACTGCTTATAATAACCAAAACTTAAATGTGGATTTGAGAGTACCCGCAGCCTTTACTTGCTTATTAACCAGCGTCACTCGTACTAAAAACTCGATTATTGTTTGAAGAACATTTTTTAAAGAGCATTGTAGCTTCGTAATTCTATCTACAAAACTTTAGGGCGTGCTGATCTTTGGTGGGTGAATTTTCAGCAGTATGTTTGGTTTTTAGGCAAGGCAGAGCCTATGTAGTGTGGTTATTCCCCATGAATAGGCGATAACGCCGCATAAAGTCCAAACATGCGCTGCCCTTTGGGTTCAATCCACTAAGGTCAACACGCCCTAGTTATATGTGATCTATTTAGTCTTAATCCGAAGGCTATTAGTGAAGTATGAGTATTTACGATTTGGCTAGGTTGGCTTATAAAAATAAAGTAAGTACAAAAATAGAGTTTAGAATACTGAAAATAGCATTTGTTTTGGGGAGTTTAGATTAAATTCATTTTTAAAGGACCGCTCTATTCACTAAATAACTCGCCCTAATATTAATCCATCTTGCTCATAATCATAAAAACGACTCCAGTAAAAAAACAATAAGTATCGTGAAGCTAAATTTAAGATTAATAAAATACAATTCCCTACTCACTTTTAGGAGCTTATTAGGTGCTTAATTGAACTGCAATATCAAATTTGATGATAAAATAGACTTCAACCATATCCTATTGTTTATAAAACCTTCATTCAGCACATTTTTATCATTCAAGTGTTGACACATTTTCAACTCTATCTATAATAGCGCCCCACAACAACGCAGCAATGCAATGTTGTTTAGATGTGGGTGATTAGCTCAGTTGGGAGAGCATCGCCCTTACAAGGCGAGGGTCACTGGTTCAAGTCCAGTATCACCCACCACTTTTTAATTAAAGTGTTCACATCTAAATTCTATATGGGTCCTAAGCTCAATTAGAAAATAGAGAGCATTACCGCTACTTACAAGTAACGGCAAAGTTCACTGGTTAAAGTCCAGTACTATTTATTTTAATAGTAGCGTTTTAATTTATATGTGGGTGATTAGCTCAGTTGGGAGAGCATCGCCCTTACAAGGCGAGGGTCACTGGTTCAAGTCCAGTATCACCCACCACATATAAAACCTATTATTATATAATAGTCGTGTTTTAAAATTGTAATATGGGTCGTTAGCTCAGTTACAAGAAAAGAGAGCATCACCGCCTTTTATAAAAGATGGCGAAGTTCACTGGTTAAAGTCCAGTACTATCTATATAGGTAGTAGCATGTAATATGGGTCGTTAGCTCAGTTGGGAGAGCATCGCCCTTACAAGGCGAGGGTCACTGGTTCAAGTCCAGTACGACCCACCATTCTTAGAATGGTGCATATTACAAGAAAGTCTAAATGGGTCGTTAGCTCAGTTAGAAAAAAGAGAACATTACCGCTATTTACAAGTAACGGCGAGGTTCACTGGTTAAAGTCCAGTACTATTTATTTCAATAGTAGCGTTTTAATTTATATGTGGGTGATTAGCTCAGTTGGGAGAGCATCGCCCTTACAAGGCGAGGGTCACTGGTTCAAGTCCAGTACGACCCACCATTCCTAGAATGGCGCATATTAAAATGTAATTTGGGTGATTAGCGCAGTTGGGAGAGCATCGCCCTTACAAGGCGAGGGTCACAGGTTCAAGTCCAGTATCACCCACCACATATAAAGCCTATTATTATGTTAATAGTCGCGTTTTAAAATTTAATATGGGTCGTTAGCTCAGTTGGGAGAGCATCGCCCTTACAAGGCGAGGGTCACTGGTTCAAGTCCAGTACGACCCACCATTCCTAGAATGGTGCATATTAAAATGTAATTTGGGTGATTAGCTCAGTTGGGAGAGCATCGCCCTTACAAGGCGAGGGTCACTGGTTCAAGTCCAGTATCACCCACCAAATTACATCAAGCGTTAATTTGATAATAAAGAATTAAATAACAGGCATACCTATAATATGTGGGTGATTAGCTCAGTTGGGAGAGCATCGCCCTTACAAGGCGAGGGTCACTGGTTCAAGTCCAGTATCACCCACCAAATTACATCAAGCGTTAATTTGATAATAAAGAATTAAATAACAGGCATACCTATAATATGTGGGTGATTAGCTCAGTTGGGAGAGCATCGCCCTTACAAGGCGAGGGTCACTGGTTCAAGTCCAGTATCACCCACCACATATAAATACCATCAGACAACTTCCCTAGTAATAACTCTTTTCCCATATTAAATACGTTTAACTCCTCTTTTTACCTTAAATACATTTCATATTTTTATTAAAATCTAAATTTCCATATCAAAGCACTCATCAAATATAGCGTTATCAATTTTACTTATTTAGTTTTTAATTATGTTATTCGGCTCAGTACCTTCGTAGTTAGATAAACGTATTAGGCAAAGTTAAATACCTAATAAATACAGCTATCATTTAAATTCCCTTGTAAGGAGTTAAACTGTTGATTATAGTCTGTGTTAAATACAATTACGCTTAAGCCAATGCCAACTAAGATTTATTCAAAAGCCAAAATACTTATAGTAGAGGAGCAGCCACTTGCTCAAAGCTATATGAAACAATCGTTAGAAAGGCTTGGCTTTCGACAGTTGCGCTTTGCTGATCATGCAAATTCTGCAAAAGAGCAGTGTTTAAGTGAAGAATTTGATCTAATCGTTTGCTCATTCAACTTAAATAAACACCAAGATGGCTACCAGCTTTATGAAGAGCTACGTGTAAAGCAACTCATAAAAAGCTCGACTGGCTTTATTTTTATCTCAGCAGAAACAAGTGGCTCACTCGTTCATAGTGTTCTTGAGCTGCAACCAGATGACTTTTTAGTTAAACCTTTTACAGTACAAGAGCTTAAAATACGTATTGAACGAATCTTAAAGCGTAAACACGACTTACAAACAGTGTATTCATTAATTGATGATGGTAACGATTCAAAAGCTATTAAGTTTATTGATACCGCTCTGGATAAAAAAAATAATAATTACAGCCCTATCCTACTTCGCTTAAAAGGTGATGCCTTACTTCGCTTAAAGCGCGCTCAAGATGCGAAAGACTTTTTTAAGTCTGTTCTCGACATTCAAAAATTTGCTTGGGCAAAAGTAGGCTTAGTAGAAGCACTTATAGCGAATAACGAACATATTTTGGCGCAGCGAATGCTCAAAACAATGTTAGAGCGCCAAGAAACTCGTTTAGTAGCCCTTGACTTGTTGGGCAGATTAGAAATAAAGCTAAATCAGTTTGAGCTAGCACAAAGCTTTTTAAGCCAAGCTGCAGAAATTGCACCGCGAAATATTACACGCCAAAAATCGCTAAGTAATGTGTCGCTAATTAATCACGACTACGAAAAAAGCTATTTAACTCAAAAAGATATAGCCACCTTTGCAAAACACTCAATACACGACCACCCCGATGTATATTTGAATGCAGCACGTGCAGGTATCGACTTTGCGCTAACGACTGATCAAACCGATCAAATTCAACGAATTTCTAGGCAAACCAATCAGTACATTAATGATTTAAAAAAACAGTTTCCTAATAATACAAATCAAGCTCAAATTGATGTACTTAATGCACGACTCCATTACTTAAAAGACGAGCATCAAAAAGCGAAAAAGCTAATTGAACAACTTGATGATGACGATACTCATATCCGATCGGTTGATGGCGCACTTGATAAAGCAAAAGCATTTCATGAACTGGGGTTTCATCAAAAGGCGCAAACCTTATTCACACAAATAATTAGCCACTGTGAAAGACATCCCGCAGTTAGCGACACAACTTACTTACGTTATATTCAGCAGCAGCAAAGTGAGCGACGCGATATTAAAATGGGTCCAAAAGAGCTTAATAATCATGCTGTTAGTCAATTTAATAAAGGCCAATTAAATACTGCGTTGGAAGCTTTTACACAAGCGTTTAGAGTCATGCCTCGTAATCAAAGTATCGCACTTAATTTATTACAGTGCCTATTTGATTCAACTAAGCAATCTGGCAGCTCATTTAATATGGATCTTGCTAGAAGGTGCTACGCCCTTCTTGATAAAACTAAATTACAAGCAGATCAGACGCAGCGTTTAGATAAGATTTTGCACATAGCAAAAGAAATGAATTTAGATATTCAAAGCGCTAGTAAATAAAATATTAGAGCTTTTTCATTGATGCGGCATTAACGCAATAACGTAAACCCGTTGGTAATGGGCCATCTGGAAAAATATGACCTAAGTGCGAATCGCACACGTTACAAACCACCTCTATGCGCTCCATACCATGACTTGTATCGCTTACATAGCCAATCGCTTCAATTGTCGCAGGTTGCGTAAATGACGGCCAACCAGTACCACTATCAAACTTCTCATCAGCATCAAACAATAGATTATCACAACAAATACACACATACTTGCCAGGTTCGAGTAATGTACAACTACCCGAGCTACCTGGGCGCTCTGTTCCCTTTTTACGTGTTACGTAATATTCATCTTCTGATAGTTGCATCCGCCACTGCTCGTCAGTTTTGACTACTTTTTTACTTGGGGTAGGATTGCCATTGGTGGCAAAGTTAATAACATCATTCCACTTCAACATAATAGCCTCATTGAATAGTTGATTAGCTATACTTTATAAAGTCATAAAAAGTACGGCTAATTATTACGTTATTTAATACACTAAAGATCAGCTAAGGAGTGTTGACCGTTTAAGACTAAAACTCGTTCAATCTTAAAGGTAATTTTCTTAGCTAAAGGTAATATTTTGTTTTTCTGAGTCGGTAAGTATTCGTTTAATAAAACTATCTAGCTCTGCTTTTTTTACAGGTAAACTAACACTCATTTGGCGCTCGTTATTACTGTAAATTATTAGCTCATCATCCTTTGTCGTTATACGTTCAATACTCTCAATAACTAACCAATCTGGACCGTGCTTTTTATCAAAAAATCCCATCAAACTAAAAAGTAATAAGTGTTGGGCATCTCGCTGAATAAAATCCTCTAACCTGTTTCTTGATTTAAATAAAGGCGTTAACCTATAAACGCTTGAGCAAAAAACAAATACCCATAACCCAAATAACGCTTTAAACCACATAAACTCTAAAAGCTCAGTGCTAATCATTAAAATAATAAGCACAAAGCCTATTATCGATATAGCTATCGCTATTTTTTTATTTACGGCGTCCACAACTAATCCCTTTTAAGTCGCTTTTTTTCTTCTGGTGCCTTTTCTGTCGGCTCAGGCCAATCATTAAAGAAAACAGTTAAATAGCGGCTTTTCACCAAATACCATAATACCCATAAAACAATCATCATTTGTACTGCTAAAAATGATGAAAATCGATAATGGCTATGCGCTGCTTGAACACTTAACCATGTTAAATCAACAACTGCACATAAAATAAGAGGCCAGCGCATATGTCGCCATATTCTTGCTAACCTGTTGCTTGCACTGTGTGAATCTCGTGGTCTGCGTAAACAAAATAAAATAGTCGGTATTATTGCAATACTTCCAATCGTTATTGCGATAAAAAAATCATTTTTATTTTTAAAAAATAACGACATTAAATCTAGTTCAGGCCTGCGGCTTAAAGCCGCAATAACCCAAATAAAATAACTGCGTAATAACACAAGCACACTTAAATGAAATGCAATAGGCGTACGGTAACTTCCGTACTTATCCCAGTATTCTGGCCCATATCGGCTCATTGTCATTTTCCTAACCGTTATGCTTTATAAGCAACTCAATTAATTCATCTTCAGTTAGTATGTCTATGCCTAGGTCTTGTGCTTTTGTTAGTTTTGAACCTGCTTTTTCACCCGCCACTAACGCATCTGTTTTAGCCGATACGCTACCAGACACCTTGGCACCAAGTTGTTGTAATCGTGCTTTTGCATCATTGCGATTAAGTGTATTAAGCGTACCTGTAAGTACATATGTAAGCCCAGCGAGCGGCTGTTCTTCTTCAGAAGGTGCGCTCAACGCTGGCCAGTTTACACCTTGATCTATCAGCGCATTAACAACTGCTAAATTATGCTCTTCATCAAAAAAACCACGAACATGAGCAGCTACTATTTCGCCTACATCACTTACTTGCGTTAAACTATCAATGCTGGCATTTATTACATTTTCAAGGGTTAGAAAGTGATTAGCTAAATTTTGTGCTGTCGCCTCCCCGGCTTCTCGAATACCTAATGAATATAAAAACTTAGCAAGCGTAGTGCCTTTAGCCTCTTCAAGTGCTGTTACTAAGTTTTTAGCTGACTTAGGTCCCATACGTTCAAGTGACTCAAAATGCCCCTGTTTTAAAATAAACAAATCAGCAGGCGTTTTTATAAGTTCTCTATCGACTAACTGATCAACAATCTTATCGCCAAGACCATCTATATCCAGCGCTTTGCGCGAAGCAAAGTGCTTAATAGCTTGCTTACGCTGTGCAGGACATACAAGTCCACCCGTACAACGGGCTACAGCTTCGCCTTCAACCTTTTCAACATGAGAATCACAGATTGGGCAAGTCGTCGGGAATTCGATATCTCTGGCATCATCAGGTCTGCGTTCAAGTACAACTTGAGTTATTTGTGGGATTACGTCTCCAGCACGGCGAATAATAACTATATCGCCTACTTTTACGCCTAAACGTGCAACTTCATCACTGTTATGAAGCGTTGCATTTGATACGGTAACGCCACCCACAAAAACAGGCTTCAAACGTGCAACAGGTGTAATGGCGCCAGTACGACCGACTTGAAAATCAACATCAAGTAGTTGGGTTATTTCCTCTTGCGCCGGAAACTTATACGCAATAGCCCAACGAGGAGCACGTGCCACAAAGCCTAAACGCTCTTGTAAGGTCTTTTTATTTATTTTTATTACTACGCCATCAATTTCATATTTAAGCTCACCACGGCGCGTTAAAATATCGCTGTAGTAATCGAGCGCGGCTTTTGGACCTTCAACTAATTTTGTTTCTGGGCACAAAGGTAGTCCCCAATCAGTCAGCTTTTCTAATTGCTGATAGTGATCCTCAGGAATGCTGCCATCAGCAACAAGCCCGGTGCTGTACGCATAAAACATGAGTGGGCGTTTAGCGGTAATTTTAGAGTCGAGTTGACGCAAACTCCCCGCCGCTGCATTACGCGGGTTAACAAATACTTTTTCACCGCGTTTTTCTGCCTCAGTATTCAATTTATCAAAGCCAGCGCTGTTCATAAATACTTCGCCGCGCACTTCAAGCTCTTTTGGGTAATCGCCACGTAACTTAAGCGGTACATTACGAATGGTTTTAACATTTTGAGTAATGTTTTCACCGGTAAAACCATCACCTCGAGTAGCCGCTTGTACAAGCACACCATC
Organism: Pseudoalteromonas sp. NZS71_1; assembly: GCF_015864305.1. Taxonomy (NCBI): domain Bacteria; kingdom Pseudomonadati; phylum Pseudomonadota; class Gammaproteobacteria; order Alteromonadales; family Pseudoalteromonadaceae; genus Pseudoalteromonas; species Pseudoalteromonas sp. NZS71_1. Next base: position 466,789 of record NZ_JADYXM010000003.1, on the reverse strand, counting down.
GCGATAAATAATTGATACAGCTAAACCATCAAGTTTTGGCTCACAACAAAAAGTAAGCTCATCAGTACTCATTAAACGCTCTTTTATACGGCGATTAAACGCAGTGAATTCTTCTTCACTAAACGCGTTATCAAGTGAGAGCATGGGTACTTGGTGCGCTACTTGTTCAAATTTACTAAGTGCTGCACCGCCTACTTTTTGTGTAGGTGAGTCGGCGGTTAAAAATTCAGGATGCTCGGTTTCAAGTGCGCTTAGTTCGCGTAATAACCTATCGTATTCAGAATCAGGAATACTGGGGGTGTCGAGCACATAATAATTATAGTTGTGTTGCTCTAATGTAGTACGAAGATGATTAACTTGCTCACTAATGCTGCTAGACATTTAAACCTCAATAAACATAAAAAAAGCCACTTTGACGATTCACCGTCCAGTGGCTTATAAAAATATAATGTATGCGTTATTTACGCTGAAAAAGAACGAACCTGCTCAACATATTGTCTTACGCGATCTACTGTCATTTCATTTCGCTCAGCATCTAAAATTTGCGCACCAAATTCATCCGCTAACTTTTTAGCTGCGCTGTGCAACATATTAAATGCAGCTAGACCATCGCCGTCGCACGGTAACGTCATAAATAAGCTTACCCCTGCGGTACTAAACTGTTCCATATTATCAATATCAAACGTACCTGGGTTGTACATATTTACTAATCTAAATAAAACAGGGCCTTGACCAGCCGGATCTAAATGGCGATTAAAAAAGCCTTCCTCAGAATATTTAAAACCTAAAGTGTTAACTGCTGGCAATAATTTACTGCCCTGCATACTAAGCTCTTCTGGCATTTGAATATGTACAATAACAAAGTCAGACATTTGGGCAGGTGCTTCTTCAGCGCTTTGCTCTTTTGCTTCTAGGTCATCAACTATTTCTAGGTCATCTTCAATCGGCACTTCTGGCACGCTTGTATCTATTTGCGGCTCATTTGCATCAAAGTTAAGCTCGCCAAACTGTGGCTCATCACGTTCGTTTTGCATTGGCTCTTTTGGTTCAGCCTCAGTTCGAAACGGTTTAGATGAAGCTGATGCGCTTTCTTGTAATGGTTCAACCCGCTCGTTATCAGATACTTCTGGGCGGTCTTTTTTTCTCACAGACCACAATCCATGTATTAATAAACCACCAATGACAACTACACTGATAATGATTAAAACCCATCTTAATTGTTCGGCCATCCCCTCACCTTTTATTATTTGATATGCCTAAAACCTGTATATTAATTAAAAAATAATACACTTGTTATAAAAATTTATGCATGTGCAAGTTGCACAGCTTGCTCTATATCTACAGCAACCATACGCGATACGCCAGGTTCTGCCATAGTAACACCTGTTAATCTACCAGCCATTTCCATCGCAATTTTATTATGACTAATATAAATAAACTGCACTGATTGTGACATTTCTTCAACCAAACGGCAAAAACGCACAACGTTGGCATCATCTAATGGTGCATCTACTTCGTCCAGCATACAGAAAGGAGCTGGATTGAGCCTGAATATAGAAAACACTAATGATAATGCGGTCAGCGCTTTTTCTCCACCACTTAACAAATGAATTGTTGAATTTTTCTTACCCGGTGGTCGTGCCATTATACTAACACCACTTTCGAGTAAATCGTCACTGGTTAATTCTAAATACGCACTACCACCACCAAAAACTTTAGGAAATAGCTCTGCAAAGTCTTCGTTAACTTGATCGAACGTCGCTTTAAAGCGTGTTTTGGTCTCACTATCAATTTTACGAATTGCACCTTCAAGGGTACTTAACGCTTTTGTTAAATCATCTAATTGATTATCAAGATAGTCACTACGAGCTTTAGCTAAATCAAACTCTTCTATTGCCGCTAAGTTTACTGCACCTAATTTATCTAACTGATTAGTAAATCCGGTTAACTGATTTTGCGCTGCACTTAAATTCAATGAATCAGGTAATTCATCAAGTATTGCTTTTAAGCTTTGCTTTAGCTCTTCTAATGGTTCGAGCGCAACTTGCGCTTTTATTAGTAAGCTTTGCTCTTCAATTGTTAGCTTTTGATGCTGCTCTTGCAAGCCCACCAGCTCACCTTGTGAGTTTTTAAGACTTGCTTGCTTGGTGTTTAAACTTTCTTTAGCGTGAGATAATTCTTTTTGTAGCACTACCAGTGCCTGCTCGCCTTTTTGATGCTGCGCTAAAAACTGCGTTATTTTATCGCCAAGTTCTTGCTCTGGTATAAGCAGCTCTTCTATTTCATTGAGCAATTCTTGCGCACCTTCTGATGCACTAACGTGCTCTTGCTCCGCATGGCTCAATTTGGTTTGGCTTAACTGCCATTCACTGCGTGCCTTTTGCTCTGAGAGCGTTGCCTTATGCGCTTGCGTTTTATATTGCTCAAGCATGCTTAATGCTTCGCTATAACTTTTATTACTTTGTGAGCGCAGGCTATTTGCAGCGTCTACCTCATCCGCTAAGTTAAGTTGCTGCTCATTTAACACTTCAAATTGCTCTGTTTGCTCATCAAGCACGTTATTTAATTGCAAAAGCGCAGTGGTTAATTGCTGTTTTTGTTGCTGTAGCTTTTCTAGTTGAAGCTTAAAGTGCGCTACTTGCTGTTTGAGCATATCGCTGCGTGTACCGGCTACTGCTATATTTTGCGCAAGCTCATGTATGGCTTCTTTTAGCTCGCTTTGCTCGTTAATTAACTTTATTTGATCAGCTGTATGTTCATCACGAGTGTGTGTTACTTGTTTTAGCTCATCCTCGGCATTGGTTAACTGCTGAGCTTTATCCTGCAATTGCTTATGTTTTAAAAGTAATGAGTTTTCAGCATTTCTATCGGCACTTACATGCCAGTTACGACCATATAAAGCACCGTTTTTATCCATAACGGCTGTATAATAAGCATCTTTTAACAGCGTTAGATCACCGCTCTCGCTATAAGCAATGCGCGTTAAATGATCTGGGTACACGCCGCTTGTTATGAATGCCGCTAAGCTATTTTCAGCAATGTGCTTACCACTAATTGGCCACACACTATTATCAGCTTGCTGCTCACTTACATTTAAGTGCTCTAGCGATTTAAGTGCTTGCTCTATTAAGGGCTCAAAGCCTTCTTTAACACTTAGCTGATTAAACAAACCATTAGTACTTTCACTTTCTTCATCAAGCCCTAATGTACTTTTAAGCCCCGTTATACTGGCTTTTAACTCATTTATTGTTTGAGTAAGCGTCGAATATTGCTTTTGTGAGTTATTAACACGCTCATTTTGCACTTCAAGCTTAGCACTGCACTGCGTGTGCGCTGTTTGTTTAGCGGCAAGTTCTTGGGTTAATGTTTGTGTTTGCTGTGTTTGCTGCGTTAATTGTTGTTCTACATCGCTACTTTGTAAGTCAGTAAGCTGCGCATTTAACTGATCAATTTGCTCGTTAACGTGGCTTATTTGCTGCTGAGTTTGTTTAATGTGACTGCTATGCAGTTGCGCATTATTATTAAGTTGCTGCTGTTGCTCACACAAAGTTTGCCAGTGTGTATTGTGGCGCTGCTTCAGTGCTAATAATTCCTCAAGCTCATGCGTTAACTTCCTTACTTGCTCTTCGCACATTAACGCGTTTTCACTTGCCTCTTGCAGGGTTTCATTTAGTTGCTCGCACACAATTTGCTGCTGCGTTTTAACTTCAGTGCTATGGGTTTGGCGTTGCTGTAATTTAATTAAATTTTGTTTAAGCGTTTGAGTTTGTTGCTTTACATTTATTTGCTGTTGCTCAGCGCGGGTAAGCTCGGTGTGTATTACATGTTGCTGATGTTGTGCATCGCTTAGTTTATCTTGCTGAGCTTGTACTTGCCCTTCTAAGCTTGCAAGTACATCGTCATGCCCTGAGTTAGCAGTTTTAAAAAACGAAATTTGATCGTTCAGTTTTTTAATTAGAGTACTTTTTTCAAGTTGTTGCTGATGTAACTTTTGCCATTTTAAAACCGCAATTTGCCCTTTTAACGTTCGCTCTTGCGCTTTTAACTCGCGGTATTTTTTTGCATCAACCGACTGCACAGCCAATTTATCTAACTGGCTTTGCAGCTCTTTACGCACATCTAACAAACGCTCAAGGTTTTCGCGGGTGCTTTTAATGCGTGTTTGTGTTTCGCGGCGGCGCTCTTTGTATTTAGAAACACCAGCAGCTTCTTCTAAAAATACGCGTAATTCTTGTGGTTTACTTTCTATTAAGCGCGAGATCATCCCTTGCTCAATGATTGCGTAACTACGCGGACCAAGACCTGTACCTAAAAATATATCGGTAATATCACGCTTACGGCATTTACTGCCATTTAAAAAGTACAGCGATAGCCCGTCGCGCGTTACTAAGCGTTTAATTGCAATTTGGTTTCTGTCGGCAAATGTGTTTGAAGGACTACCTTTATCGTTATCAAAAACAAGCTCTACAGAAGCTTGTGATATGGCTTTACGATTAGTTGAGCCATTAAAAATAACGTCGGTCATGGCATCGCCACGCAGGTTTTTAGCAGAGCTTTCACCTAGCACCCATCGTACTGCATCAATAACGTTAGATTTGCCACAGCCATTAGGGCCTACAACACACGTCATTTGATCAGGAAATGGAATTTTAGTGGGCTCTACAAACGATTTAAAGCCCGCTAATTTAATAGTGCTTAAGCGCATCTTATTGTTATTACCAATTTATTATTGTTATTTGTCATAAACAATTTAACCCATAATTTACTAATAAATTAAGCTTGTCGTTTAAAGTTATCTAAAATAATACCGGTTGCCATTGCAACATTAAGCGACTCTGCTCCACCAAAAGCGGGAATGGTGATTTTATTGGTCACTAAATTTGCACATGTCTCGCGTATACCATGCGACTCGCTGCCCATTAGTAAAACGCCTGAGCCCGTAAATTGGGTTTTATGCACGCTTTGCCCATCTAAAAAAGCACCGTAAACAGGTAAATTTAAAGACTGTAGGTAATCAGGTAAATCTACTTGGCTTACCGATACCCTTACAAATGAGCCCATTGTGGCGCTAATTGTTTTAGGATTGTAAGCGTCTGCGCTGTCGGTGCTAGTTACTATATGTTTAATACCGTACCAATCGGCTACCCTAATTATTGTGCCTAAGTTACCAGGGTCTGATACGCCATCAAGCGCGAGAATTAAGCCATTTGCTTGTGGTAAAGCCGCCTTTGGCATATCAACAATAGCAATGGCTGCATTATTGCTAACTAATGTGCTCGCTTTAGTGAGGGTTTCTTCATCCGCTTCAATAAAATTAGCGTGCTGATACTCACCTTGGTACGCATTTATAAATTCGTTTGTAGCAAAAATATTAACCGCATTTAATGGGCTGTTTAATAACTCAAGTACGTTTTTTTCACCCTGTACAAGGTATTGATTATATTGCTTTCGGTACTTTTTTTGGCCAAGTTGGCGAATAAGTTTGAGTTGGTTTTTTGAAATCATAACAGCCCCATAAAATTGTCCATTAAGTATAACAGATTTCGTTATAACATCTGAACTCGAAAAGCAGCGAATAGGGTTAATTTATCTTGCTGGCACTTCTTTCAAAGGTCAGATTAATGCGAATAAACATGCCTTTTATTGCCTCTAATTGGTTTGAATCACCAACAGATGCGGCTAATTCGTTATAAAGATTATCAGACGCTTTCTTAAATTTTTCATCAAACTTACCTTTGGTAGCCAGCATAAATGCATCAGCCAACGTGTGTTGCCACTCATTTAAGTATTTTAGCTTTGTGTCACCAGCAAGGTTTTCGCAAATTGAGTTTAATCGCACTGAAGCATGCCCTAAGTTTAGACCGGTAAGAGCCATATCGGTAATAGCGCGTGAGTGTGAACCCTGATCGTAATTAGTTAAACGGATTAACCTATCTGCCATGCGGCGGTTGTACCAAATACTCGGAGTTTGATGGGTATTTATTTCGAGTAAATCTTTATAGGTAGCCTTAAAAACACGATGAACAAGTAACTGAACACTTGGTCCTGTAAATAACTGAAAAATCCAAAATAAAATACTCACGCCAGCAAAAATAGCGATTGCAGAACTAAGTGTATAATCAATTGAAAACGCTAGGCTCATATCCGTGCTGGGTCTAACCAAAATAGTAAATGGAATACAAAACCCTAAGCCGTATGGCAGCGTTTGTTGATCAGCGAGTAAAAGTAAACCCAAAAAATACGGACCAGCTAATACAAGCAACAATATTTCTAATTGCCCACCACTTTGCGACAGTAAATTTAACGCATAAAAAATAGTTACAAAAGTAGCAACAATTATACCTGCCAATAAACGTTTAATTACAACCTGTAAAATAGCCAAGGGTATTCTCGCCAGCATTATCGAAAATATGACCGGTAATATCATAATTAATAATGCAGCTGAAGAACCTGTATTAATCCAAATAAATGCGCCGATAGAAAACACCAAAGCAGTTCTAAATCCAACAATAATGCCCGCTAATGGGTCGCGATATGTAAGCATACTGGGTGCATTTAATAATGTTTTATCGCGTTGTTCTAACGCTCTGTATGCCCGTAGTAAAATTGTTAAGTCGGCTGCCACTTCTAAGCTTACGTTGAGCATGTGAGATTCAAATGGCGAATCACACACCGTATTTGCTCTATAGTCGGTTAGCTCTTTACGCAGCGTTTTAACTTGTTCGGCGCAGTAATCAAAATCGTCAGATTCTTTAATTTGCGCGAATACGTGTTTAAGTTTACTTATTAATTTGTCTAATGTGGGAGTAATAAGGTCTGCGTGGTTTCGTTGCAGGCGACCAATTATTTGAATTGAAGCCAGTAAAGAAAGTACTTTTTGCGACAATTGATTTGCAGCACGTGAGCGCCCTGGACCTTTTGGCCCTTCGTACCTTACTGCGCTGGAGTCTTCGTTTATTGATCCTAATGTTGCCATAATGCCATCTATTTGCTGATGGCGATTTTCGTGCGAGCCTTTAGAATCAAGCTCAGTTACTAAATAATCTAACGTTTGGTTTATAACCGACCGCGCTTGTACTTGCAGTAAGTGTTTAACTTTTACAGGCCAAAACAAATGGCTCACAAGGCCTGCACATATTGAGCCTATTACTATTTCACTCACGCGCGCTTGTGCAATATCAAATATGCTTTGGCTGCTCACCATTGCCGGAGTAACCATGACTAAAAGTACAATAATAGCGGCTGTTACACCTGCCATAGCAAACGCATAAACAAAGTTTGCTTGGCGTACCATTGCCGATAACGCAGAGTTTACTCCCAACCATAATGCAAGTGCACCGAGCGCTAAATAAGGGTAGAGAATTAACTGAGTTAAAAGCAATATGCCAAATAAACCACCCACTATGGTGCCTATTATTTGGCAAATTGCTTTTTCAATAACCAATCCGCTTTGCGGGCGTAATTGCAAAAATATAGCCGAGACTAGCGCCCAATAAGGTCTTTCAAGATTAAGCCACATAGCGATAGTAAGCGCCATTACCATGGCTATAACGCCCTTAATCGCAAAAATGATTGACTGTTTTTTAGGAAAAAACAAATTTTGTAATACAACGCCCACTATATTCCCCTTAACGTGTAGCGAGATGTATTGTGGCGGTCATTCCTGCGCTTAACTGTGTATCTTCGGGCAATAAATCTAACTTAATATCAACAGGAATACGTTGCGATAAACGTACCCAATTAAATGTTTGTTGCACTTGCGGTAAAAGCTGCCCGTTACTTTGTGTATTCGTATTTGCAATTGCTTTACCTACACTCACTACATGCCCCGTTAATTGCTTACCACCGCTTAGAAGCGCTATTTTAGCTTTTTGATCAGGATAAATAAGCGGTATTTTACTCTCTTCAAAGTAACCCGTTACGTAAAATGAATCTGACTGCACGATAGCAAACACAGGTGTGCCTTGAGCTACATAGTTACCTTGGCGTAAATTCAGATTAATTATTTGTCCCGATGCAGGCGCAACAATTTTAGTTCTATCAACATTTAATTGCGCAATTGTTTGCTCTGTTTTAGCTAGGTTATAATTTGCCTCAGCAATTTTAGTATTGATACGTGTTGATTCTAGCGTTTCTTCACTTATTGCCTGTTGAGTGTTTAGCTCAACACGTCTTTCGTATTTATGTTTAGCAAGCTCCCATGTATATAGCGTATTTTCTGTATTGGCTTTACTTTTATCAAGCGCTGCTTGGTAACGCTTTTGATCAACATTAAAAAGTACTTCGCCTTTTTGTACGTTTTGACCATCTTTAATGTTTAAAGCAGTCACCCAACCCGACACGTCTGGAGCAACTGTAACTATGTCTGCTCGAATGCGACCGTCGCGCGTCCAAGGAGTATGCATGTAGTCAGTCCATACCCAACGCCCAGCAAAAACCGCAGCTATAACAACCAAGATAGTAAAAGTAATACGCAGATATTTAATCATTCAATTTATCTTCCACTTAGTAAATAGACGGCCAGTGCCAAGTAACAAACAAATAGTGACACTTCAAACCAAGCCACTTTCCAAATACGGTCATGCCAATCTAGTCGATGCAAAGCAAAACGAGTCAGCGCTGTTAAAATAAACGCAATTGGGAAGTAAACAATCAGCGGGCTAAACTCTAATCCCCCTAACACGACTGCTTGAAACATAATAAATATCCTAATGTTATTTAAAGCGGTGATAAAAGCTGTAAAACCTAAATAAATTTACATCCCCACTACTCTTACAATCTATTATTTTGGCATATAAATCAATTAGCTTAATTGTACGTAGGTGTGCTTAATACATAATTAATGCCATTACATTTAAGCAGCATTAACTATGTATAGTAGCTAAATCGCATATTAAAAAGCTAAAGTTCCCAGTTACCAGCCAAATAAATAAAACCAGCGAGGTTTATTTATAAAAAAGTATTAGAGTATTTAACTCAATACTTAAAACGCCTATTTATAGCTGTTTACAGAAGGGTGAGATAATTATAAACATTGAATTTTGCACTAAAAATGGGTAAATTAACAAAAAAACAACATGGATATAATTTTAATGGAATCAATACACCCTACCCCATCTGAAACAACCCCACCAATAAATGAGCCTGCTGAACCAATTTTTAGCGGAAAAGTGCAGTTTAGTGGTAAAGGCGGTGAGTTTTTTGGAATTTGGATTGTAAATATATTACTTAGCGTTATTACGCTTGGCATATACTCAGCGTGGGCTAAAGTACGTACGCATCGCTATTTTTACGGCCACACCCGTATAGATGGTCATAGCTTTGACTACCTAGCAACGCCAATACAAATTTTAAAAGGTCGGATTTTAGCGGTTATTGTATTTTTTATTTATACATTTTCTATTAGCTTTATGCCTATTTTAGGCCTGTTTATTGCTCTTGGTTTTATCTTTTTAATGCCATGGATTATTAACCAAGGTTTACGTTTTAATCTGCGTATGACCCGCCATCGTAATGTTCGCTTTGCTTTTAAAGGCAGCTATGGCGAAGCCTTTGTTAACTTTATACTTTTACCTATTGCCAGCATATTTACACTTTATTTATTAATGCCTTACGTTATAAAACGTATTGATAGCTATATCCATAGCAATATTAGTTACGGTGACAAACCGCTTACTGTAAATCTAAAAGGCGAAACCTATTACTTAACAGCGCTTATTTGCTTTGTAGTGAGCTCTATCACCATGGTGGTATTTATGGGGATTTTAGGATTATTTGGCCTCAACTTAGTAGATATTGAAAACCAACAAAATTTAGAAAATTCTGCAGCTATGGTTATGCTTCCTATCTTTATGATGATTGCCTATGTGCTAATGATTGCCATTGTTTCTGCTGTATGGCACGCCGCTATTAGAAATCACATTTTTGATAACAGCCATTTTGAAGGCGTTGCTACATTTAAATCTGAGCTAAAACCAATTCCTTTCGCTGTTTTACTACTCACTAATATGTTGGCTATTGTATTTTCTTTAGGCCTTGCATACCCATGGACAAAAGTACGTACATCAAAAATGCTCGCTGATGTAACTAACGTCACTATTTATCCTGGTGCATTAAACCTAATTGATACCGCGCAAGAACAGCAATCATCATTTGCTGAAGAAGCTGCAAACGTATTTGATATTGACCTTTCTCTAACTTAAGAGCTCACTATGCATGTAAAGGGACATTTTTTCCCCATCGCATCGAGTAACTATCAAGTGTGTGTTGCAACTATTAGCGACACACACATTGAAGTTATTAACGATGAACACGTTATAGCTCGCCACGCAATCTCAAGTCTAAAATTAAGTTCGGGGATGGCAGGACTTGCTGACGAACTAAACTTTGAAGATGGCAGTCGTTTTATTCCTCAAGATGTAAGTTACAGATGGCCATTTAAAGAAAATAACCATCACATAATGGAGCGCCTTGAAAAAAGTAAATGGGCAATTTTAGCCGCAGTCATATTTACACCACTTTTTATGTGGTTAGTACTTTATAAAGCGGTACCGGCTATTGCTGTTTACAGTGTTGATACCCTGCCACGTAATGTTGTGGAACAAATGGGAGAGCAAAGCTTTACACTTATTAAAAAGATTGCGCTTGACCCAAGTGAGCTGCCCGCAGAGCAGCAAACTAAAGTACAAACACATTTTACAAATATGCTTAATGCGTTATCGCTTGATCAATCGGTTTATAGATTATCGTTTTATAAATCAGACAGCTTTGGTGCTAACGCGTTTGCACTACCCCATGGCCGTATCGTGGTCACAGATGATTTAGCAAATTTACTTGCCGATAAACCCAATGCACTAAAAGCGGTATTGCTACACGAAATGGGCCATGTAGTCCACCAGCATAGCGTACGTATTACAGCACAATCTGCCGCAAGTACGATTGTGCTAGCGGTTGTATTTGGTGATTTAGAAGGGGTTGCAGAGGTTGCATTAGGTACAGGTGCATCGTTTGCTCAGCAAGGGTTTTCACGAGATATGGAACGCGAGGCAGATACCTTTGCACTCACTCAATTAGAGTCGCTTGGGTATTCGAGTAATGACTTTGCTGATGCAATAGAAGCCCTACAAGAAAGCCATACCAGCGAAAACGAACACCTCGAAAAAGTAAATGACTTTTTAGAGTACTTATCTAGCCACCCAAGTGCACAAGAGCGTATTGACAATGCTAGGAAATAATCGCGGTTATATTCAACTTGCTCGCTACATAGTGAGTTTAAGTTGGATATATCATGGCTTTTTTCCAAAGCTTTATCATATTGCACCACTTGAAAAATTAATGACTGGCAGTGCTGGTTTTTCAGCAGAAGTGTCTGACTTAATTACACGTTCGGCGGGTTTTAGCGAAATTATATTTGGATTGTGTTTATTTGTGTTTTATAAAAATAAACACTTAGTAATTTTAAATATTTTAGCATTAATTGGCCTTCTACTCGCTGTAGTTGCAGTGCAGCCACAATTGCTTATTGAAGCATTTAACCCTGTAACTACTAACCTGCCTCTTATTGGGCTAAGCGTTATTTGGTTAAAGGAAATTAAGCTGCTGAATAATCGATACCTCTAAGTAAAAAAAGGGTATGCAAGCGCATACCCTTTTTTGTAGTATTTAATTTGTAAAGTTAGTACTTATTTTTATGCGTCCACAAATGCAGTAATTCGCTCGCAATGGTTGCTGCGGCAATTGCGGTAAGCTCACTTTGGTCGTACGAAGGTGATACTTCTACCACATCCATACCTACCATGTTTATGCCTTTTAGCGCACGCAGTACTTTAAGTACTTTATCTGACGTTAAACCACCGCACACAGGAGTGCCTGTACCAGGCGCAAACGCAGGGTCTAAACAATCTATATCAAACGTTAAGTAAACAGGTAGGTCACCTACTCGTTCAAGTATTTGCGCTGCAATATCATTTGCATGTAAATCGTTGGCTTGCATTGCATCAATCACAGCAAACTCATGTTTACTTTGATCAAAGTCGGTACGAATACCTATTTGTATACTGTGCTCAACATCAATCAGCCCTTCCATTGGTGCATGATAAAACATAGTGCCGTGATCAAAACGCGAGCCATTGCTATAGGTATCGGTGTGCGCATCAAAATGTACTAATGCCATTTTGCCATGTATTTTTGCATGAGCACGTAATAGCGGAAGCGTCACAAAGTGATCGCCCCCTAAACCTAATAGCGTTTTACCTTGGCGAAGTATTTGCTCAGCAGCCATTTCTAGTTGCGCAGTAAAATACTCAGGATCGCCAACAGGGTAAGTAAAGTCCCCTGCGTCTGAAACTTTTAAACGCTCAAACAACGGGAACGTCCACGGGTACTTAGTGTCTTCCCATGCTAAATGAACCGACGCACGACGAATCGCATCAGGACCTAAGCGTGCACCAGGGCGACCCGATGTCGCTAAATCAAACGGTAAGCCTAAAACGACTACGTCTGCATCAATTGCATTAATATTTTGCACCATAGGACGACGTAAAAACGTCATCCCATTTGAGTACAATGAGTGATCTGCGTGACCAAACAAAGTCGACATTGCTTATAACTCTTCTAAATAAGTGTAGCCATCAAGGCCGCTTTGCAACTCGTCTAAAACGCTTTGCTGTTCGTGTTTTTCAATTTTAGTGCTTACTAACTGCTCGTATGATTGCTGAAAACTTTCAACATCTAAATGTACATAGCGCATCATATCGGCAACAGTGTCACCTTGGTTTATCTCGGTAATACTTGCAACGCCTTGCTCATCCATATTAACAATTGCGCTGTGCGTATCGCCAAACAAGTTATGCATGTCACCTAAAATTTCTTGATAAGCACCCACCAAGAAAAAGCCCATTAAATAAGGTTTATCAGCGCTAAACTCTGGTACAGGTAGTGTGCTTTCAATGCCTTGTCCATCTACGTAATGCTCAAGTGCACCGTCTGAATCACAGGTTATATCAAGTAATACAGCACGTTTTTTTGGTGCTTCAGTTAAGCCACTTAATGGCAATACCGGAAACACTTGATCAATGCCCCATGCGTCTGGAAGCGATTGAAATAACGAAAAGTTTACAAAAAACTTATCGGCTAGACGTACGTTTAACTCGTCAATAATAGGACGATGAAAACGGTTTTTATTATCCATGTGCTTGTTAAGTTCATAACAAATACGGATATTAATTTGCTCAGCCCATGCACGTTGCGATAAGTCTAATAAACCGAGTGCAAACTGGTTATGTGCTTCAGCTAAGTCGCCTTGACTGTCGTGATAGATTTCAATTAATGCACGGTCATCCGTTAAATCAGTTAACTGCACAAACGATGCCCACATGTTTTTTAATAACAGGGGTGCATCTGCCGCTGGCGCTACTAACTCTTCTGGCGTGTAACTTTCAGTACCAATAACATTAGAAATAAGCACAGCATGATGCGCCGTAAGCGCACGACCCGACTCAGAAATAATAGTCGGCATTGGTTGCTCATATTGCTTACATGTATCACCAATGGTGTACACAATGTTATTTGCGTACTCAGCTAAGCTGTAATTCATAGAGTTATGCGACTGGCTACGTGTGCCGTCGTAATCAACAGCCAAACCGCCACCTACATCAAGGCAATCAATTTCTGCGCCTAACTTACGTAGCTCACAGTAAAAACGCGCCGCTTCGCTTACACCTAAACGTACGTCACGAATGTTCGCCATTTGTGAGCCTAAGTGAAAATGTACTAGCTGAAGTAAATCAAGTTGGTCTGCGTCTTTTAAACGATTAACTACATGCAAAACTTGCGATGCAGATAAACCAAATTTTGATTTTTCGCCGCCACTCGCTTGCCATTTACCTTTACCTTGCGACGCTAAACGTACACGAATACCAATGCGTGGTTTTACGTTAAGCTCTTTTGCTTGGCTAAGTACCATGTCTAGCTCAGAAAGCTTTTCAAGTACGATATACACTTTATGACCTAGCTTTTCGCCAATAAGTGCTAAACGTACGTATTCTTTATCTTTGTAGCCATTACATACAATAACAGCGCTGGTTTTTTCAGCCAGTGCTAATACCGTAAGTAGTTCAGGCTTGCTGCCTGCTTCTAAACCAAGTTGCTTTTTTTCTACTTGTGCTTGGCTTGCTACTATTTCTTCAACCACTTCACGTTGTTGGTTTACTTTTATTGGGTAAACTAATAAGTAGTCTTTAGGGTAACCATAGTTTTCAATCGCAGTATTAAATGCGCCGCATAAGCTGTGTACACGATGGTGTAAAATTTGCGGAAAACGAACTAAAGCAGGTAAGCTTAAACCTTTATCTTGTAGTTGCTTTGCAATATCTGTTAATGCAATAGTTTGCTCTGGTGCATGAGCCTTGGGCGCAACATACACATCACCTTGATCATTAATACCAAAAAAACCTTGGCTCCAATGACGAACATTGTAGCTCGTACGAGCTTGTTCTAGTGATGTTGTTTCTTTCATTTATCTTTCTCTTTTATTTAATTAATGCCGACTCGGCTAGTGCCGCGCATTAAAAGAAAAATAGACATTCAAGTCCAACAAGTATTTTTACTCGTAACGAGTGATTTTTAATGTTGATAAAACGACCAATCACGTATTGCTCTCTAGCGTATATAAAATAGGACTTTGATGATTATTAAAGATAAGAAAAGCTGTAAAAAATGGCTGTTTTTAAATGACTCATTATAAATTTTATTAGCAAAAATGAGTTAGCTCACTCACTAAAATTAATCTTGAGTTACTTTTTTATAGAATTTACTTTTGATGGATTAGAGCAAGGCATTCTCAACACCTCAATTACTTACAGTTTAGCCAACGTGTTGTGACCAAGTAATACCCATGTATTTTTAAATTAAATATAATTTGCACTTCTAAAACGCTCAGCATAACATCCACCAGCTTCAATAGTTGCTTGGCGCATATGTAGCGTTAGGTACTACCTGTCGTATTGAAGTTGTTATATTTTATTAGCAGTTTGAAAATAATCGAGGTAGGACTTTAAACAACACAAGGGTGTGTTTATCTTTGGAGGTAGAAATTGCAGCTGTGCATTTAGTTTTTAGCCAAGGCAGGGTCTATATGTGTTTCCCCCTATAAATAGGCGCTTTTTATTTATTGAGTATGAGCCAGCTATGCACTTTTTGGTGCGAACATAATTATAGCCATACCTAGCAGTGCAACTAAACCACCAATAATATCCCACATAGTAAGCTTTACGCCATCAACAACCCATAACCATAATAGCGCAACACAAATATATACGCCGCCATAAGCTGCATACACGCGCCCTGCTGCAGTAGGATGTAAAGATAGCAACCATGCAAATAGTGCCAAACTTAAAGCCGCTGGAATTAAAAGTAAAATACTTTTATCTTGCTTAAGCCAAAGGTAAGGCAAATAACAACCCACTATTTCTGCTAAGGCTGTAATAGTAAAAAGTGCGATTGTTTTTAGTTCAAACATAATGCTCCACGCTAAGATAACAAGCATAACAATCTATATAAATTGTTATGCTTAGTATTCGTTATGAATCTGCGTTGTTATTCGCTAAGCGCCATGGTGGCAAGTTTCATTGTGCTTTCAAACGACTTAGTGCCCGCTATAAATAAGCCATTGTGACAGAACACAGCGTCATCAATACCGGTTTCATCTACAAACGCTTGATCAGATAAACCTGACCATGCTTTAGGAAGCGGTTTTCTATCTTCAAACGAGCCAGGCTCAACGGGTACTGTTTGTAATATCCATTGCCCAGAATGCGATGGGTAAACCATGTATAGCGCATCGCTTGATAAAATATGCACTGTTTTTTTCCACGGTGTGTACTTTTCAAGCACGATTACTCTGGCATCGTCTGCATTTTCAATTGCTTTAGCAACAATCTCTTTTGCATTAACACTACCGTGAGCTGAAGCGATAAAACGAGTCAGCATACGTGCTGCAAATTCAACGGCTTCATCAAAACAGGTATCAAAGTTACTCTCTTCTTCCCACGTAGGGTTAAACATTGAGATTGTTTGGCTCAAGCTTATTCCCTTTGATACACCTTCAACATGACCACAATCAATGGCATCAATGGTTGAAACTAAGCCTGAATCCACTCTATCAGCCACGGCTTGGTTATCATCACACAGCGCTAAGCCGTATTTTTTCCACACTAAACCAAATGATGAAAAAGGAATGCCATTTTCTCGCTCGCCTGCACCACCGCGTTGATGATGATCAAAGCGATTAGTTTCAGGATCGTATTCGCCACCTACATCAATTACAAAGTCGGCACTCTCTATAAGCGCTTTATCGCGAGTACGTACCAGTTTAAACGTTGGCAAAACATGTTTAAGTACCGCAATACTAAAAACGTCATCTGCATGAAAATTACCATTGTGGGTTACTACTGTTATTTCGCTCATTTGTTTATTGCTACTTTTAGAAAAGATAAAAATTCTCGCTTTGTAAGTTAGTCACTAATTATCGAGGCAGATTTTATACGAAGACAGGTGTTAAAAACAGTGAAGTATTTTTTGCATCACTATAAAAGCTGCTTTTATAGTTAATAGCTTGAGTATGACTTTTATTACAAGGTAATAATGAGGCCAGATATTTACGACACATTAAGCTTTAACATGTCGTAGCGTTAATAAGCTTATTGGCTAAGCCCTAACTCCATAAATACACTTTGTGGATTATCTACATATGAGCCAAAACTGCTACAGCGTTTAAAGCCTAAATTTTCATATAAATTGATTGATTTTATTTGTTTTGGACCTGTTTCTAAACGTATTAACGGGATTTGCTTTTCGCCAGCTTGATGTAATAAAATCTGCATAATACGTCTTGATAGCCCTTTACCACGATGACTTGGTTTTACATATAAACGTCTTATTTCGCCATAAGGCTGAGTATCAAATTTCTCTACAATCGCACCACAGGCAATAATACCTTCATCAGTTTTTAAACCAATAGCATACACATTAGGTAAGGTTAATTCGTTTAACTCCAGAGACTGCGCTGTAGCAACAGGGTATAAAGAATTTATAAGTCGGTCTATATCGTCAAATACATTTACTACATCGGGATCATTAGGGTTCAAATCGACTAACTGCATAAAGCTTCCATTCATTGTTATAAGTTTATTAAGCTTTAAATAATATATTCAAGCGGGCATAGCTTAGCATTGTTTAACCAAAAAATCTTTAGTCCTTATTTAGCATATAGTTTGAGGAATTTTAGCAGCTAGAAAAAGTAAAATGACCTTGCATATGGGAAGTTTTTGTTAGGTTATTACCAATTAGTAAATACTGGCCTTTAAGTAATTAAGCTCTAAGAGCATTTCGTACCAATTTGCTCAATTAAATGATCTATTTTGAGATAAGAAAATCGTGTCGATAACAAGACAGAATTTTTTAACACAGTTACCGCCAGATTTAATCCCTCTAATTGATTAAGTATTATTGCGGATTGCTATTAGCACTATGCCATTTTAAATAACGTTCTTTATCCATCGGCTTTGCAACTAAGTAGCCTTGCATAGTGTCAATATTCATTTTTTTAAGTAAGTCATACTGCTCTGTTGTTTCTACGCCTTCTGCAACGACCACTAAGTTTAAGCTTTTTCCTAAACTGATAATTGTTTGCGCGATATTAAAGCCAATCTCATTATCTAAAATTTTATCAATAAAGCTTTTATCTATTTTTAATTCTTTAACAGGAAACGCACTTAAGTAAGCTAAGCAAGAGTATCCAGTTCCAAAATCGTCAATCGAAAATAAAAAGCCAGCCGCAATGAGCTCTTTCATTTGCCTAATTGTATAATCTATATCACTAGAGAGCATTGACTCGGTTATTTCTAACTTAATTTGTGATGCTCGAATATCAAATTCATTGATAGTGTTGAACAGCTCACCTTTTAAATTTGATGAATTGAACTGACTTTGACTAATATTAATTGAAACACTAAACGAGTCGTCAATGATAGCGCTTGCTTTAAGCTCATTAATTAAAATACATATATCATGCAAAACAATATTTTGTAGTTTTTGAATAAGTCCGTATTGCTCTGCAATAGGTATAAATTCGTTTGCTGTTATCAGCCCTCTTTGAGGATGGTTCCACCTAATAAGTGCTTCAGCACCAACAACATCACCCTGCGTATTAACTTGTGGCTGAAAGTAAGCACAAAACTCATTAGACGCAATTGCTCTCACTATGTCGGTTTCTAGCTCTGTTTGCTTTTCAAGTAGTGTTTGCAAGGCTGGGTCGTAAAAGCTGCTGCTATTACCCCCTTTATTTTTAGAACAATACATAGCAGTATCTGCAAATTTTAATATATTGTCAGCCTGTGCGTTTACGCTATCAATTAGGCAAATACCGATGCTACAGCTTACTTGAAATGCAAGGTTGCCCACTTCAAACTTATCATGAAAAGCTCTTTGAATTTCTTTAGCGACGGCTTTACATTCTAGAATTGCCTGCTTTGTATTTTGCCCTATGTGTTTAAGCAAAATAATAAATTCATCACCACCCGCTCTGGCCAGTGTATCTGAGCCTTTTATTATTGCGCTTAACCTTTTTGATAATTCCACAAGTACTTCATCACCCGCACTGTGCCCAAGTGAATCATTAATACGCTTAAAGTTATCTAGGTCTAAAAATAATAATGCCCCTATATTTTTGTTACGCTTAACACTCTCTACACATCGGCTTAATTTGTCGCTAAGCATCCTTCTATTTGGAAGATTAGTTAATGGATCGTAAAATGCGAGCTTATGAACTTCTTGCTCAGCCTTTTTCTTTATTGAAATATCTCTGGCCATCCATACTACATGTCTTTTTGTAGGACTACTGGGATTGTAATGATCTAAAGCGGCAGCTCGTCCCTCAAAAACTATGCCCCCTTTGGGAACATTTAATTCATATTCAAATATTTGCATCTCGTTAGTCGAGAGTGTTGTTTCGATGACATCCATTATCATCTGCGCATCTTTTTGAGGAAGTAGGTCTTTAACATTTTCGCCAATAAGATCCGTGGTCGAATCAAGCAGTAACTCATTAGAGGTACCATAAACATCGGTATATGTGCCATCCTCACTTAAAATGAGGATGAGGTCGGGCATTACTTTGGTGAAGGCTTTAAATTTTTCATTACTGTGCTGTAAATTAAAGACAAGCTGTTTTGCCTTCTCAAATTCGTTACTTTTCTCAAGAGCAATACTTGAAAAGTGCACAAAAAAATCTATTAGTTCTAAATCTTGCTCTGATGGGGCTTTAGGGGTGCTGTGATAAATAGCAAAGGTGCCTAACAAATCAGCTTGAGTTGAAAAAATAGGTGTTGACCAGCATGACTTAAGATCAAACTTTAGCGCTAAATCTTTAAAGTCCTCCCAAAGCGGTGAGGTTTCAATATTTTCTACAATTGTGCGCGATTTCGAAAATGCTGCAGTACCACATGAACCTACTTTTGGCCCTATGTGAACTCCATTAAGCAAACTACAGTACTCTGGGTGAATATTAGGGGCTGCGCAATGAAAAAGCTGCTGGCCTTTAACTGATAAAATAGAACACCTAGCAGATTCATCATTAATAATCTGCTCTATTGATAAACAAATTTCAGTAAGCACCTCATTTAAAGGTACCCCTAATGCAATTTTAGATAAAATGCCTTGCTGGTGAGATAATAACTTTTTTAACCTATCCGTACCCATTTTCACTTGCTCGCATTATTTATACATATTGATACAACAAAAAGCCTCAAACAGATGCTTTTTTTCTACGTAGTAAAGTTCAGTATAGTCATGATTAGTAAGTTCATTCTTTTATTAATAAAAAACTAACCGGGTCTACATTGATTAATCATAATTGCATATTACTAAACACCTGTAGTTACTATATAACCAAAACCGCAACATTAAAGCTAACACTTTGTTACTTAAAATTACTGTTCAAAATTATTAAGCTATTTATACTATAACTAATGGTAAATATTTTTTGAGGTTACAGTGCAGATCACACAAGGTATGGAATATTTTTTTTCGGGATTTAAATTAATTAGCCAAAAAGGGTTAAAGCGCTTCGTACTTATACCGCTTTTAATTAATGTTCTGCTATTTGGTAGTTCGTTGTTTTTCTTATTTGGATGGCTAAGTGATAGCTTTAGCTACATCAGTAACATGCTACCAGAATGGTTAAGCTGGCTTGAATGGCTAATGTGGCCAATTGCTGTATTAGTCGTATTATTTAGCTACAGTATGCTATTTACTATAATCACTAATTTTATTGCAGCCCCATTCAATGCTTTATTAAGCGAAAAAGTTGAGCTTTATTTAACGGGTCAAAAAATTAACGATGATGGTTTTTCCGAATTAGTTAAAGATGTACCTAGAATGCTTGCCCGTGAGTGGACGAAGTTGTGCTATTACCTTCCTCGCGCTATTGGTTTTTTCATACTACTTTGGGTTTTACCTGTCATTGGCCAAATACTATGGGTTTTGTTTACCTGTTGGATGTACGCGGTGCAGTATGAAGACTATGCGTTTGATAACCATAAAATTGGCTTTAAGCAGATGAAAGACGATTTAAAATCTAAGCAAGGTTTATCATACGGGTTTGGTTTTGCTGTTATGTTATTAACGGCTATACCCTTTGTAAACTTAATAGTTATGCCTGTAGCTGTGTGTGGTGCAACACGTTTGTGGGTCGATAATTATAGACCAAAATACCGTAGTTAATTAAGAGGTTGCTGATTTTTCAATATTCAAAGGTCACGGCACCCGAGATAAAAAAGCACCTAAGGTGCTTTTTCAATCTATTTTTAAAGCAATAAACTCAAGCGATGCACGCCTTGGTAATGCGACACTTTGTTTATCTACTTCTTCAAATTTTTTAATCAAAATACTAAAGCGCTGATTGTTAAAATTAACGGCTGTAACTTCACCAATTTTTATACTGTAGTTTTGCTGCTGATCAAACAGCTTTAGTGTTCGCCCTTTTATACGCTCTACGAATAAGTAAGGTGTTTGGTCTGGCATCTTTAAACGGATAACATTGATTTTACTTAACTCATGTACCGCCACCCAATTTTGACTCTGCATTAACGTATTATAACTACTAATGCCTTCAGGCTGATAAACAACATCTTGGTTTATAACGCATGTCTTACAGCCCTTTACTGATTCAACTCGCCATTCAATAGCTATATTTTTGTAATATAAATTGTCATTTTTTAGTAACCATTCACGTGCATTGTTAGTATCGCTACACGCTATTAGTAAGCTTAAAAAACTACTACAAACAATAAACTTAATACTTAACCCTAGTTTCATATTAATGCTCTTTAATTGCTTTTAACTCAGCAATAATTGCACTACTTGGCTGCGCTTCTTTTATATAACTGGGCAGCGTTTCAATATTAGTAGGTGAGCTTTGTAAATTATACACCTTACTATTATTAGTATTTGGCACGCCAAATCGATTACCTGCACTTTGCATATAAAACTGCAAATTAAGCATGCTCCACTCATCTACATCACTAAGTATTGATATTGTATTATCTTGGTTAGTATCAAAGCTGGTTAAGCTTTCGGTGTTAATTGCATTACAGTTAAAATCAACAGGTAGTGAGCCATTTCGATTTAACCCCTGTGCTTCAAGTATTGTGCTCTCATTTAAATCTGCTGAACTACCACTTGAATAATCAATAATAAAATCATCTGTAGAGCCTAAATGACTATTAGTATTTGGTGTAATATCGCAGCTAGCATTGCCTGGATAAAAACGCTCATAATAACGATCGCCTTCGTTATTACCTATTGTTGATAAACCCGCTAATTGATATAAATAATTCATAGAGCTTAAATGATTAGGCTTAAAGTTAACCTCTTCATCGCCACCATGGTATAAGCCTAAGTTATGGCCTAGCTCATGAAAGATAGTTGATGCTTGATAATTATAAGTTACATTGGTTGCTATTTGCGTATCGAGCGTTAAGCCCCAGCCGCCCATAGTTACCATTAAATCATTACCGCTGATCTCAGCAATACCCGACCCACTAATACTGCCATCTTCATTTCCACTACTTGCCATTAATAAGTAATGAAAAATGGGTCTACGGGTTATATCGGTATATTCCATTTTATAAGCAAACAAATTAGGGCTACTTAAATCGTACTCAAACGGAGTATAACTATTAAAAGGGACAACATTTCCGCCACCTAAATCAAAGTTTTGCGGCGCAATATCGCTATTTTGATCAAATAAGTCACCTACATCAAAATGAACGGTATAGCCTTTACTTGCAAATACACTAACAATTTTTTCAAGTGCAGTTCGATGAGGGGTTATTCCAACATCACTACTATCCATATAATCTATTTCAATAAATATATCTTTTTGTGAAGTACGCGCTCCCCATTCATATAAAGGCAGCCCACCAAATGTTGCTCCCTCTACCTCTGCGCAATCTGGAATACCGTCTTCATCATCATCTATTGAGCAAGTTATATCGTTAGGCCCTGCCGGAGTATTGAATACTGAGTAGTTCCAGTCTGTATTTTGGTTGGTATCGGTTGCGCCGAGCGTACGCTTTAAGCTGGCGCCCTGCTCTGGCAGTATTTGTGCAGCATTTTCGCCTTGCCACTGCGAGGCTGTTACAGGCTCTTGGGTTGAATTTCCAAACTTAACAAAGTCGATAGTTTGTGTACCCGCACTATTAAGTAATTCTGCAAAACCATTTATGTACCAATAAGGCCTAATTTGATCATTCGCGCTACCAACAAGCACAAGCTTAGTGTTATTTAATGACGCACTTGCTAAAAAATCATCGCCAAAGCGGCTTTGTAAAATAATATAGGCGCCATTTAAAAGCTCTTTATTAGGCAGCGTAAATATTTGCTCATCACTCAACGTACTATCAGACATATTAATACTGCGAGCTTTAAGAGAGTAGTCTTGTAAATTTACTGTCGCACCGGTGCCGTTATAAAGTTCAATCCAAGGTAAGCCATTACTAAATTGCACAGATGAAAGCTCTGTTATTTTTATATCTTGGCTAGAAGTTGTAAACGAGGTGGCAGTTTGCGCCAAAATAGTTGTGCTATCAAAATTAGCTAAATCAGCTGTAACACGAACAATATATTGAGTGTCTTCATCAAAGCTTGCGCTTAAATTTACAGTATGAAAATAAGTAC
The DNA here is from genome assembly GCF_015864305.1 of Pseudoalteromonas sp. NZS71_1. NCBI lineage: Bacteria > Pseudomonadati > Pseudomonadota > Gammaproteobacteria > Alteromonadales > Pseudoalteromonadaceae > Pseudoalteromonas > Pseudoalteromonas sp. NZS71_1. Next base: position 443,554 of record NZ_JADYXM010000003.1, on the reverse strand, counting down.
TTGTGTCGCTGGTAGTACCCGACAAACTTTCAATAGTTAAGGCCAAGCAAGTAGTAAAATTATCTGCTGACACTTGTACGCTTCCAGTACAAGTACCACTACTAGAGTTAACGGCTAAAGTACTCACGAGCATAATATCTGAAAATGTAATGCTAACAGGGCTATCTACAAAGACTGGGTCATTACTATTTTGGGGCGTTACATTACTAATTGTAGCGGGCGTTGAATCAATAACGGTAACACTCAGTACAAATTCGGTTGTGTCTTTTGTATCAGTCGCCGTTAACGTATAGCTTTGTGGAGTGATACTGTTTGCAGGAGGTGTGTAACTAAAACGTAAGGCTTGGCCATCAATAACACTGATTTGCGCTCCATTTAAATCATCACCAAAGTCAATCTGTACGCTATCGTTATCAGCGTCGCTAACCACTAAACTAAATTCCGTGGCTTGGTTATATTGCACATTTATATTTACATCATCGGCAGCCGGTGGATTATTTGGGGCTAATATTACAACTATTTTCTGGGCGCTATTTGTAGCGTTATCGTCATCGGTAACAGTTACTACAAACGTTACATTGGTATTTTGCGCAACAGTGGGCGCATTAAAGCTAATACTTGTTTCTGTTTGGGTAAATTCAACTACAGGGCCACTTGTTTGCTGCCAGGTTATGTTATTAATACTACCATCGCTGTCTTGTGCATCTGCAACTAGGGTTACACTGTCATCTTTTTCAGCTTCTTCTGGGCCTGTAACAATGACTGTTGGCGCGCTATTTACTTGATTAATTAAAACCGTTTTACTCGCTTGAGCGCTTTTACCGGCATTATCTGTTACGGTTACGCTAAAGCCTAGCGTTGTATTTTCAGATACATTGGGGGCAGTAAAACTAAGTACACCATCTGACTGGCTAAAATCAACATTATCTCCCGCAGACTGAATCCAACTAATAGTGCTTATGGTTCCATCTGTATCTTGAGCGTTAGCAACTAAGCTTACTTGTGTGTTAGCAAGTGCACTACTTGGGCCTGTAATATTAACTGTAGGTGCATTATTTTGAGAAGTGATAGTGCCTGAAAATACTTGTTGTGCAGTAGCACCTGAATTATCAGTAACAGTAACTGAAAAACTAAAGGTCGTGTCAGTGGTTACACTCGGTGCAGTGGCTGTAAGCGTATTGCCATTAACAATAAATGTAAATTCAGGACCACTAAGTTGTTGCCATTGATAATTGGCTATTTGCCCGTCACTATCACTTGCAAGCGCAGTAATAGTAAACGATTGGTTAGAGACAATAACGTTACTACTAACAGAGAGCGTAACACTGGGCGTAGCGTTACCAGAGGGCGTAGTTGAATCACTACCTTCTCCGCCGCCGCCACAACCTGTGATTAAAAGTGATAAAAAAAGTAAACTTAGCCATTTATTAATATTGTTTTTTACCACTTTTAGCCTCTACATATTAACTATACAAATTTTGTGGCACCTTAGTAACGTTTAAATGAACGGTTATTTCCTCACGATCATGATAGAGATGTTTAGCTTGTAACTCGTAATTAATGCTATGTTTCTCAAGCTCTTTTCTTATCATCGAAAGACATTCATAAACACTATCAAAGCGTTTTTTCATAGGTAGTTTTAAGTTAAATATAAACTCTTTTGCGTATGCATTTACTGCCCAGTCAATCATTAGCGTAGTCACTTTGGTTGGTTTTTCCACCATATCGCACACTAACCAAGTAATATTTCTTTTTTCTGGGCGATATTTAAAACCATCTGCTCTAAAATGTTTAACTTGACCCGTTTGCATTAAATCGTCATTCATTGGGCCGTTATCAATCGCACTTACAAACATACCACGGCGTACGAGCTGATAAGTCCAACCACCCGGGCATGCACCTAAATCAACACTGCGCATACCTGCTGCCACGCGTGATTCACGTTGTTGCTCAGGAATAAATACATTAAACGCTTCGTCGAGTTTTAACGTTGAACGACTCGGTGCATCGCTTGGCATACGAAGGCGTAAAATACCCATGAAAAATGGAGAATTATTAAAGCTATACGAGTAACCAACATAAGCCGTATTGTTTGTTAAAAACATGACATGCATTACTGGGCGGTTTGCTTTTGGCTCACGCAGTACTGTATTTTGTTTTTCGAGGGCTTTTTTAAGCGGCGTTGATATTTTTTTACAGAACGTTAAAAGCTCTTTGCCTTCATTTGTATCTGGCGTTTCTACGCGCAGCTCTGAGCACAATGTAAAATCTTTAGCAGCTTCAACTACTGCACTTACACGGTCCTCTACTGGCATGTTTTCAAGTAATGTACCGGCAAACCATTGGCGTGCGAACACCATATTTTTAAAATCGACTTTTTTGATTATTTCGTCGCTGTGATGCGCTTCAAAACATTCGTAAACAACATAACCTGTATTTGGCTTTGCTTTTACATACCCTGCAAAACCCTGCTCTGCAGCATGAAACGTTATTTCAGCAGCGGCATCGCTTTCAAAACCACTACGACAATAAATCACAACACTAGACATATTAACCCTTAAACTCTTTAAAACTTAAATCGTGCGACTTGCACTAAAATAACAATCCAACCAATAATAAAGCACAATCCACCAAGCGGTGTTATCGGCCCTAGCCACTTCATATCTGTTAGAGCGAGTAAATATAAACTGCCACTAAAAAGTAGTGTGCCCGTTATAAAAAAGCCACCAGCCCAACTCAGGTTTATGCCCCATTTAATTAAAATAGCCACCGTAATAAGTGCAAGGCCATGCACCATTTGATACTCAGCAGCTGTTTTAAAAACCCCTAATGAATACTCCGATAAGCGGCTTTTTAAACCATGGGCAGCAAATGCACCTAACATAACCGAGAGCATACAAAAAATACTGCCGGCCATTAAAAATAATTTAATCATCTAATCCCCTAATCGAGTCTTAACACATCTCTACTTGTTGCTTAATAAATTCAACGGCACTTAACGCTGCTGTTTCTCTATTTTGCAGTTCAGTTACGCCACTTTTTTTACGTGGTTTTAATGAATGATCGCCATCAGCCAGCCATGTGAGTAAAGGCTGTTTTGGCATTTCCATAGTAAGCAGTTCTTCACGTGTACCAAATGTATCTCGCTCGCCCTGTAATACTAAAAAAGGACAAACAATATCAGCAAAATGATCGGTGCGTAACTTTTCTGGTTTACCCGGCGGATGAAATGGATAACCAAATGCAATAACACCTGAAAGTCTTTGCTCTGTGCTGCACGCAAGCATTGATGCCATGCGTCCGCCCATCGATTTACCGCCTATAAATAACGGTAAATCTGGCTGCGCCTGACCAAGCACTTGCTCATAATAAATAAGTAGCTTTGGCGCTCGCTCAGGAGGCCTACGTTTATTAGTTTGTTTAGCAATTTGCATATATTCAAAATCAAATAAACCAACATCAACACCTTGCTCGCTTATTAATTTTGCCATATGTTGCATAAAGTCAGAATCGCTACCGGCACCTGCACCATGCGCAAATATAAACTGTGCAATTGCAGGTTGTGCGGTGCTTTTAAACCATTCAATCATTATTAATACTCATGTTCTTGCTCATGCTCTACTAAGCTCAGCATCCACTCTTTAAACGAAACTATTTTACCAAGCTCGGTTTGCGATTCGCGAAGCACTAAGTAATATGCATTTTTACTTTCTAGACTGTGATTAAACGGAATAACCAAACGCCCTGCATCTATGTCGGGTTTAGCTAATACACTATTACCAATTGCCACACCTTGCCCATGTACTGCAGCTTGTAACACCATTGATGAGTGACTAAATATAGGTCCTTGATTTACCTGAATGTTACGCACGCCTGCAGTTTTCATCCACGTTTTCCAGTTTTTACGTGTGGTGTCATGCAATAAGGTGTGATGCGCTAAATCACTAGGTTGATCAAGCGGCTTTAATCCGCTTAATAACATAGGACTACAAAGTGGTACTAAATACTCGGTATGAAGTTTGTACGCTTGTACGCCATTCCAATGACCTCTTCCATAGTAAATAGCAATATCTACGTCATCAGTCAGTGAGTTTTCATCTTGATCTTGTGCTTTTATTCGCACGTCTATCTCTGGGTGTAACTCATTAAACAAACTCAAACGAGGCACTAACCACTGAATAGCAAAACTTGGTGTTAGACTAACTGTTAATGAGCCCTTAGCACCACGGGCTAATAGCTTTTCAGTTGCATCAATAAGCTGAGTAAAAATCTCTTTTATATCTAAAAAATAGCCTTGGCCTTCTTCAGTTAATAATAATGAGCGGTTTTTACGTAAAAACAACTTTAAACCTAAATGCTCTTCAAGTGTTTTTATTTGATGACTTACTGCCGCCTGCGTTACATAGAGCTCTTCTGCAGCCTTAGTAAAACTTAAATGACGCGCAGCCGCTTCAAAGGCTTTTAATGCGTTTAATGGAGGTACCCGTCTTGACATAATAACCAAGCTTAGAATTAGTTTTTCTTATGCGTGAGATTATATACATCATATAAGTTTGTGTATATTAAAGGCATAAAAAAAGCGACCTGAGTCGCTTTTTAATAAACATCATGCTTAATTATAAATCGCTTGCACTTGTATCAAGTGGGGCAAAGCTTTTAATTAAATCATCAACCGCTTTCATTTGCGTTAAGTACCCTTCTAACTTACTAAGCGCTAGCGCACATGGGCCATCACATTTAGCTTCGTTAGGGTTTGGATGCGCCTCAATAAATAAACCTGCAATACCTAGCGCCATACCGCTGCGTGCAAGCTCTGCTGCTTGTGCTCGACGACCATCAGCAGAGTCAGCTCGGCCACCAGGGCGCTGAAGTGCATGTGTTGCATCAAAAATAACAGGCGCCATTGCTTTCATGTCATCCATACCCAGCATATCAACCACTAGGTTGTTATAACCAAAGCTAGAACCACGCTCACAAAGTGCGATGTTATTATTACCCGCTTCATTAAATTTAGTAATGATATGGCGCATTTCATGCGGCGCTAAAAACTGTGGTTTTTTCACGTTAATAATTGCACCTGTTTTAGCCATCGCCACAACTAAATCTGTTTGACGTGCTAAAAAGGCTGGTAACTGAATTACATCAACAACTTCAGCAACAGGTGCTGCTTGATGCGGTTCATGTACATCAGTAATAAGCGGTATGTTGAAAGTCTTTTTAATCTCTTCAAATATTTTTAAACCTTCTTCCATACCCGGACCACGGTACGAATTGATTGAAGAACGGTTAGCCTTATCAAATGACGCTTTAAATACATAAGGAATATTGAGTTTCGTCGTAACTTCTACGTAATGCTCTGCAACACGCATAGCTAAATCGCGAGATTCTAATACGTTAATACCACCAAACAATACAAACGGTTTGTTGTTTGCTAGTTCAATTTCATTAATTTTAATAATTTGGTCTTTCATTTAAATTCCTTACGGTGCAACTGCTTGCATCATTAATCCACAAATATAAGCCATATAAGTACCCACACCATAGCCCAGTACAGCTAACAGGACACCAACAGGCGCAAGCGAAGGGTGAAATGCTGATGCTACAACAGGTGCAGACGCTGCACCGCCCACATTAGCCTGCGAGCCCACAGCCATATAAAATAACGGTGCTTTAATTAGTTTAGCTACTACTAACATTATGCTTGCATGCACTAACATCCAAATGGCACCAACTAAAAATAACCCTGGGTTATTAAAAATAGCGGTTACATTCATATGCAAACCAATCGATGCAACTAAAATATACAAAAAGCTAGAGGCTACTTTTGAAGCGCCAAACGCTTCTATTTGTCTCACTTTAGTAAACGATAAGCCTATGCCAATCGTTGTTGATATAACAATTAGCCAAAAGAATTTACTGTTTAAGCTGTATTCTTTTGCCCACTCATAAGTCGTGCCAAAGTACGGACCTAAAAAGTCAGCACAAAAATGCGCTAAACCGGTTATACCAAATGCAATTGCAAGCAGCGTCATGTAATCGTTAAGAGTAGGAATACGGGCATGTTCAGCGTGATAGGCTTCAACACGTTTTTTTAAATCTTCAATTGCGCTTGTATCAGCACCCGTAGCTGCATCAATCTTTTTATGGTTTGCTGCCATTAACAATAAAACAGCCATCCAAATATTCGCGACTATTACATCTACTGTAATCATTACAGAAAATATATCACCACCCACTTCAAACATCTCTTTCATTGAGGCTTGGTTAGCACCACCGCCAATCCAGCTACCCGCAACGGTTGTCATACCGCGCCATACTGCATCGGGCCCATGACCACCAACAATACTTGGATCAAATGCACTCACGACTAAAATAGCTAATGGCCCACCAATAACAATACCGAGTGTACCCACTAAAAACATAATGAGGGCTTTCGGGCCTAAATTAATAATAGCTTTTAAATCAATACTAATGGTAAGCAGTATTAAACAAGCAGGCAATAAGTAGCGCGAAGCCACATAATAAACATTGGATTTATTACCGTCTACAATACCAAAGGTATTTAATAGTGAAGGTAAAAAGTAACACAGTAGTAAAGCAGGTACGTATTTATAAAATCGTTTTAAAGCTGGACGCTCACTGTTTGAGGTTTTAAAAATAAACCCCAAAATAATAGCAAGCAAACCAAGCACAACGGCATCATTTGTAATTAATGCGCTTTGAGTTTCAACCATAATTATTCCTATTCTTAATGGTGCGTTTTATTATTATCTTCTAGTTCTTCTATTTGGTGTTGAATTATCTCTATTGCAGGATCATCCGGACACTCATCGACAAAAAACTGTAAATCATCACGTGCCATTTTAGGGCAACCGAGCTGATTTAATAAGTAACCTCTGTCGCGTCTCTCATACGGGTCGTCGCCTATTAGCTCCATTAGCATCTCTACACAGGTCAAAGCATGACCAAATTTGTTTTCGCTAATGAAAGACCATTTTTGCTGAGCTAAAAATAGCTTATATACTTCGTCATCAAAAATTAACTCTAAAGGTTCTTGTTCTTGCCCATCATCTTCATCTGCGTTTTCAGGGATGATATACCAGCTTTGTTGCCCGCTGCTTGGCTCAATTATGTAGCCCTCTTCATCACTTATCGCCACATGAACACCAACATCACCCAGCGTAAGACTAAGATTTGCATCAAAGTTAGCTTGTTGTAAAAAGTGACAAAGTATAATTGCAAGCGTTGTTGGTGAGCCACTACGCATAGAAAGCGTATAGCTTAATGTATTTAATTTGTATTCTGGCACTTTTAAGCCTGAGGCACTAAATAGCCAATCGCTGTAAAACATATCTAATAATTTTTCGAAGCGATCGTGCTCATCACTCACTTTTAAACACAGCGCTGAAATTTGCTGTTCAAAGTCAGTTAAAGTTTCATAACATGGTGTTAAATCTATCTGAGGGTCCCATTTTGACTCTGCTTTAATACAGCGGTAAATCGCTGGAGGTGTAAATTCATCGTAAGCATCATCAAGATAAGATTCATCGTGTTCGTCAAACCCGAGGGTAGTCATTAATACTGCAACATTTTAGAAAACGAAGGCGTAGTTTACCTAACTTTAAAGCTATATACCAATATAGAGATGTTTTTGAATATTTTCTGAGAGGGAGTCGTATTTGAGCTTTATAAAACAACTATAAAGCTCAAATAGTCAGGTATTACTTAAAGCAAAAAAGCTGATTTAGACGTCGCTAAATAACCTATCGCTAAAATAACAGCAGTGTTAACTAAAACGTAAGCAACTTTAGCCGTCATTTTAGTTTGTCTGGCGCTTTTAGCCCCAATACCAATATATATAACCACTAAAACTATTTTTTCTAATAGCCAATATTGTTCAAACGGGTTAATTTTAGCCATAAATATAAGCGTAAGTGCAGACACTAATAGCAAAGTATCTATACTATGACTACCAATCATTACCGCTTTATTTTTTGCTAATTTACCACTGCCCATTCGCGAAAATGCGCGAACATAAAATAAAATCACACTCAACATCGCAATTGCCATGTGTGAATGCTTTACTGCTAAATAATCCATATGCCCCTGTACTTCTGTTTTATAAAAATTTAATCAGGAAAACGGTTAAGAACCGCTTCTAACTCATCAAGCTTCTCGTTAAATACTTCAACCAATTTTGGTTCAAAGTGTGTGCCTTTTTGAGCGTTAATTTCATCAACTACGTTTTGCAGTGTCCAAGGTTCTTTATAGCATCGTTTATGGCGAAGTGCATCGTATACATCAGCAAGTGCAACTATACGACCAAATACATTAATTGCGTTTCCGCTTAAACCTTGTGGGTAACCAGAGCCATCCCATTTTTCATGATGCTCTTTTGCAATAATTGCGCCTGCACTAACAATCTCATGCGGCGAGTCTTTTAAAATAGTATAGCCTTTATCAGTATGGGTTTTCATCACTTCCCATTCTTGGGCGTCTAACTTTGCTGGTTTATTTAATACCGCATCAGGAATGCCCACTTTGCCTACATCATGAAGAGGCGACGCCAACCTTACTAAATCAGCATCATGCTTAGATAAGCCATACCCTTGTGCCAATATATGACAAATATGTGCTACACGCTTAACATGATTACCCGTTTCTGTTGAGCGTTGCTCTACCGCTTCACTTAACCTGTAAACAAGCTCTTGTTGCGTTGCTTCTATTTCAGACTGAAGTTGTACATTTTCAAACGCAAGTTGCACGTTTTGAGAAAAAATCTTAATTAAATGGCGCTGAGTATCCGTTAAATCCTTTGGAATACCTGATATAAATAGCATCGAATTATGATTGTACTCACTGCTACAATACGCAAATAAGTAGTTATCTTTATAAATAATGCTTTTTTCATTAAGCGCCTGATGACATGCACTTAACTGTTCAGCTTGTAATACCTCATCGAGCTCTTTACCTTCACTTTTTTCAAAGTCACCGGTACCCGAGCAAACAATTAATTTTTTATTATTTTGTGCTTCAGGATTTTGCGCAACTAAAGTAGTTGCATACATAGCTTGATCAGCAATACCGAGTAAAGAAGTTAACTGCTGCATAACGCCTTCAATAAAGTGCTCTATTGAATGCGCTGAAAAAATATCACGGGACGCTATAATTATTTTCTCAAGCCCTTCGCGTGACTGCTCAATCGAAATAATATCCCGATACGAACGCAGGCTAGACATAATAACAGTAAATAACTTTTGAGCCGTTAGTTCTGTTTTAGATTTGTAATCGTTAATATCATAATTAATAATTACTTGTCGTTCAGGTGCTTGACCAGGTTGACCCGTTCTTAAAATAATTCGAATATGATTATTTTTAGCTTCTTCACGAATAAACTTAGCAACTTGCAAACCGGCATCATCGGTCTCCATTACTACATCAAGTAGTACAATGGCTGCATCTGGATGCTCTTTCACAAGCTCTTTTGCTTCAGCACCTGAGTACGCACTAATAAATTCTAGGCGTTTATTTTGAAACTCAAAATCACTCAACGCTAGTTTTGTAACAGCATGAACTTCAGGTTCATCATCAACGATTAATACTTTCCAGGTACCGAGTTCAATCTCATTGATTGCTTCTTCTGGCTCATCTGAAAATAAAAAATCACCCATCATAGTCGAAATTCCTTCATGGCATTATTTAACGCACTAGCAGGCAATTATTATTCTTTAGGGCCACTGTGCAAACGTTACACGGTCATTATCACCAAAGTCTTTCACTGTTTTAATATTCACAAATGCCATTTTTTTGAAAAAATGACGAACAGCTTCACCTTGCTCAAAACCGTGTTCTATTAAAAGATAGCCACTAGATAACAAATAGTCACGTGATTGTGTAATTATTTGTTTAATATCAGACATTCCACAATCATCAGCCACTAATGCCGACAAAGGCTCAAAGCGCACATCGCCCTGATTTAAATGTATATCACTGCTTTCAATATAAGGCGGGTTAGTGACAATTAGGTTGAATTTCTCACCATGTAACTCGCTAAACCAGTTGCTTTGCTTAACGTGTACATTATTAATTGCCAATCGCTGCTGGTTACGTGTAGCCAGTGCAACTGCATCGCTTACTCTATCTACTGCAATAATTTGCCAATTAGGCATTTCACTACCCAATGCCAGTGCTATTGCACCAGTACCCGTGCCTAAATCAAGCACTTTAGCTGTAGCAGGTACAGCCACTTCAAGTGCTTGTTCTACTAACGTTTCGGTATCTGGTCGAGGTATTAAAGTTGTTGCGTTAACTTCAAGCGATAAGCTCCAAAATTCACGTTGCCCCGTAATATGTGCAACAGGTTCACCGTTTAAACGTCTTTGGCAAAAGGTATTAAATTGCTGTTGTTGTTCGGCATTAAGCGCATGCTCTGGCCAAGTAAAAAGGTAACTGTGAGGTTTTTGAAGAATATGTAGAAGTAAAACTTGTGCGTCTAATTTAGCACTTTCGCTGCTAGGTGCTAATAAATTAGCGCCTGCAGCAATAGCTTGTTCAAGAGTTTGGCTCACGATTACTCGTCGCCCATAGCCGCTAATAAGTCAGCTTGATGTTCTTGCATTAATGGGTCAATAACGCAGCTTAAATCACCCGCTACCACTTCATTCAAACGATAAAGTGTTAAGTTAATACGGTGATCGGTAATACGACCTTGTGGGTAGTTATAAGTACGGATACGTTCAGAGCGATCGCCACTACCTACTAAGTCACGACGTTCAGATGCTTCTGCCGCATGGCGCTTTTCATCTTCAGCCTGTTGCAAACGTGCTGCAAGTACTGACATAGCTTTAGCACGGTTTTTATGCTGTGAACGCTGATCCTGACACTCAACCACAACACCGGTAGGTATATGTGTAAGTCGAATAGCAGAATCTGTTTTATTAACGTGCTGACCACCTGCGCCTGATGCACGAAATGTATCAACTTTTAAATCTGCGGTATTAATTTGTATCGCTTCGGCCTCTGGTACTTCCGCCATTACCGCAACAGTACACGCAGAGGTATGAACTCGCCCTTGTGACTCAGTTTCTGGCACACGTTGTACGCGGTGTACACCTGATTCAAACTTTAATTGACCGTAAACGCCTTCGCCACTAATATTTGCAATAACTTCTTTGTAGCCACCGTGCTCACCTTCATTGGTGCTCACAACTTCTACTTTCCATTTTTTAGTTTCTGCATAGCGGCTGTACATACGGAATAAGTCGCCAGCAAAAATAGCCGCTTCATCACCGCCTGTTCCAGCGCGTACTTCAACAAACACGTTGTTATTATCTCGCGGATCTTTTGGCAACATTAATACTTGAATTTGATCTTCAATTACCAAAATTTGTGCTTTAGCTTCTTTATATTCTTCTTGCGCCATTTCACGCATTTCAGGGTCAGAATCTTTAAGCATTTCTTCTGCACTGGCTAAATCATCTTGCGTTTCTTTGTAAGTTAAAAACGTTTTTACAATCTCTTCAAGCTCAGAGTATTCTTTTGAAAGCCCACGAAAACGATTTTGATCACTAATGACCGACGGGTCGCTTAGCAGCGCTTGTACTTCTTCGTAACGCTCTACTAAGGTTTCTAATTTATTATAAACAGACTCTTTCATTTAACGGTTATTCCTGATCAATACCTAACATTTTTTTCAACTGGTTTAGCTGCGCCACTTCACCTTTTTTCGCTGCGTCTTGTATTGCACGGGTAGGCGCGTGCATTAAGCGATTGGTTAATTTATTGGCGAGCTCTAATATAATTTTTTCTGCATCTTTACCTGTATTTAGCTGACTAACAGCACGCTCTACAAGTTCTGACTTAATTGTTTGTACATCATTTCGATAATGGCGGATTAAATCTACCGAATCGAGTGAGCGCATCCACATTGCAAATTCTTTGGTGCGTTCAGTAATAATTATTTGCGCTTGCTGTGCAGCTTGCTCACGCGCTGCCATATTCTCGCTTACAATGGTTTGTAAGTCATCAACGGAATATAAATAGGCAGCATCTAGCTCACCTACTTGGCTTTCTATATCGCGCGGAACCGCAATATCTATAAATAGCATAGGCTTGTGTCGGCGCTGCTTAAGCGCTTGCTCAACCACCCCTTTACCAATAATAGGTAAAGTACTGGCGGTAGAACTAATGACTATATCGGCTTCATGTAAACGTTCTGGCAACTGTGCAAGTGCGATAACATCTGCCGACACTTCATCAGCAAGGCTGCGAGCACGTTCAATTGTTCTATTAGCTACCGTTATTTTTTTAGGCTCATTTTGATATAAATGTTTAGCAACCAGTTCAATGGTTTCACCAGCACCAATCAATAGCACATTGGTTTGATCAAGCTTGCCATAAATATGTTTTGCTAAGTTAACAGCCGCAAATGCAACCGACACGGCACTTGCGCCTATATTTGTTTCAGTACGAACTTGTTTTGCTACCGAAAAGGTTTTTTGAAACAACCTATCAAAAGTAACCCCTATTGCATCGTGGGTTTTAGCACTAAAAAACGATTGCTTTATTTGCCCTAAAATTTGCGGCTCGCCTAACACAAGAGAATCCAACCCACACGCTACGCGCATTAAGTGGTTAATGGCGTCATTACCTTCATGGCAGTATATATTGCTGCTCAGTTCATGTTCATCCAAACCATGGAAACTGGCAAGCCACGTTAACAGTGTTTGGGAATTTTGCTGAGCGAGGCTACAATAGATCTCGGTTCGATTACAGGTAGACACAATAACAGCTTCATTAAAGTCGGCATGGCCACTTAATTGTTGCAACGCCTCTGAAATTTGCTCAGGCGAAAAAGCCACTTTTTCGCGTAATTCTACGGATGCGGTTTTGTGATTTATACCTAGTGCTATTATGGTCATATTTGCCAAATATTGCTGAGCCCTACTTCAAAGGCGGTAATTTTACCAAAAATCAGCGGAATATGGAAAGTAAGGAACAACATTTGATTCGACAATATTTGATTTTATTCATGTTTTTTTTATTATTAGGTGGCTGTGCCCATCAAATTGATACAAAAACAACACTTTATGATGATTGGAAGCCACGTTTAGCTGCTCAAAAAACTTGGCAGGTCGAGGGTAAACTCGCGTTTATAAGCCCAGAAGAGCGTCAATCTGCAAACTTAAATTGGCAGCAAACAACAAATTCCAATAATTTAATACTGACTACTTTTATTGGTACTCGTATTTTGTCGCTTAAACAAACAGCAAATGGTGCTGAATTAGAGTTTGACGGCGATGAGTACTTTGATACTAATGCTGCAGAGCTTTTAAAGCGTTTAACCGGTTTTACACTCCCTGTTGATAACGCCGATAACTGGCTTAAGGGCACCATTGACGATCAAAGTTTAGTCGTTGATGAACTAGGCCGTGCAAAGCAAGTATTATGGTTTGATAATACAGGCAAGAAATGGCAAATAGATTACGGCACTTACGTACAAAACGCAGGTTACTGGTTACCAACTAAACTGACGTTAAAGCATCAACAAATAAAAATAAAAATTCAACTCTACGATTGGCAGTTTAAATAAGTATGAATAACAAAACCTCTTTTTCACTTATTGCCCCGGCAAAACTCAATTTATTTTTACATATTAATGCTCGCCGAGAAGATGGCTATCATGAACTAGAAACCTTATTTACTTTTTTAAATTTTGGTGATGAGTTGCATTTTGAGCTAACAACAGACGGTGGTATTTCTGTCGGTGGTGATACTAAAGACATACCCCTAAATGATAATCTCATCTATAAAGCGGCTTTATTATTACAAACACACTGTAAAACCTCTTTGGGTGTGAAAATAAATTTAATTAAACGCTTACCGATGGGCGGAGGTGTTGGAGGTGGTTCATCCGACGCCGCAAGTACTTTATTAGCCCTAAATAAATTATGGAAATTAGAACTAAATTTAGAAATTCTAGCCCAATTAGGACTTAAATTAGGGGCTGATGTTCCGGTGTTCATACAAGGGCAAAGCGCCATAGCGCATGGTATTGGTGAGAAATTACACCAGGTAAAACTTGAACAAAAATGGTACTGCGTTGTACACCCAAACCAACATGTAAGTACCGCAAAAATATTTACACATCCAGATTTAAAACGCGACACACCAAAAATAATAGGCGATTGGAAACACCATACTTTAACCAACGATTGTGAGCCTTTAGTTAAAAAGCTTTGCCCCGAGGTTGAAAAAACCCTCCAGTGGTTGCTAAAATACGCACCGTCGAAGATGACCGGAACAGGTTCATGTTGTTTTGTCGAATTTGCTAGTCAAGTTCAAGCACAAGATGTACTTGAAAATCTCCCCCATACTTGGCAGGGTTTTGTGGCTTCAAGCGCAAATGTCTCACCTGCTCATACGGAGTTAACCGCCATATTCGATCAATGAAGTAACGTACAAGTAATCATAAGTTAACTCGCAGTGGTATTTATCATTGCTCGTTAGTCCAAATATTCAGTGCCTGAGGAACCCTACCGTGCCTGACATGAAGCTCTTCGCTGGTAACGCAACACCTGAGTTAGCTCAAAAAGTTGCAAAACGTTTATATATTGAATTAGGCGATGCTGTTGTTGGCCGTTTTAGCGACGGTGAGATCAGTGTTCAAATAAATGAAAATGTTCGTGGCTCGGACGTTTTTATCTTGCAATCAACCTGTGCCCCTACAAACGATAACCTAATGGAACTTATCGTTATGGTTGATGCTCTACGTCGTGCATCTGCAGGTCGTATTACTGCCGTCATTCCTTATTTTGGTTATGCGCGCCAAGACCGTCGTGTACGTTCTGCCCGTGTTCCAATTACCGCTAAAGTTGTTGCCGATTTCTTATCAAGCGTTGGTGTTGACCGTGTTCTTACGGTTGATTTACACGCTGAACAAATCCAAGGCTTCTTTGATGTACCAGTAGACAACGTATTTGGCAGCCCTGTATTACTTGAAGATATGAAAGAACGCGACTTTGAAGACGTCGTTGTTGTATCTCCAGATATTGGTGGTGTTGTACGCGCACGTGCAATTGCAAAACTACTAAACGATACCGATTTAGCAATCATTGATAAACGTCGCCCTCAAGCAAACGTTTCTCAAGTAATGCACATTATTGGTGACGTTGAAGGTCGTGATTGTATTATCGTAGATGATATGATTGATACCGGTGGTACGTTATGTAAAGCCGCAGAAGCACTTAAAGAACATGGCGCTAAACGCGTATTTGCATACGCAACGCACCCTATTCTTTCAGGTAAAGCAGCAGAAAACTTACGTGACTCGATGATTGACGAAGTAATTGTAACTGACTCAATTCCGCTATCTGACGAGCTTAAAGCCCTTGATAAAATTAAGGTACTTACGCTTGCTGACATGTTAGCAGAGACTATTCGTCGTATTAGTAACGAAGAATCTATCTCAGCGATGTTTGAACACTAAAATTAAACATTCCTGAGTATAAAAGCGCCTTTTGGCGCTTTTTTTGTAAGCGATGTTTATTTTGTCTGGGCGTGGTGGTATGATAGCGCGCCTTTTGGCTAGGGACCTTGGTCGCAAAGGCCCTACACATTTTAATAACTGGAGACATCATGTCTAACAAAACTTATACATATAACGCTGAACTTCGCGTAGAAACTGGTACTGGTGCGAGCCGCCGCCTACGTCGCGAAGACAAAGTTCCTGCAATCCTTTACGGAGCTGACAAAGAAGCTTTATCTCTTACTTTTGCTCATAAAGATATGATCAAAGCACAAGAAGACGAAGGTTTTTACACGCATATCCTTACGCTTAACGTAGATGGCGAAGCTGTTGAAGTAATCTTAAAAGATATCCAACGTCACCCATTCAAGCCTAAGCTTACTCACCTTGATTTCCAACGTGTAGATGCTACTCATAAATTTCAAACTAAAGTTCCTCTTCACTTCATCGGTGAAGATATTGTAACTAAAGCTGGCGCAACTGTTGTTCACCAGTTAACTGAAGTTGAAATTACGTGTCTTCCAAAAGCACTTCCAGAATTCATTGAAGTAGATGTTTCTAAGTTTGTTGTTGGCGATTCTGTTCATATTTCTGACCTTACTTTCCCTAAAGGCGTTAGCTCTGTAGATTTAGGTAAAGGCGAAGGCCATGATCAGTCTATCCTGACTATCAAAGCAAACAAAGCAGCTCCAGTTGAAGACGACGCTGCAGCAGCAGAATAATTTTTAAGGTCTCGCAACCTTGAATTCTATTCAAATGCTTGTGGGCCTGGCTAATCCAGGCCCCGAATACGCAAACACACGCCACAATGCAGGTGCTTGGTTCATCGAGCAAATCGCTGCACGCTACAACTGCACCCTAAAATACGATCCTAAATATCACGGCCTTACAGGCAAAGTGATCATTCAAGGCCAAGAATTCAAATTATTGATCCCCACTACTTACATGAATTTAAGTGGTAAAGCGGTCGGTAGTTTAGCTAATTTTTTCAAAATCCCTGTCGAGGACATTTTAGTTGCCCATGACGAATTGGATTTAGACCCAGGCGTTGCCAAGTTAAAAAAAGGCGGCGGGCATGGCGGTCATAATGGTTTAAAAGACATTATTGCAAAAATGGCAAATCAAAAAGACTTTATGCGCTTGCGCATTGGTGTAGGTCATCCGGGGCATCGTGAAATGGTTACTGGTTGGGTGCTTGGAAAAGCGGCCAAAGCAGACCAAGAAAAAATGGATGCTGCTGTTGATGAAGCAGTTCGTTGCATGGAAATACTTGCAAAAGATGGTGTGTTAAAAGCACAAAACAGACTACATTCGTTTAAACCCTAGTAACTTGGGTCCAAGTACACCGTTTAAACGAATTCTAAACAAGGTATCTTACTATGGGTTTTAAATGTGGCATCGTTGGCTTGCCTAACGTTGGTAAATCAACGCTTTTCAATGCACTAACTAAAGCGGGTATTGAAGCCGCTAACTTTCCTTTTTGTACCATTGAGCCTAATACAGGTGTGGTACCTGTGCCAGATCCTCGTCTAGACGAACTTGCTAAAATAGTTAATCCTCAACGAGTTCTTACCACCAGTATGGAATTTGTAGACATTGCTGGCTTAGTAAAAGGCGCATCTAAAGGTGAAGGCCTTGGTAACCAGTTTTTAGCTAACATTCGTGAAACCGATGCAATTGGCCACGTAGTTCGCTGTTTTGAAGATGAAAACATCATCCACGTAGCAGGCACTATTGACCCTGCTGACGATATTGACGTAATCAACACTGAGTTAGTACTTGCTGATATGGATAGCGCTGAAAAAGCCCTTTTCCGTAATTCAAAAAAAGCAAAAGGTGGCGACAAAGACGCTAAAGAGCAAAATGCTGTACTTGAAAAAGTAAAAGTGCATCTTGACGAAGGCTTAACTTTACGTGGTCTAGCACTAACTAAAGAAGAAAAAGCAGCAATCAGCTCTATTAACTTCTTAACGATTAAACCAACAATGTATATTGCAAACGTTGCTGAAGATGGTTTTGAAAATAACCCATACCTTGACCGCGTACGCGCTATTGCCGCAGCTGAAGATGCGATTGTTGTTCCTGTATGTGCCGCTATCGAGTCTGAGCTTTCAGAACTAGATGACGAAGACAAGCTAGAGTTTATGGCTGATCTTGGTCTAGAAGAGCCAGGTCTTAACCTTGTTATTCGTGGTGGTTATGAATTACTACAATTACAAACTTATTTCACAGCTGGCGTAAAAGAAGTACGCGCATGGACAATCCCTGTAGGTGCAACAGCACCACAAGCAGCGGGTAAAATCCATACCGACTTCGAGCGTGGCTTTATCCGTGCGCAAACTATTGCTTTTGACGACTTTGTTGCCTTTAAAGGTGAGAGTGGCGCAAAAGAAGCAGGTAAGATGCGTCAAGAAGGTAAAGAGTACATTGTTAAAGATGGCGATGTAATGAACTTCTTGTTCAACGTATAAGTACAAATTAAACCAATTTCACTTGGTAATAATTTTTAAAGGCTCGTTTTTACGAGCCTTTTTTGTATTTAAGCATTATAAAAATAATAATTAGCCTCAACTAGTCTATCTTTGTAATATCGCTTAATTAAAGAAGTACAGGGTTAATTAAGATTCCGCGCCTTAAAGGCAGCTAAAAAAACAGCATTTTTATTAAATTTTAGCCTGTTAGCTTAATTTTCCTGCAAACAAACACAGTTAAGTGTTTTTTTGCAAAAAAGGTGTTGACGAATTTGGGTCATATCAGCATAATACGCCCCGCACTCAGCGATGAAGTGCTAACAAAAAAAGATGGCTAAGTAGCTCAGCTGGTTAGAGCACATCACTCATAATGATGGGGTCACAGGTTCAAATCCCGTCTTAGCCACCATTATTTTTTTGTTGCTCAATGAAGAGTTTAAAATAACTACCTTGTGTGCGGGAGTGGCGGAATTGGTAGACGCGCTGGATTTAGGTTCCAGTATCTTAGGATGTGAGAGTTCAAGTCTCTCCTTCCGCACCATAATTCTTGATAAGAATTAAAACTATCAATTGTTATTGTTGGGATAT
This sequence comes from Pseudoalteromonas sp. NZS71_1, assembly GCF_015864305.1. Lineage (NCBI taxonomy): Bacteria > Pseudomonadati > Pseudomonadota > Gammaproteobacteria > Alteromonadales > Pseudoalteromonadaceae > Pseudoalteromonas > Pseudoalteromonas sp. NZS71_1. The sequence continues at coordinate 424,969 of NZ_JADYXM010000003.1, read as the reverse complement.
CGCCAAGCGGTAAGGCACCAGGTTTTGATCCTGGCATTCCCAGGTTCAAATCCTGGTATCCCAGCCAACAATGGCTAAGTAGCTCAGCTGGTTAGAGCACATCACTCATAATGATGGGGTCACAGGTTCAAATCCCGTCTTAGCCACCATTTCTTCTTTTAGAAATGGCTCTGCAAGAGTTAAATTGCAGCTCAATGAAGAGTTTAAAATAACTACCTGTACTTTATTGTACAAACGATGCGGGAGTGGCGGAATTGGTAGACGCGCTGGATTTAGGTTCCAGTAACTTCGGTTGTGAGAGTTCAAGTCTCTCTTTCCGCACCATTTCTTGATAAGAAATAAAATTATCATTAATTCTTTGTTGGGATATCGCCAAGCGGTAAGGCACCAGGTTTTGATCCTGGCATTCCCAGGTTCAAATCCTGGTATCCCAGCCAACTTCTTCTACCAAGGAAAGTTGGATAAAAGAATTGCTCTAGCTTAGAGTTTAAATTGGCAAATTAATGATGCGGGAGTGGCGGAATTGGTAGACGCGCTGGATTTAGGTTCCAGTAACTTCGGTTGTGAGAGTTCAAGTCTCTCTTTCCGCACCATGTTCTTATAAGAACTAAAATTATAAAGAATTCTTTGTTGGGATATCGCCAAGCGGTAAGGCACCAGGTTTTGATCCTGGCATTCCCAGGTTCAAATCCTGGTATCCCAGCCAACTTCTTCTACCAAGGAAAGTTGGATAAAAGAATTGCTCTAGCTTAGAGTTTAAATTGGCAAATTGTTGATGCGGGAGTGGCGGAATTGGTAGACGCGCTGGATTTAGGTTCCAGTAACTTCGGTTGTGAGAGTTCAAGTCTCTCTTTCCGCACCATGTTCTTATAAGAACTAAAATTATAAAGAATTCTTTGTTGGGATATCGCCAAGCGGTAAGGCACCAGGTTTTGATCCTGGCATTCCCAGGTTCAAATCCTGGTATCCCAGCCAACTTCTTCTACCAAGGAAAGTTGGATAAAAGAATTGCTCTAGCTTAGAGTTTAAATTAGCAACTTAGTGATGCGGGAGTGGCGGAATTGGTAGACGCGCTGGATTTAGGTTCCAGTAACTTAGGTTGTGAGAGTTCAAGTCTCTCCTTCCGCACCATGTTCTTATTAAGAACTAAAACTAATTCAAATTTATAGTTGGGATATCGCCAAGCGGTAAGGCACCAGGTTTTGATCCTGGCATTCCCAGGTTCAAATCCTGGTATCCCAGCCAATTTGACTCCCCTGTCTAAAACTTCTCAATACACATTAAATTCAACTTACTTTTTCTGCACTTAAATAAACATTTATAAATTCATCTATATTTATTGGTTTGCTATATAAATACCCTTGTAAATAATCACAGTTAAGACTCAACAACGCCTGTTCTACCTCTTTAGTTTCTATTCCTTCAGCAACTACATCGCAATTTAATCGACTCGCTAAAAACAATGTAGATTCTACAATGGCGTAATCAGGCGAGTTAGTAAGCATATCTTTGACAAACGACTGATCAATTTTTATTTGATTAATTGGCAGCTCTCTTAATAACGACAGTGACGAAAAGCCAGTACCAAAGTCATCAACACTAAATTTAAACCCGCGCATACTCAACTGTTGCATCATTTTTCTAGCAGCCGGTATGTTTGTCATCATTGCACCTTCTGTAATTTCAAAAATTAACGAGTCGCTTAATGTAGGGTCGGTTGCGAGTAAACTAATTATAAAATCGTAAAACTCGCTGCTTTCAATATCTTTCGTTGATAAATTGACATGTATAGTACCGGTGAAACCAAATAGCTTGAGCTTTCTAATATGATTAACGGCTTCTTGTACAACCCATTTCGATAAAGGAAAAATAAGCCCTGTACGCTCAGCTACGGTTATAAACTTTTCTGGACTAATAAAGCTACCATCATCTTGCGGCCATCGGATAAGCGCTTCTAGGCCATGTAATTGCAGATCTTTAGAGTCCATTATGGGTTGTAAATAAAGCTCAAACTCATCTTTATGTAATGCCACTTTAATTTTGGCTGATAAATCAAAAAAGTCCTCAGCTCGTTTACCTATTGCAGATGAGTAATTTACCAAAGGTTGAAATGTTTTTTTAGCTTCATGCAGTGCCAAGTCAGCTTTTTTTAATAGCTGATCGGGCAATCGACTATCATCAGGAAAACGGCTTACGCCTATACTTAATTGTATTTTAACCATTTGCTCATTCGTACAAAACGGACTTTTGACGGCTGAGTTTATAATGTTTACACAATAATTCATGCTTTCATCTGTATCGGTATGCAATAAAAATGCAAACTCATCGCCACCTATTCGATATAACTTAGCAATGCCGCATAATTCTTTATTTAGTTTATTGGCAAATGCAGTCAATAATTGGTCCCCACAATGATGCCCAAACGCATCATTAATTTGTTTAAAGTTATTTAAGTCGATATAAAATAGTGAAAATGGGGAAGGATATTCAACTTGTTTACTCAGAGATTTAAAAAATTTATCGCGGTTAGGTAGAGTTGTTAAGTTATCGTGCTCAGTTTGATATTTTTGATACTGCGTTGCTTGCTCTATTTTAAGAATACTTTTTAAACTCAGTTTAATAACTAAAAAAACAAACCCACCACCGCCAAGTAACAACATAGCCACCATATTCATAACGACGGGTGCAATGTCGTGGTTTGAAAAATAATAAAGTATCCACCAATACCCTATAATAAAAAAAATAATAGCGCATAGCAGTACACTCCATGCTCTTTGCGATGTTTTTTTGCAAACTTTAACGGTTGTTTTTAAGCTAGCAACAAGCAGTAGCGCACCTAAAATAATTATTACTGTAAAAAAATTATCCACACACAGGCTCTTTAAAGTTATTAAATTGCGATTTAGTGATGTAACACCAGTTAAATTAAAACCGTGTTCAATATAGCCGAGTCACTATTTGCTGACTTAAAAACAGACATAAAAAAAGGCTCATAAATGAGCCTTTCTAATATCTACTTTAAATTTAGCCTAAATCACCACTAATTGCGTATTTTAAAACCCAGTTTTTTATTGGCCCCGTATTATTAACCATTTTTAAAAACTGGCTACGTGCCCATTTAAGTGGCGTAATTTGATTAGAAAACCCAAAGTAACACGCGTCCATCATGCTCATCATTAATAAATTAGCCCTGCGGCGAGCTCGCTCGTATTCTTTAAGTTTTAGTGGGCAACCTATATCTCCTGCTTCGTTTAAAACCTCAGCAAGTGCCACTACGTCCTGAAAACCTAAATTAACGCCCTGCCCTGCAAGTGGGTTAATTGTATGTGCAGCGTCGCCCACTAAAACCAAGCGCCCTTGCGAATAATTATTAGCGTGTTGGCGAGTTAGCGGAAATATCGCATGGGTTTGTACTTCAAAGTCTCCAGCAAGTTCTGGGAATTTATTCAGAATGTGCGTTTTTAACTGAGTTGGGCTTAGCCCTTTAAATGCTTGCAATGTATTTGCATCGTCGTACCAAATTAAATTAGCGTACGGTGCCTGCATTGGTAAAAATGCTAACGGCCCACTTGGTGTAAACTGTTGCCATGTTTTAATTTGTTGCGGTGCATCGAGTTTAATTAATACCCCCATGCAATGCTGTTGGTACTGCCAACCCGTAATACCAATATTAGCTTTAGCACGCAGCTGCGATTGCCCACCATCGGCGGCAATTACTAAATCAGCCGTATAGGTTTGATCACCATACACAAGCGTAATTAAATCATCCGTTTGCTCTATTTTAGTTACCGGCAATGATTGCTCAATAACCTCAATCTTATAATGCCCAAATTGCTGCCACAAACTTGCTTGAATTAAACTATTTTCAATCAAGTGGCCTAAATGTGTCGTGTTTATGTCGGCGCAATCAAATAATAAATTGTCACCACCGCGCTCAAAAGCCTCTAATTGTTGATAAGGCGCTATACGGTTTTGCCTTAAAAGAGGCATAGCCCCTAATTCATCAAGTAAATTTTCTGAAAAACGATTAATAGCAGACACTCTAATATCCACCTTATCGCTACTAAGAATGTGCGATGGGTCTATTAGGTGTTTTTCAATTATGCGCACGCCAAAGCCTTGCTGAGCCAGCTTTATCGCCATAGCCGCGCCAACCATGCCCCCGCCAACCACTATCACATTATTTTTGGTCATGTTTTTCATCATTTTATTATTACTTGAGTCTGTTTTGATTGTATCAAAATTAATTTGTTTTATACCAGAGGATATCCCTAACAGCACATTAAACTCGCCCCGTATTGATTTGAGATCACAAACATGAAAACTATACTTGGATCTGGGCGGGTATCCAGCTAAAATACGCCTCCTTTAAGTGAGCATGCTTGCTCCTTAATCCTGTTTCTAGCACATTTTTGTGCCACTATCGAATTGAACACGAGGCAATATTTCAATGAGCAAAAAGCTGCATATTAAAACCTGGGGTTGTCAGATGAACGAATACGACTCTCAGAAAATGGCTGAACTTTTAGATGCCACCAACGGCTACCAGCTAACTGATGATGCAACAGATGCCGACGTAATCTTACTTAACACCTGTTCAATTCGTGAAAAAGCACAAGAAAAAGTATTTCACCAGTTAGGTCGTTGGAAATTGTTAAAAGACGACAAGCCAGACTTAATAATTGGTGTAGGTGGTTGTGTTGCCTCACAAGAAGGTGACTCTATTCGCCAACGCGCACCATTTGTAGATGTTATTTTTGGCCCGCAAACGCTACACCGCTTACCAGAAATGATTAAACAAGTGCAAGGCAACAAAGGCTCATCGGTTGTTGATATTTCATTCCCAGAGATTGAAAAGTTTGACCGCCTGCCAGAGCCAAAAGCGGATGGCCCATCTGCGTTTGTATCAATTATGGAAGGCTGTTCTAAATACTGTACTTTTTGTGTTGTACCATATACTCGCGGCGAAGAAGTTAGCCGCCCAGTAGATGACGTACTACTTGAAATTGCACAGCTTGCTGAGCAAAACGTACGTGAAGTAAACCTACTAGGCCAAAACGTAAACGCATACCGCGGGGACACGCACGATGGCGAAATATGTTACTTCTCAGATTTAATTCGTCTTATTGCTGCTATTGATGGTATTGACCGTATTCGTTACACCACATCGCACCCGGTAGAATTTACGCCTGATATCATCGACGTTTACGCTGATGTACCAGAGCTTGTAGATCACTTACATCTACCAGTACAAAGTGGTTCAGACCGTATATTAAACCTAATGAAACGTGGCCATACGGCAATTGAATACAAATCGACAATTCGTAAGTTACGCAAAATTCGCCCTAACTTAAGCATGTCGTCAGATTTCATTATTGGTTTCCCCGGCGAAAGTAAAGAAGACTTTGAAGCAACCATGAAGCTTATTAGCGACATTGGTTTTGATATGAGCTTTAGCTTTATTTACAGTGCCCGCCCAGGTACGCCAGCGGCAGATTTGCCAGATGACGTAACAGAGCAAGAGAAAAAAGAACGCTTATACTTACTACAAAACCGTATTACACAAATGGCGCAGCAAATTAGTCGTCAAATGTTCGATACAGAGCAACGTATACTTGTTGAAGGTCCTTCTAAAAAGAACCCGATGGAATTACGTGGCCGTACCGAAAATAACCGTGTAGTAAATTTTGTTGGCCCGCACACAGTGATCGGACAGTTTGTTGACGTACGTATTACCGAAGCACTACCTAACTCTTTACGTGGTGACTTAATTCGTACAGAATCAGAAATGAACTTACGACGTGAAATCGCGCCTTCAGCTATTTTAACTAAAGCTGCAGCTGCAGAGCCAAAACCAGACACTGTTAACGAAATTGGCGTAGCTTCTTTCGTTCCTTAGTCATACTATTAGCGCCAGTTAACGCTGGCGCAGTACTATAGGAAGCAATTTTGAGTAATCAGTTAAAAACATTAGAGATTTATTTAGAACCTGCCGATAACAAACGCCTTTCTTCTTTATGTGGCCCGTTTGACGAAAACATCAAACAAATTGAACGCCACCTGGCTGTTGAAATAATTCACCGTGACAACTTTTTTAAAGTAACCGGTAAACTACACAACTGCGCCGGCGCTGTAGAAATCTTAAAAAACCTTTATGTTGATACTCAGCCAGTTCGTGGTGTTTTAGGCGAAATAGAACCCGAAGCCGTTCATTTAGCTATTACCGAATCAAAAGCCCTAGAGCAAGACGCATCAAGCAGCGCTTACGGCAAAGAAATGGTGATTAAAACGCGCCGTGGTGTGATTAAACCACGTAACGATAACCAAGGTGTTTATGTGGCTAATATTTTAAACCACGACATTACCTTTGGTATTGGCCCTGCTGGTACTGGTAAAACCTACCTTGCAGTTGCTGCCGCCGTTGACGCCCTTGAGCGCCAAGAAATACGCCGCATATTATTAACGCGCCCTGCTGTAGAAGCGGGCGAAAAGCTTGGCTTTTTACCAGGCGATTTAAGTCAAAAAATAGACCCGTACCTGCGCCCTCTTTACGACGCTCTTTTTGAAATGCTAGGTTTTGAAAAAGTAGAAAAACTCATCGAAAAAAATATCATTGAAGTCGCTCCGCTTGCTTACATGCGCGGACGCACTTTAAACGATGCCTTTATTATTTTAGATGAAAGCCAAAATACCACCGCTGAGCAAATGAAAATGTTTTTAACCCGTATAGGGTTTAACTCAAAAGCGGTTATTACAGGCGATATAACACAGGTCGATTTACCTCGTGGAACACGCTCAGGCCTTCGCCATGCAATGGAAGTACTTGATGGCGTAAACGAAATTAGCTTTAACTACTTTAAAGCCCAAGACGTAGTACGCCACCCTGTTGTAGCACGCATAGTTGAAGCCTACGAGCGAAACGACGAAAGCGAGCGACTAAAGCGCATTGAAAAGCAAAATGCAAAAGACGCACTCGCTGCTCTTCAACAGCCTACTACTAAAGAGTAATACTTTGACAACCGAACTTGATTTACAAATAGCCTGTGAGTTTGACAACCTCCCAAGCGAAGAGCAATTTGCACTGTGGGCTGACAAAGCCCTTAGCCAATACCGTGACGAGTCAGAACTCAGTATCGTTATTAGCGACGAAGCGCAATCGCAACAACTTAATAACGACTATCGCGGTAAAAATAAACCGACCAACGTACTGTCGTTCGAATTTGAAGCACCACCAGGAATAGATATTCCCTTGGTTGGTGATTTAATTATTTGCCCAGCCATTGTATTAGCTGAAGCAATTGAGCAAGAGAAGTCATTTCATGACCACTTTGCTCACATGGTTATTCACGGATGCTTGCATTTGCTTGGATTTGACCATATAAAGAGTGACGATGCTTTAGAGATGGAAAGCATCGAAAAGCAATTACTTGCAGAGCTAAACATAGCAGACCCATACCGGGACGATATTTAAATTAACGGAGCAATTAGACGCAATGAGCGACGGTAACTCGCAATCTAGCCAGGGTTCTTCTGGCAAAACGTGGTTGGGCAGAATAGCCCAAATGTTGCAAGGGGAACCCCAGAATAGAGAAGAGCTGGTCGAAGTTATTGCCGATGCGCAAGAACGAGACGTAATCGATCCTGAAACAAAAGAGATGATAGAAGGTGTGCTTGGCGTGTCTGAGCTTAAAGTGCGAGACATAATGGTTCCGCGCTCACAAATGATCACTCTTGAGATCGACAGCCCGCTTGAAGAGCTAATTCCAATGATGGTTGACTCAACTCACTCACGTTTTCCTGTGGTGATTGAAGACAAAGACCATGTAGAAGGTTTTTTACTCGCTAAAGATTTATTGCCACTGATCTTAAATAAAGACGAGCATTTACCATCAATACGCGATTATTTACGCCCAGCAATGGTAGTACCTGAGAGCAAACGTGTTGATACATTGCTAAACGAATTCCGTCAGCAACGCTACCATATGGCTGTTGTTATTGACGAATACGGCGGCGTATCGGGCTTGGTAACGATTGAAGATATTCTTGAAATAATTGTTGGCGAAATCGAAGATGAGCACGACGAAGAAGAAGAACATCAAGATATTCGTCGACTTGCTAAACATGTTCACGTAGTGCAAGCACTCACACCTGTAGATGACTTTAACGAGCATTTTAAAACAGGCTACAGCACAGACGAAGCCGATACTATTGGCGGAACTGTACTGCACGCATTTGGCCATATGCCAAGCCGTGGTGAAACGATTGACATAGAAGGTTACCAATTTAAAGTAACCAACGCCGACAATCGTCGTATTTTGCAACTGCAAGTCACCGTTCCTAAGGCTGATGATAACGACAGTGAAGAAACTGCTAACTAGACTTACCCTATTAGCAAAAGATAAAAAAGCATGGCTCGCACTCGTTGCGGGCCTTGTTTTAACTTTTGGCTACGCCCCCTTTGAAATTTGGCCCATCGTATTTATTAGCCTTGGTGCCATAATTTTTTGCGTCAACCCCAATAATACCGGTAAAGCACACGCAAAAACCGCTGCTAAATATGGCTTTATATTTGGCCTAGGCTGGTTTGGTGCAGGTATAAGCTGGGTACATGTTTCTATTGCCACCTTTGGCGGTATGCCGCTTATAGCGTCGCTCTCGTTAATGGCTTTTTTGTGCGCCTACTTAGCGTTATTTCCCGCACTTGCCTTTTGGGCAACTACACGCTTTGCCAGTGGCCCTAAAAGCTTTGGCGCATTACTTATTGCCTGCTTTGCAATTAGTGAGTATTTACGTGGCACCGTACTTACCGGTTTCCCGTGGTTAAGTTTTGGCTACACACAAACCGACGGACCTTTAAGGTTGCTTGCCCCTTATATTGGCGAGTTTGGCTTAACACTTACCTGTGTCGCTATTGGCTTTGCACTATATAGACTTACCCAAAAAGATTTTAAAACCCCAGCGGTTACTGCTACAGCTGTTGCGCTTATTTTTACAGGCGCAAACACCACAGGTAGTATTCATTACACAGATAAAAACATGTCAGTATTGCTCGTACAAGGGAACATACAGCAACACCTGCGCTTTGAGCCAAGTGAGTTTTGGACCACAATGAGCAAATACCAAGACCTGACACGCCCACATTGGGATGCCGACTTAATAGTATGGCCAGAAGCCGCAGTGCCTGAAATAGAAATGCTTGCTGATTCCTACTTAGCCAATTTAGACAGTGCCGCCTCGTTTAATAAAACCGCCCTTGTTACCGGTATTGTTGACTACCAGCGAGACACCAAAAACATATTTAACACACTTATTGTAGTCGGTAATAAAGAGCGCGGCGACGAGCACGGGCATTACCATTATCTTGATAAAAACCGCTATCAAAAACACCAGCTATTACCTATTGGCGAATTTGTACCGTTTCAAGATTTTTTGCGCCCTATTGCCCCGTTATTCGATTTACCTATGTCATCGTTTACCCGTGGCGACAAAGTGCAAAACAACTTACGCGCCAATGGCTATAACTTACTACCCGCTATTTGCTACGAAATTGTTTTTGCCGACTTAGTACGCGGTAATTACAAAAGCGATTCTGACCTACTCTTTACGGTAAGTAACGATGCCTGGTTTGGCGACTCTATTGGGCCTTTGCAACATATGCAAATAGCCCGTATGCGCGCGCTCGAACTACAACGCCCTCTAGTAAGAGTTACCAACAATGGTGTAAGCGCCGTATACGACCCTATAAGCCGCACACAACAAACCATGCCTCAGTTTGAAGCTACAATATTGAAAGCCAACATTAAGCTTATAAAAGGCGACAGCGTGTACAGCCAATACGGCAACATGTTTGTGTGGGGATTTGTGTTGTTGATGGGTCTTGGTGGTTTTGGGGTTAGGTTTAGAAGTTAAGCTCGCTATTTAAGATGTAGGGCCTACATATTTAGCTCTACATTTTTAAAGTGTTTAATTAGCTTCTAAAGCCATTTCTTCTAAAGATAACCTTAGTAAGTAGCTACACCATTCCCTTAAATTTAGCAGACTAACTTGGTAGTACTCTCTAGCGTTACTCATTGTATTGCTATCTAATAGTGGTACCGCACTGCCTGAATATGAATTATCGACAAACCTAGTTCCTTGGTGAAGGTATCTTGATCTTAAACCGTAATATGAATTAATTATTTTAACTAATGGGTCATTATTGCTATCTTTTCCCACATAACTTCTCACTCTATCTGAGATCGAATGTACTTGTTGACCACAACTATCACACTTTTTACTCTTCGAAGCTCCAATCAACGACGCAACTTCTAATGAAGATATATAAAGTATCATTGCATCTTCACTTGATGATGGATGAAGTTTAGCTGCATTAGAGAATCTTAAATCGCTCTGAAAGTCAGTATTCCCCTCATCACTTGCCTCCCCTATTCTCGGAGTTGGGGAATATGTATCTAAGGTAAATGAATCTAAAGATCTGCCTGATGAAAAATGAGCATAAGAATTCAAGAGTAATTGAATTTCATAAGAGTAAATATCATTACTCAGTATGTAATCAATAAGGAAACAGGTTTTTTCTGAGATTTGAACTAAGCCATCAGCTATTGGTTTAGCATCAACCCAACTTATATCTCTAGAGTATTTATTAATTTCAATACTTGAAAACGATGAATCATTGTCACTTTGAGTATCTCGAATAATCAAACAGTTTGTACTAACAGTTAAAATTTCAATAATCGTTTTAATTTTTTCTGCTGCTTTAGCTTCTGCATCTTTAGTATCATAACCATTAATATCAACTATCAATTTAATTGAGCTATTACCTGTTGGTTTTAAAACAAAACTTTTACCTGAGTATGCGGCAATAGAACCCCTAATAACTTCAAGAGAAGTACTAAATCTGAATTTAGAAATCAGTTTTTTATAATCTAAACTATTTTTAACTAGCTCTCTAATAACTTTTAGGTCGCTTATAATTTCATCACTTTCGATATAATCAGAGAACATGACCGCGACTAAATTTCCTTTTTGTTTATACCTGACCGAAACCTCGAAAGAACCTTTAGCTTTATAGTTCATACGTCCTAAAATTATTTGTTTAGAACCTAGCTTTTTATACGGAGAGTAATGCCAAGCACACTTACCAAAGTGATCTCTAATACTTGCCCATAAAGATCTCAAAAAATGATTACTTTCATTTTCATTATTTAATCCTTCAAGTAAGACTTCCAAATAGATATACCTATAGTTTAATTAAATTATGTTAATTGGAGTTAGTCCTTCACTGCTTCTTCTACCGTTTCCACATTTACAACTTGATTCAAGTTACCTTTAATAACCACCGTCGCTGATATTTTATCTTGAATAGCTTGTCTGTTTGGATCCCAATATATCTGCAAAAACCCTAACAGCCCGGTGGCAAACCCTGCACCGTAGCCGCCGTAGCGACCAAAACAGTCTAATAAACCTAATGGCTCGCCGCTTAAGGCAACCACACGAATATTACAAACCTTTTTACCCGGTGTTTGGCCGCGCCAAAGCAGCGAGAACAACGTAAAGTAAACAGCAGCCCAACCAAAACCTAAGCCCAAGTCTTGAATAATGCCTTTGCTCCACTGCAAAATACTATTTGTGGTTGTTTGTGCAGGTTTTTCTTCTATTAACTGCGCAGGCTTTATTTCGTTATTTTCACTGAGTACTAAAAGTTGTAAAAGTACGGTAGCAAGTTGTGGGTTTTGTAGGTCATCCATTTCTGCTAATTTGGGAACTTGCCCTATTAAATTATCAAGCGCGTTTTGTTGGCAAGGTTGCTCACAGCTGTCATCAGCTGTTTGCGCTAAATAAGTATTTACCTGTTGTTTTTCTGTGGCGGTAAGCTGAATTTCATCTTGTATTTTTACGCCCTGAACAGCTAAACCTTGATCAGCGTTTTCGTCTTCTAGGTAATCAATGCCAATTGAAAGCACAGTAAGTGCGCTTACAAATAAAATACTTGCTGCCGTTATTTTTAAGATCCTTCGCCACACATTCGACATTTTTGGAAGGTATTGCTGTGCCGTACCTTTATAAAAAGCCATTGCAGCAACAAATGCTATTAAAGCCGCGCTGAGTTTGGCCGCTAAAAATATCAGTGCAACATCAATTATAATAGCTAATGCACGCCGAATTGGCGTAGCTAAAGGTAAGCCCAGTAAAGCACTGTCAATTTTAAAGGCGTAGGGGGTAACAACTTCTCGGGTTTCAGAGTTTGATAATTCTAATTGTTCTATCTCTTTGGCTTTCATTTATTTTCTTGTTATTAAAATAGGTAACCCGGTTAACTTACGCGTTTTTTATTTTTTGCTCAAGATTAACTCTGCTTTATTTTTAAGAAAACCGACCCCACAAACACTAAAAGTTACAACCGTTTACAAATATAAAGTTAACATAATTTACAAAAGTAACTATTGAACATATATTGATGCTGAAACTGCTTTTACACTAAAAATTAAATATATGGAGTATATTTTGAAGTTATTAACTAACGTGTTTTTCTTGTTTTCGGTCCTTATTTTGAGTGGCTGTGCCCACCAAATAAGTTTAAATCCAGACACTGAAAAACTTCAGGTTACAGAAAATAAATCAGGATCGGTTGTAGGTTATTATATTTCTGAAGATGATATAAAAAAACAAGTAAAAACACCTGGCGGTGGTGGCGATAATGTTAGTTATAAACCTTATAAAGACACAGAAGCAGCGTTGTATACTGTGCTTTCTAATAAATTTGAAAACGTTTATAAGCTTGAATCATTAACTGATAGTACATTTTTAAAAGATAAAAAAATTGAGTATGTATTCATACCGACAATAACAACGCAATCTAGCTCAGATAGCTTATTCACATGGCCTCCTACAGAATTTACTTTCACACTAAACTGTAAAACTTTAAATAACAATGGCGATATAGCATGGAATAGTGAAGTTAAAGGTTTTGGCAAAGCTGAATTTGATGAGTTTAAAAATGATTTTTCTTTATCTGCAAAACGTGCAACAGAAGAAGCATTTAACAAACTAGTTGTAGAACTTGATCAATCAAATTTATAAATAAGGACAGAAATAAAATGAAGTATAAAAGTTCACTAGGTTTAATCGCGGCTTTATTTTTAAGTGCATGTACCATTCAAGTTCCACCTTATAGTGCAGATATCAGTAACGTTTCTAAACTAAAAGAAGAGTCTAATACACCAGTCTCAGTCGGAAAAATTGAATCTGAAAAAAAATTAAATAAGATATCACTTCGAGGCTCTCCTCTTGTTTCATCTGTAGGCAACAGCTATGGTGAATATATTGAGAGCGCTTTAATACAAGAATTAAAACTGGCTAAACTTTGGTCTGGTGTTGCTAAAAAGCAAGTGACTGGCAAGGTTATTGACCAAGATATTGATGTAACAGGGTTCTCAGAGGGGAATTCATTTATAAAAGTAAATTTTGTTGTTTCAGAGGATGATGCAATTTTATTTGAAAAAGTAATTTCAGCTGAACATGATTTCGACTCTTCATTTATTGGCGCAATTGCAATCCCAAATGGTCAACGAAGCTATGTAGAGCTTGTTCAAAAATTACTTAGGAACTTGTATTCTGACGAAGAGTTTATTACTGCAATTAAGTAAGTACTCTCAGTGTAATTAAAACAAATAAGGAGCTGTATGCTACAGCTCCTTATTTATATATAAATTTAATTTGTAACTGGATAATCGGTATAGCCTTGCTCTGCGCCACCAAACAAAGTGTCGGGGTTGTGGCTGTTAAGAGGCTTGCCTTGCTTTAAGCGTGCTGGTAAGTCTGGGTTTGATACAAACGGGCGACCAAAGCCAATCATATTGGCCCAGCCTTCGCTAAGTGCTTTGTCTGCGCGCTCTTTGGTATACTTGCCTGCGTAAATTAATACACCGCTGTAGGCTTTACGAATAGCGTGTTTAAACTCAACACTCATTAAAGGTGCGTCATCCCAATCGGCTTCGGCTATATGCATGTAACCTACACCGGCTTTATTTAATGCCTCAGAAACCGCTAAATAAGTTTCCTCAGGGTTTTCGTCTACTGTGCCATTAAGAGTTGTTAACGGGGCTAGTCTTACGCCTACTTTGCTGCTACCAATTTCGTCGCTAACAGCATTTACCACTTCAATTAAAAAACGTATTCGGTTTTGCACGCTGCCACCATATTCATCGGTGCGAGCATTTGATTCTGAATCTAAAAATTGGTTAATAAGGTAACCATTAGCAGCATGAAGCTCTATGCCATCAAATCCTGCATTAACTGCATTTTTAGCAGCTTGGCGAAATTCGCCTATTACATGCGTAATATCTTGTTTGCTCATTTCGCGTGGGAGTTGGGTGTCTACAAACCCCGGCGCACCGTTTGTATCTACAAATACTTTTACGTCTTTTGCAGCAATGGCCGAGGCTGAAATAGGCTGCACGCCACCGGTGTTGTCACTATGAGTTACACGGCCAACATGCCAAAGCTGAGCAAACATCACGCCACCAGCGCTATGTACTGCGTGGGTTACTTTACTCCAGCCTGCAACTTGCTCATTTGAATAAATACCCGGAGTCCAAGCGTAACCTTTACCAAGCTCACTAATTTGTGTGCCTTCGCTTACAATTAGCCCGGTGCGTAATATGTTGCCATTAAGTCGTTAGCTATATCGCCAGGCTGTGTTGAACGCGAGCGAGTCATTGGGGGCATAACAATACGGTTTTTTAATGTTTTGCCTGCAAGTTCTATTGGTTCAAAAAGTAATGTCATAATGCCTCCTAAGTTTGATTGCGCTCATAATAACGTAACCAAGCACATGCAAAAACAACAAAAACTGCAAAATAGTTTTGTTGTATCTGCAATAAAGCTACAAAGTAAAACACATTAACTTTAGGTGAACTAAATGTATTTTATTGACTCTTAACAGCACTATTAAGTTGAGGGTTTGATGTGAATAAAGGGAATGCGTGGCCGTGGGTTATCTCGTTATGTATACATGGCGTGTTGCTGTACTTATTACTTTCACATAAATTACTTTCGCAAAAAATAAAGGTTGAAGAACCTCAAACAAAAAAAGACACCGTAATAAACGCTTATGTAATGGTTAACTTATCAACGCAACCTAAGTTCAGCACCGTTAACACCACCACTAACGCACCGATTGTTGAGCCTGCAAAGTTAGAGGTAAAAAAAGCACCTGAATCTGTAAGCACTAATAAAATACCTACAACTCAAACACAAGTTACTAAAGCACCCAAACAACGTGACGAAAAACCAAAAACAACAACAGTAACAAAGTCCACTATTACAAATAAACCTCAACCCCCTGCCCACACCATTAATACCAACACGCAAACGTTTAAAAAACTTAACCCGTATGCGCCTATTTATGGCGCACCTATAAATAACTTAACGCATAAAAAAATGGTCACGTTTGGCGAAGCAGATAACTCAGGTAGTACTGATGATGCAATAGCTGCCACCCCCACAATTAAATCACCGGTTAAATCACAAAAATCAGAAGTTATTAGCCAAAATACAATAGGCACACGACGATTAGAAAAATTTAACGGTAAATGCTATTTAATTGATACTTCAACCGTATTTGGTAGTAATGGCATGCCTCAAGGTAGCGCGCAGACCTGCCCTGGTGAGCAAACTGATGATGAAATATTATTTAATAAAATTATGGATAAGTGGGCTCGTAAAAATAATTAGTTTTAAATTAGTGAACAAATACGTTATTAAAGCGTATTGGTTATAAGTACTCCACTTACTTAATGCCAATTAGGAAACACGTATGACAACAAAGCAACTATCATCACTTTTTGTATTTAATTTATTAGCTGTAAGTGCACAAGCGAATGCAAATCAGCGCTGGTACGTTGTTAACGACTCAGTAATGGGCGGTGTATCTAATAGCCAATTCACTCAAACTCAAAAAAGTTTGCTTTTTACAGGCAATGTTTCGCTTGATAATAACGGCGGTTTTGCATCAATACGTACAGAGCTAAATACACAAAGCCAAAATACTAAAGCTATAGCACTGCGCGTTAAAGGCGATGGACAAACCTATCAGCTTAGGCTCAGAACTACCAATTACCTTGATGGCGCAGCGTACACCCACTCATTTAAAACAGTAAAAAATGAATGGGTAGATATAAACTTTGCTCCGAGTGATTTTACTTTAACGTATCGCGGCCGCGTGCTTGAGCAACAACCGATTATTGATTTTGATGACATAAAACAACTAGGCTTTATGATTGCAGGCAAGCAAGAAGGTAAGTTTAAACTTGAAGTGGGTAAAATTGAGTTTAAAAGCTAGCCCACCAGCATGTTGGTGGCGCTAAATAGTATAGTCGTCGCCCCGTCTCTTCATTTCACTAATAACCAGCTCAACCATTTGTTGTTTTATTGCTGCTTGCTCTGACTTTAACTCCCCTAATTGCAGCTCTAACATATCTATCTGCTCTTGTTGCTGTGTGTTTTTATATTTTTTTGCACCTAGGTGGTCAGCATCTAAAACTGAATTTGCATCACTTTTATTTAGCTCACTTGCAGAAGTGTTTATAGTTAAACTACGTTGTACGGGGCTTTGTTTAAGTTTATTAATTTGCTCTTGCAGCGCAATAACTCGCCCAGCGAAGTGCTTGTATACTTTTTCTAGGTTTTTATATTGATTGCCAAACGTAGCGTTATCTTCACTATATTCTTGCGCTTTGGTATCTAGAAACTTTGATAACACATATTTTGGCTCTTCCTCATTTTCTTCCTCGCTCTTTTCTTCACTCGCTTTTTCAACAGGTAGTTTATCTGATTGCGCTAAAGTTTGAGCATTTGAGCTGTGTACTTGGTATGCAATGGGAGTCGGTGAAATCTTCATTATTTTATCCCTAAAATAGCTTTGTCTCTTTTATAGGTATCGACCTCGTATTAAAATTCTTGAGTAAATTTTATTGTTAGCTAAAAGCAAAAAGCCCCACTTTATTAAAGTAGGGCTTATACCAATTTATTAAACTAACTCGTTGCTTACTTAGTGCTTTGGTTATCTTGTGAGAGCGCAATAAGTGCAAGCGCCGCATTTAGGCGAGTATTTAAATTATTATAAATAGTCATTCCAAACACACCGATAATACAAACTATTAAACCCATTTGTAGGTTAACGCTCATTTCTAGTAAAAAAACAGCTGCAACTAGTAAGCATAGCGCTAATGCATAAATAATAGATTGAAAGGTAAAGTTAATATCCCCCCTAGCTATTTTAAGTAATTCGTCTTTATTCATAATTTACTTCCTTGTTATTTGATCACTAAGACTCAATTGCCAGTAACTCTACTTCAAATATAAGTACTGAGGCAGGAGGAATACTCCCTACACGTTTTTCGCCGTACGCTAATTGGTGCGGTACATATAGCGTGTATTTATCGCCGGGGCTCATAAGTTGTAAACCCTCAGTCCAACCTTTAATAACTTGGTGTAAACCAAAGCTAATCGGTGTTTTACGCTCTACTGAACTGTCAAACACAGTGCCGTCGATTAGTGTGCCGTGGTAATGCACGTTAACCATACTTTTTGGGGTTGGTGTGTTTTCGTTTTCGCTTTTATGGATTACTTTATACTGCAAGCCAGAAGTCGTTTCTACTACGCCTTCTACCTTTGCGTTAGCGGCTAAATAGTCTGCACCTATTTGTGCATTTATGCCTGCTTGTTGTTTTGCTTTTTTACTATTTTGAAATATTAAAAAACAAAAAATGGCGATAACTACCGCCAAAATTATATTAATCATCATTCACCTTTTTCGTTGTCTAGCTCTTCGTCTTTTTCGTCATCATCGCCGTTTACTATGTCGGCAATCTCTTTGAGGCGAGCAAGTGCAATACCGTTTACTGAGTTTTCTGGATACTGGTCATCAATAATATCGCCAGCTTCTATATCCATTAACAAGTTAAGCGCTTGGTCTACGGTTTCAACTGCGTAAATATTAAATTTACCCGCTTCAACCGCATTAAGTATTTCGTCATCAAGCACTAAGTTAACTTGGTTTGATTTAGGAATGATAACGCCTTGCGAACCTGTTAAACCACGCATTTTACACAGTTTAAAAAAGCCTTCTATTTTTTCGTTTACGCCACCAATGGCTTGTACATCGCCGTGTTGGTTTATAGAGCCTGTAAGCGCAATTGATTGGCTAATAGGTAGGCTTGTAATAGACGAAATAAGCGCACACAGCTCTGCTAAAGATGCGCTATCGCCATCTATGTAACCATAGCTTTGCTCAATGGCAATATTAGCGCTAAGCGTTAAGCTAAAGTGCTGCGCATATTTATTACCTAAATAACCGGTAAGCAACATAACACCTTTTGAGTGAATTGCTTTACCAAGCTCAGCTTCGCGTTCAACATCTATTACGCCATCGGCGCCAGCATAAACCGTTGCCGTAATACGCGCAGGGGTACCAAATGAGGTATCGCCAATGTGTAATACGGTTAAGCCATTTACTTTACCAATGGCTTGGCCGTCGGTTGCAATAAGTGTGTGACCTTCTTTTATATCACTGAGCATATTTTCGCTAATTTGGCCGGTACGGTATTGCTTGCCTCCAATGGCTTCGTCAATATGGTGCGCGTCAATAACGGCTAATTTGTCTTGTTTAGCGTAGTAACTGGCTTCTGCAATAAGTTCAAGTACATCAGCAAAACGCGCTGATAATTTATTTTGATGCTCAGCTTGGCGGTAACTAAATTTAAGTAAACGCACCATAGCAGCCTGCGTTGCAGTGCACTTTAATGTTTGCTCGCAATACTCGGTTACTTTAGTAATAAACTGGTATTGCAATTTATCGCTACTTGGCAAGTAGTAATCAAAGTCGGCTAATACTCTAAATAGCTCTGCAAATTCTTCATCGTATTCACCTATGGTGTAGTACAACTCGCGCGAACCTAATAAAATAATTTTAACATCAAGCGGTATAAGCTGCGGGCGAAGTGTAAAGCTAGTCCCTACTGTGCTGTCTTGATACGGTAAGTCGTTTTTAATTTGATGTGTTTTTAACGCGAGTTTTAAACCATCCCACACCTGTGGGTTTGCCATGATTTTTTCAGCGTCCATAATTAAATAGCCGCCATTAGCACGATGCAATGCACCAGCCTGAATTGAGCGATAACAGGTAATTAAAGAGCCTTGAGATGTTGAATACTCAATTTTGCCAAATATATTGCCAAACGTTGGGTTGGGCTCGTACACAACCGGTGCTGCGTCGTCTTCTTTAAACTCAACTAAAATGTTAGGTGCAAAAAAGTCGGTAAGCATGCCTTTGCGATCAAAGTCTTCTTTGCTTTCTTCACTTTCATCTTCGTCATCTAGCCATTCAAGTACCGCGTCTATAATTTCAACGCGTATATCTTTTAAATAGCGCAGTACACCAATATGCGTGGCATATTTATGTTCTAAGTCTTTTAAAAGTGGTTTAGTGGCTTGCTCAGCAGTCGATTTTTTAAGGTTGCGTTGTTTTTCTTTTGATTCGCGTTTCCAACGTGGCAGCTCTATTAACGCTTCTATTAATGCATCTTCTAGCTTTTCAATTTTTTCAAAAAACTCTTCACGTAACGTTTCTTCAAGTTCGCCAAATTCGCTGTCGCTTAATTGTTTACCATCTACAAGTGGTGCAAACCCTACTGAATTTTTTTCTTCAACTAATGCAACGCTTTGCTCAAACGCCGCAATTTCTACTGCGGTAATAGCACTGTCGTAGGCATCGTTAAATTCACGATCGATTGATTTTTTCTTACGCTGATACGCTGGGTTATCAAATGCCGCAGGAAAGGTGTCGAGTACTTCATCTAAAAATGAATCTATATCGTCACTAAGTTGCTTACTTTGGCCTGGTTGCATAAACAGCGCAATAGGTTCTCTGTGGTCATCGTAATTGTTTACGTATAACCATTCGTTTGGCGTTGAGCGGTCTTTTGCGTGTTGTTTAAGTTTATCTTTAACAAGCGTAAAGCGCCCGTGAGCGGCCTCGCCCATTACATAAACGTTGTAACCCGGCAGTTCCATCCCTAATGAAAAATCTAAAGCACTTTGGGCGCGTTGTTGGCCTATAAACGTAAGTTGCTCTGGGTATGGATTGTTCATACACGTGTTTACGTGATTAGTAGAAATACTCGGTGCGAGCTTTGAAACAGATAGTGGCAGCAATTTTTTCGTCATTCTAACTTCTTTTTTTACCAGCATATTCGCTGGCCTTTGGGCGTATTAAGTGGCCCGCAGCCACTTAATACTTATATTTAAGGGTGCAGTGCCTTACGACTAAAATAGATTCCATCACATTCAATACACGGTGTAATTTGTGTAGCGTGATAAACATCGTAACTATGGGTGCAATTCTTACATACTAATGTGCCCATGGCTATCCATTCGCCTGCGTGATACACACCATTGTGCTTAAAATCTTGGCTAAGAGATTGCCACTCAAGTTGAGTTTTATCTTCTATGTGCGAAAGTTCAAACCAAAGAGACTCTTTAAGCTCTTGCCATGCAAGCGAATTATAGTGTGATTCGTTCTCTACTATATGTTCAATATCATTCTTTAAATAACTTTTGTAGAGCTCATATCTTTCTTGACTTAAATCTTTAAGCGCCTGCTCAGATTCAACAAACCCAGAAACCACATCTTTTAAACCATGCTCTTTCACATCTTTTATCCAATGGGTAAAACTGCTAAGCCATGTTTTGTAATCAGTCATTTTTTACTCCTTCAAAATTGCTGTTAAATCAGTCTGTAACTTATGTCTTTAGCTAACCACACTATAAAAAGGCAGGTTAACCTGCACTGAAAGTTACAATTTAATAAAAGCATGTTTTTGACGCTGTGAATAGTGTTTTATTTGGGGTATCCTAACGGCAATTTTTTATTAGTTTGCAAGAAGTCTGGAACCATAGATGCAAGAGCAATATAACCCGCAAGATATAGAGTCAAAAGTACAAAGCTACTGGGAAGAAAACCAGGTATTTAAAGTCACTGAAGATGAGAGCAAAGAAAAGTATTACTGCCTTTCTATGTTCCCTTATCCGAGTGGTCGACTGCATATGGGTCATGTGCGTAACTACACCATTGGTGATGTTGTTTCTCGTTTCCAGCGCCTGCAAGGCAAAAACGTAATGCAACCTATGGGTTGGGATGCGTTTGGTTTACCTGCAGAAAACGCTGCTATTAAAAACAAAACAGCACCAGCTAAGTGGACATACGAAAATATTGATTACATGCGTACCCAACTTAAGCAATTAGGTTTTGGTTATGACTGGGATCGCGAAATTGCGACGTGTCATCCAGAATACTACAAGTGGGAGCAGTGGTTTTTCACTAAGCTTTACGAAAAAGGCCTAGTGTATAAAAAAATGTCGACAGTTAACTGGGATCCAGTGGATCAAACTGTACTTGCTAACGAACAAGTTATTGATGGTCGCGGTTGGCGTTCAGGCGCTGTGGTTGAGCAAAAAGAAATTCCACAGTGGTTTATTAAAATTACCGACTACGCACAAGAGCTACTTGACGATTTAGACAAGTTAGAAGATTGGCCAGAGCAAGTTAAAACAATGCAGCGCAACTGGATTGGCCGCTCTGAAGGGTGTGATATTGAATTTAAACGCACCGATAACGACGAAACATTTAGCGTATACACAACACGTCCAGATACCTTTATGGGTGTTACGTATGTTGCTGTTGCTGGTGGTCACCCTATTGCACAAGAAGCCGCTAAAAATAGCGATGCTATTGCAATGTTTGTTGAAGAATGCAAAAACACCAAAGTTGCCGAAGCAGACATGGCAACAATGGAGAAAAAAGGCATAGCAACAGGCTTTTACGCCACTCACCCATTAACGGGCGAGCAAGTACCAATTTGGGTTGCTAACTTTGTATTAATGCATTATGGCTCAGGCGCTGTAATGGCAGTACCTGCACACGATCAACGCGACTTTGAGTTTGCAACAGCGTACGGCCTAGATATAAAACAAGTCATTGCGCCTGCTGAAGGTTCAGATCTTGAAGTAAACCTAAAAGAATCAGCATTTACCGATAAAGGCGTACTTGTAAATTCGGGTGAATTTAACGGCCTTGATTTTGAAGCTGGTTTTAAAGCGATTGCCGATAAATTAGAAGCACTCGGTGTTGGTGAGCGTAAAGTAAACTTCCGCCTGCGTGACTGGGGTGTGAGCCGTCAGCGCTATTGGGGTTCTCCAATTCCAATGCTTAGCGATGAAGATGGTAAAGAACTTGCTGCAACAGAAGATATGCTACCAGTTCGCTTACCAGAAGATGTGGTAATGAACGGTGTAACTTCACCACTTAAAGCAGACCCAGAGTGGGCTAAAACAACAGTAAATGGCGCACCTGCGTTTCACGAAACTGATACGTTTGACACCTTTATGGAATCGTCTTGGTACTACGCACGCTACTGTAGCCCACGCTACGACGAAGGCATGCTAGATCCAGCGGCTGCTAACTACTGGTTACCAGTAAACCAATACATTGGTGGTATTGAGCATGCAATTTTACATTTATTGTACTCACGCTTTTTCCATAAATTATTACGTGACTTTGGTTTAGTTAATTCAGACGAGCCGTTTGACCGCTTACTTTGTCAAGGTATGGTACTTGCTGAAACATTTTATCGTAAAGATGAAAAAGGCGGCGACATTTGGATTTCGCCAACTGATGTAAACACCGAAACCGACGAAAAAGGCCGCGTTACTAAAGCATGGCATAAGGAAGACGGCGAGCCGGTATTCTCATCAGGCATGAGCAAAATGTCTAAGTCTAAAAACAATGGTATAGACCCACAACATGTAATTGCCCAGTATGGTGCAGATACAGTGCGTTTATTCATGATGTTTACAGCACCACCAGAGCAAACGCTTGAATGGTCAGACTCAGGCGTTGAAGGCGCACATCGTTTCTTAAAACGTGTATGGAAATACGCGGTAGACGTTAAAACAGTAGGTTACCAAGCACTTGATAAATCAGCGCTAACTAACCCGCAAAAAGTACTACGTCGCGACTTACACAAAGCAATTGCTAAAGTGACTGATGATGTTGAACGTCGTCAAACCTTTAACACCGCTATTGCAGCCATTATGGAGCTTTCTAATAAGTTATTAAAAGCACCACTGAGCGACAAACAAGATGTAGCGATTGCTAACGAAGCACTTGAAGCATTAGTTATTATGCTTGCACCTATTACTCCGCATTTATCGCATGAGCTTTGGAAAGAGCTTGGTAAAAAAGGCGAGATTTTAGATGCTGCATGGCCAAAAGTTGACGAGTCTGCACTTGTTGAAGATGAAAAACTAATCATCGTACAAGTAAACGGCAAGCTTCGCGCTAAGTTAACAGTGGCAGCTGGTGCAACTCAAGAGCAAGTAGAAGCCCTTGCGTTTGCAGAATCTAACGTAACTAAATTTACTGATGGCTCAACCATTCGTAAAATCATTTACGTACCAGGCAAGCTACTTAACGTGGTAGCTAACTAATATGGCTGCATTTAACGCCATTAAAAATGGACTAGCCTTAGTGCTAGTCTGTTTTTTGTTATCAAGCTGTGGCTTTCATTTAAAAAAAGCCTCTAGCCTGCCTGATAACTTAAAACAGCTAACACTTGTAGGCGATGACGAAAAATCGACTTTATTCACTGAGCTTAAAAAAGAGCTTAAAGCGAGTAACGTAGAGTTAGTATCGTCAGCTAAAGATAAAGCCCAACTGTATTTACGCAAAGAAAGCATTGAACGCCAAACACTTTCGCTGTTCCAAAACGGCCAAGTTGCTGAATACGAGCTCGCTTATGGCGTATCGTATGTAGTTAAACGCCCTGGTGAAAAAGCGATAGAAAAACGTTTTGAGCTTTATCGTAATTACCAAGATGATCCGGATCATGCATTAGCAAAAGCAAAAGAGCTTGAGCTACTTATTAGCGAAATTCGTGAGCAAGCCAGTCGTCGTATTGTTAGAGAGCTGTCGCAACTATAATGCGCTGCTACGCTAATCAACTACCGAGTGAATTAAATAAAGGGCTAAAGCCCTTTTATTTAGTATTTGGAGAAGAGCCTTTTCAAGAAGCGCAGTGCGTACAACAAATTCGCGACAGTGCTAAGCAACAAGGTTTTGATGAAGTAATTAAGTTTACTTTAATGCAAGGATTCGATTGGCAAGAAATTATAGCCCAGTACCAAAGTATGTCGCTGTTTAGCGCCCGCACTATTATTGAGCTTGATTTAAACCAACAAAAGCCAGGCGTTATTGGCAGCAACACCTTTAAAAAAGTAGTTGAGCTGGTTAATCCCGATACTATTTTAATTGTTAAAGGCGCTAAAGCCAGCCAAGAAGTACAACGTGGAGCATGGTTTAAAGCTCTTGATAAGCAAGGTGTATTTGTACCTTGCTACCCGCTTACGGGCTCTCATGTAAAACGATGGCTTGATGAGCAATGCCAACGTTTATCACTTAATATGCAAAGCGACGCCAAAGTAAGCTTAATAAATGCCACCGAAGGCAACTTGTTAGCCTGTTTTCAGGAGCTTGAAAAGCTCTCGCTACTGCACGGCAATGCATTAATTACTCAGCAATTAGTAATGCAAGGTCTGTTAAACCAAGCCAAGTTTGATATTTTTGATTTAAGCGATGCGCTATTAAATGGTCACGCCAAACAAGCTATAAAAGTATTAAACAAACTTGCCAGCGATAACACCGAAGTGGTGAGTATTTTGTGGGCTATAACCAAAGAGCTTAATACACTTATAAGTGTGCAACTTGGTTTACTGAATGGCGAACCTATCGCTAATTTATTTAAACAAAAAGCAATTTGGAAAAACCAACAAGGTCCAGTTCAAAATGCTATTAACCGTTTAAACATGCATACACTAGAACAAATAAACAGTGATGTTGCGTTGTTTGATGCCAGTTACAAGCAAGGTAATTTAATTGCACCTTACCAAGCGCTTGCTCATATTTGTATTAAATTTTGCCAGCCGCTCAACATTCCTATGCCGTGCCACGCGGTTAATTAATAAATAGCTAATGGGTGTTAAATGATCGCAATTTTTGGTGGCACTTTCGACCCAGTCCATTTAGGCCATCTAAATATGGCGCAGCAATGCGTAAATGCGTTTAATTTGGATACGCTTTATTTTATGCCCTGTGCATTACCTGCACATAAAGCAGCTCCGGGTATTAGTACGCAGCACCGAATTAATATGCTCAACGCAGCTATTGCACCTTATCCTCATTTTGAACTCGATTTAAGAGAACTTAATCGAACCGGTCCATCGTATTCGTTGCTAAGCTTACAAGAACTTCGTAAAGAGCACCCCACTACACCTATTTTATTTTTAATTGGTATGGACTCATTTAACAACCTAGATAAGTGGTTTGAGTGGAAGGCAATAACGCAGCTTTGCCATATTGTGGTGTACCAGCGCCCTGCTCAACATTGCACTGTAACAGGTGAGCTCAAAAGCTATATGCAACGCGCAAATGCCGGCGAAGTAGCGGCACTTAAACACTCACTTGCAGGTAAACTTTATTTTTTACCGGGCGAAATGCTCGATGCGGCCTCAAGCACCATTCGCGAACAACTGAAAAAAAGTAATAAAAAGAATGAACTATTGCCCGATGCAGTGAGTCATTACATAGAAGTGCATCAGCTCTATCAAATTGATGCTTAAAAACTCCTAGCGTGTTAAAATGCGCGCCATTAAATTTTTAAATTGAGACAAAACCTTGGATTCAAAACAACTACTCGCCTTTGCTATGGACAAAATTGACGATATGAAAGCGCGTGACATCGTTCATATTGACGTTACTGGAACATCAGATATCACAGATTACATGGTAATTTGTTCTGGTACTTCTAAACGCCACGTACAGTCAATTGCCGATCACTTAGCAAAAGAAGCGCGTCATGCAGATTCAGAGCCATTAGGTTATGAAGGTGAAGGCGACGGCGAATGGGCACTGGTTGATTTAGGTGATGTGGTTGTACACGTGATGCAAAACGAAGCACGTAGCTATTACGATCTAGAAAAACTGTGGGGCTAAACGCTCACTCATTTTAGACAATGCTTGGAAGTAATACGTGAAAATACAAATGATTGCTGTTGGTACTAAAATGCCAGCATGGGTAGAAACGGGATTTGCAGAATATCAGCGCCGCTTCCCTAAAGATATGGCCCTAGAGTTAATTGAAATTCAAGCCGGAAAACGTGGTAAAAATGCAGATATAAAACGTATTTTACACATTGAAGGTGAAAAAACATTAGCGGCTATTCCAAAAGGCAATCGTATTGTAACGTTAGAGGTAACAGGGAAAGCGCTGGATACTCACCAACTTGCTAAAAATATGGAAAAATGGCAACTCGATGGCCGCGATGTAAGTTTACTTATTGGCGGACCTGAAGGACTTGCTCCAGAGTGCATTGCAGCTTCTGAGCAAAAATGGTCGTTATCTAATTTAACATTGCCGCACCCTTTGGTGCGTATAATTGTTGCAGAGAGCCTTTACCGAGGCTGGAGCTTAAATAACAACCATCCTTATCATCGCGAGTAACCCCTTGCCATGCTAAAACATAGACCCACTATTCGTGACCACTCCGCAGAAGCAAACTTATTTGCTAGGCGAGCATTCGTGGGTTTTGTTTTTGTATTAGGATTAGTCGCTGTATTACTTTCTAATCTTTATACTATTCAGGTAGAAGATCACCAAGACTACCAAACCCGCTCCAACGATAACCGCATTAAAGTTATTCCTATTGCACCCAACCGTGGTTTAATTTACGACCGTAACGGTGTGCTACTTGCTGAAAACAAACCTGTTTACAACCTTGAAGTCATCCCCGAAGAGGTAGATGACCTTGACGAATCGCTTGATCAAATAAGTAAAATAATTGCGATTACAGAGCAAGATAAACAAGACTTTTTAAAAGATATAAAACACACCCGTCGTTTTAAATCACAAGTATTAAAAGCCCGCTTAGACGAAACAGAAGTGGCGAAATTTTCGGTTAATCAGCATAAATTTCCTGGTTTTAGTATTGAGGCACGTCTGGCTCGCTACTACCCATTTGGCGACACGCTAACGCATGCGCTTGGATATGTTGCCAAACTTAATAGAAAAGAGCTAAACCAATTAGAACAAGAAGATCGTGCAACCAATTACCGTGCTACATATGA
Organism: Pseudoalteromonas sp. NZS71_1; assembly: GCF_015864305.1. Lineage (NCBI taxonomy): Bacteria > Pseudomonadati > Pseudomonadota > Gammaproteobacteria > Alteromonadales > Pseudoalteromonadaceae > Pseudoalteromonas > Pseudoalteromonas sp. NZS71_1. The sequence goes on along the minus strand of NZ_JADYXM010000003.1, from coordinate 397,731 downwards.
TATTGGCAAGCTCGGATTAGAAAAATACTATGAAGAGACATTGCACGGTAAAGTGGGCTCACAACGGGTAGAAGTTAATAACCGTGGCCGTGTAATTCGCACTCTAAGCATGACCCAGCCACAACCTGGTAGCGATTTAGTACTTACCTTAGACATTGGCTTGCAACAAATTGCACAGCATGGGCTTAAAGATATGCGTGGCGCTGTTGTAGTGATGGATGCAAAAGATGGTGGCGTGCTGGCGCTTTATTCAAACCCAAGTTACGACCCAAATTTATTTGTACACGGCATTAGCAGCAAAAATTATAAAGCGTTACTTAACCAAGACCGTCCGTTAATAAACCGTACTACGCAAGGTCGTTATGCGCCTGCCTCTACGGTAAAACCCTTAATGGCTGTATTAGCACTTGAAGAAAATATAGTAAATGAATCAACATCAATGTGGGATCCTGGTTTTTTTCAAATTCCAAATGTTGAACACAAATGGCGAGATTGGAAACGTTGGGGCCATGGTCATGTGGATGTATACAAGGCGATTGAAGAGTCGTGCGATACCTATTTTTACGATGCGGCTTATCGATTAGGCATTACTAAAATCAGTGATTTTATGGCCCGTTTTGGCTACGGCGATTTGTCAGGTATTGATATTCATGAAGAAACTACTGCTATTCTACCTTCAAAAGAATGGAAAGAAGGACGCTTTAAAGAGTCTTGGTGGCGTGGTGATACTATTTCGGTAGGTATTGGTCAAGGTTACTGGACTGCTACACCAATTCAAATTGCAAATGCGACTAACATATTAGTTAATCGTGGTATTAATCATCCACCTCATTTGGTGCAAGTAATAAAAAAAGATAGCGACATAACGCAAATTAACAACGAAGAAAAACCTCCTGTTATTTTAAAAGATCCACGCCATTGGCAGGTATCGTTAGATGCAATGCATAATACAGTTCAAAAAATATCAGGCACAGCGCACAAAGCATTTAAAGGCACTAACTACGACTCGGCTGGTAAAACGGGTACTGCACAGGTAGTTAGTATTGCCCAAGGTGAACGCTACGATGCAGAATCGCTTAAAGAGCGCCAGCGTGACAACACAATTTACGTAGGGTTTGCACCTTACAACGATCCTAAAATTGTGGTTTCTGTTGTATTAGAAAACAACCACGGCGGTATTCAAATTGCTCGCCAACTTATGGATTACTACTTTGCAGCTAATCCAGTTAATCTTGCAAGGAACGATACACCATGACCGCTTTGCACGATAAACGCTCTATTTGGATGCGTATGCATCTAGACCTACCACTGCTTATTGCATTACTCATAATGATGGCTGGTAGCATAATGGTTGTTTACAGCGCAAGCGGCCAAGACTCTTCAATGATGATTAGGCACATGACTCGTATGGGCGGTGCGGTTGTTGCTATGGTTGTTTTGGCCCAGTTTTCGCCTGCCACATTAAAGCGTTTAGTGATCCCACTTTATTGCGTTGGTTTATTAATGCTAGTGGGTGTACTTTTATTTGGCGTAAGCTCAAAAGGCGCACAGCGATGGCTCGATTTAGGGGTGACACGGTTTCAACCTGCAGAATTAATGAAGCTGGCAGTCCCCATGATGGTAGCTTGGTATATAGGGCGAAATCACTTACCTCCTCGGCCAATGCACTTAATTATTGGCTTTATGATTGTAATGCTCCCTACATTATTAATTAAAGAACAACCCGATTTAGGTACCGCTATACTTATTGCAAGTTCAGGTATATTTGTTTTGTTTTTGTCTGGATTAAGTTGGCGTTTAATCGGCTTTTTAAGCTCTATAGTAGCGCTTGCCGCATGGCCATTTTGGCACTACGGTATGCACGATTATCAAAAGCAGCGTGTACTCACCTTTTTAGACCCTGAGAGCGATCCGCTCGGTTCGGGTTATCATATTATTCAATCTAAAATTGCTATTGGCTCAGGCGGTATAGAAGGTAAAGGCTGGCTGCTTGGTACGCAATCGCAATTAGAATTTTTGCCAGAGCGCCACACCGACTTTATATTTTCGGTTTTAAGCGAAGAATTTGGTTTATTTGGCGTATGTGTTTTACTTAGTCTCTATTTATTTATTATTGGCCGTGGTTTATACATTGCTGTTAATGCACAAGATGCATTTGGTAAATTGCTCGCAGGCGCACTCACCCTCACCTTTTTTGTGTACGTATTTGTAAACATAGGCATGGTATCGGGTTTATTACCTGTTGTAGGCGTACCTTTACCACTGATTAGTTATGGTGGCACATCGATGGTGACGTTAATGGCAGGATTTGGCATTATTATGTCAATCGCAACAGATAAAAGGATGCTTTTAAAATAATGCGACACACTAACCAGCTTATATTTACCACGTTATTAATTTTGCTTTTAAGTGCATGTAGTAGCGGCTCAAGTAGCCGTTATAGCATGCGCCATGATGCAGCACCACTTAGAGCCCCGACTACACTTGAGATGCAAGACGCTATAGTTACCGAAGTAACTAAAAGCGCCAGCGCTAGTCGCCCATATACAGTGCTTGGTAAAAGTTATTCACCCATGCTTGATGAAACAGGCTTTAGTGAAGAAGGCATTGCCTCTTGGTATGGTCGTAAATTTCATGGTTATCACACTTCAAATGGTGAAACGTATGATATGTTTGCCATGACCGCAGCGCATAAAACGCTGCCACTACCTAGCTTTGTTAAAGTAACCAATACAGCAAATGGTAAATCGGTAATCGTTCGCGTGAACGATCGGGGCCCGTTTCATGACGATAGAATAATTGACCTTTCGTACGCAGCCGCTTACAAGCTTGGCTATTACACCCATGGTACAGCAAAGGTTAAGCTAGAAGCCGTTACGCTTGCGGGCGCAACTGCGCGTCAAACCTATATTCAGGTAGCTGCAGGTAGTACACTTGCTAATATTGAAGCGCTTGCCAGCACATTGCGAGAGCAATACAAATTACCAACAAATATCGTTCAAAAAGACGACATTTACAGACTGCATTTAGGGCCAATAAAAGACACCCCTCATGCAGACGAAGTATTAAAAAAATTAAAACAAAATCAATTTCAAAACGCGTTCTTGCTTTACACTCAGTAAGACTAATACCCAAACTACCCCAGAATGCTCGCATCTTGGGCTGGTTTGGGTATAAAATGGCGTAACGCGAATCTTTAACTTTAACCATTAATGAGTATGATGAAATCTATTAAACATAAAATCCTCAAAGGTGTATGCGGCCTAGTTTGTACAGCCGCCGTATTTTCAGCCAGCGCCCAAATTATTCCGGCACCACCTCAAGTTAATGCAAAAGGTTATTTTTTAGTCGACTTTACAACAGGTAAAGTTATTGCTGAAGGTGAAGCCGATACACAGCTAGCACCTGCAAGTTTAACTAAAATGATGACCAGTTATGTAATTGGTACTGAAATTAAAGCAGGTAATATTGCCACTACCGATATGGTAACGGTAAGCGAAAAAGCATGGGCTAAAAACTTTCCAGAATCTTCAAAGATGTTTATTGAAGTAGGTAAACAAATTAGCGTTGATCAGCTTAACCACGGTATTATTATCCAATCAGGCAATGATGCATGTGTTGCAATGGCTGAGCATATTGCTGGAAGCGAAAGCGCATTTGCTGATTTAATGAATGCCCATGCTGCTAAATTAGGTATGAGCAACAGCCACTTTATCAACAGCCACGGCCTTGATACTGACGAGCACTTCACAACGCCTCGCGATATGGCGACACTTGGTGCTGCACTTATTCGTGATGTGCCAGATGAATATGCACTTTATAAGCAAAAATCGTTTACTTATAACGGCATTAAGCAATATAACCGTAACTCATTATTGTGGGACGAAAGCTTAGATGTTGACGGTATTAAAACTGGTCATACATCAGAAGCTGGCTACAGCCTAGTTACCTCAGCAACTAAAAACGATATGCGTTTAATTGCTGTTGTTATGGGTACTACCAGCGAACGAGCTCGTAAAGTAGAAAGTAAAAAACTACTTAACTATGGTTTTCGTTTTTATGAAACAATTACTCCGTACAAAGCAGGCGATAGCTTTGCAGAACAACGTATTTGGATGGGTAACAAAGAAAATGTATCTTTAGGTATTTTAGAAGATACACCGATTACTATCCCACGTGGTCAGCATAAAAACCTTAAAGCTAACTTTGAGCTAGATAACACACTTGAAGCACCACTTGCTAAAGGTACTAAAGTAGGTACGTTATTCTTACAACTAGAGGGCGAAGATATTGCTCAATACCCACTAGTAACACTTGAAGAAGTGGAAGAAGGCAGCTTCTTTAGCAAAATTTATGATTACTTACGTTTACAGATCATGCAGTAATTTATAGCTCCCCTATTAACTAGGGTAACTAATTTAAACGTCTCCACTGTGAGGCGTTTTTTTTTGCTTGAAAAATGTTAGAATGCGCCCCATATAAGCAAGACTGCTAATTGCCTATCTGTATTAAGCTTCAAGCTTGCATAGAGTCCACACTTTTGTATGAGGAGTCACCGTCGTGGTTCAACCTGTTAAAGATACTAAATTTGATGAGTACCTAGAGTACCCTTGCCCATTTACATTCAGAATAATGGGTTTAGCTAATGTAAACTTAACTGATCAAATTTTAGCTAAGTTACAACCAATAGCACCTGGCGATTACGCCCCTAAAGTAAAACCAAGCAGCAAAGGTAATTACGAGTCAGTAAGCCTTGTAGCAACGGTTACTAGTGGCAAACACATTGAAGAAATTTACAACGTGATCAGCAATATTGATGACGTACGCCACATGCTTTAAGCCATAGTTGAGATTTGTTGTGAACGAAAACACTTTGATCGTACGCCAACTGGGTCGTCAGCGTTATATGCCAATTTGGCAAAAAATGCAGGACTTTACCGACACCCGTGATGAAAATACGCCAGATGAAATTTGGCTTGTAGAGCACGAGAGTGTATTCACCCAAGGTCAGGCTGGTAAGGACGAACACTTACTAGCTCCTGGCGACATTGAGGTGATTAAAGTTGACCGTGGCGGACAAGTAACTTATCACGGCCCTGGCCAGCAAATGATGTATGTATTATTTAATCTACGTCGTTTAAAGATTGGTGTACGTGAACTGGTTACATGGCTTGAAGAGTGCATTATTGAATCACTCGCCGAGTATGGTATTGAAGCTTATGCTAAAGCTGATGCACCCGGTGTTTACGTTAACGACAGCAAAATTGCATCCCTTGGGTTAAGGGTTCGTCGTGGTTGCTCGTTTCATGGCTTAGCATTAAATGTTAACATGGACCTAAGTCCATTTTTACGCATTAACCCATGTGGTTATGCGGGCATGAATATGGTGCAAACTAGAGAATTAGATGGTCCTCAAAACCTAGAAAGTGCAGGTGAAGGATTGGTGAAACACATGATCAAGAAGCTTAATGCAACACAGGTTAAGCATACTGAAGGGTTTGAAAACGAATGAATAAACCAGTCAAAATGGAACCAGGTGTAAAACTACGCGACGCAGAAAAAATGGCGTTGATCCCAGTAAAAGTTTTACCTACAGAAAAAACTGAAATGTTGCGTAAGCCAGAATGGTTAAAAATTCGCTTACCTAAATCAACCGATCGCATTGACGGCATTAAAAAAGCGCTACGTAAGCATGGCTTACACTCGGTATGTGAAGAGGCTTCGTGCCCTAACCTGTCTGAATGTTTTAACCACGGTACAGCTACCTTTATGATTTTAGGTGCTATTTGTACTCGTCGTTGCCCATTTTGTGATGTTGCCCATGGTCGCCCATTAAAACCTGATGCCACTGAACCTGAAAAGCTAGCACTTACTATTAAAGATATGAAGCTAAGCTACGTTGTAATCACTTCAGTTGATCGTGATGATTTACGTGATGGTGGTGCACAGCATTTTGCCGATTGTATTCGCGAGATTCGTAAACATAATCCAACTATCACTATCGAAATTTTAGTACCTGATTTTCGTGGTCGTATGGACCGCGCATTAGAGATATTAATCGAGACACCACCAGATGTGTTTAACCACAATCTTGAAACTGCGCCACGTTTATACAAACTAGCTCGCCCAGGTGCTGACTACAAATGGTCATTAGAATTACTTCGCCGCTTTAAAGAAGCTCACCCAGAAGTTAAAACTAAATCAGGCTTAATGGTAGGTTTAGGTGAAGAAATTAGCGAAATTGAAGAAGTGCTTCGCGATTTACGTGCACACAACGTTGACATGCTAACTGTAGGCCAATATCTACAACCATCTAAGCATCACTTACCGGTTAAACGCTACGTGCCACCAGTAGAGTTTGACGGCTTAAAAGCGTATGCAGACGAAATTGGCTTTACTCACGCGGCTTCAGGTCCGTTTGTACGCTCAAGCTACCATGCTGATCAACAAGCAGCGGGCAAAGAAGTAAAATAACTATTTTTATCAAAGAATAAAAAAAGCCGTTAATAATGCATAATTATTAACGGCTTTTTCATGCTAATTGATAAAATAGCTTACTGCGCTAACTTACCTCTTGTGATAGAAAAATCAGCAAACCTAACACGTTCTTCATCAACTCGAAGGCTGTCGGTTTCAACAATTGAGCGGTATATTCCCCACTTAGGACGAGCAAAATCATCATCATTAAAGCCGCGCCACATATCTATGTTTTGCTCGCTTATATTAAATATCTCTGCGTTGTCGCTTAAGCGCGTTAATGTCATATCAAGCTTACCACTTTCACTAAATGTAGCTTGTACAAATACCTCGACCCATTCATCTGTAATTAAAGACCAGTCGGTTTCAATTAAGTTTTTATCAAGACCCGTGCTGTTACCGTTTTCGTCAAAGCCTGCGCTATACCGCACTTGCAGTTGATTGCCTGTACTGTTTTTTTGTGCACCTGAGAGAGTGATAATAGGCTGATCGTCATTACCATTGGTGTTGTCGTTACTTTCGTTACGGGCTTTTATTTGAAAAAAATGGCTAAACTTACTCGTAAGCTCAAGCTCGCTACTTACTTTAAATTTCCAGCTATATTGAAATGTCTCCCCCTCAAACGCCAGTGTTTCTTGCGGTGATTTATCGTAGGTTTTTATTTCGTTGCGTTGCCTGTCACTTGCACCTTTGTCTTTATCTTGGTCATCATCTCGGTGGGCTAAAAATACAAAATGGTTACCAATTATCGTATCGGTACCTTCGATAATATGGACAACACTTTCATGATTGCCAGCGTATAAGTCTGGAGATTCAATTGACCCTTCGCCGAATATATTTTCAATAAGTGTGTATGCGTCAAGTCCCGAATCTACGCCATCTGATTGCAATAACACGTGCGAGATGTTCTCAAAGCCATCAGCTTGAGTTATTGGTGCACCAACAATTGTTATGATAATTTGTGCGCCAGTACCATCTAAAGAGTTTACTGTTATTGTGTCTTGCAGTGTTTCATCTTCCCTTAAAGATGCTATTGAAGCATTTAAATCATCAAGTGTGTATGACCAATATCCACCAGCATTTAAGCTAAAAAAACCATAGCTTGTAGCGCTATTTTCTTGTGCTATAAAAGCAGCCTCACCGGATTGTTGATCAGTAATGGTTAATGAGCCTGTTATTGCATCATTACTATCACTAATAACTTCGCCTCGGCTATTACCACCAATTATTGCTGGAGTTTTTAAAGTAATCGCTTCATTATTTTGCACCGTAGAATCAGAGCCAGAGCTGCCACAACCAACAACTAAACAAGATAGAAGTGCGGTTGTAATTACATTACGCAGTTTAAGATTATATTTAGGCATTGTTAGCTTTATAGTTAATAGTAAGTTAATAAAACATAAACTTACCAATTAACTATGCAAATAACCACAACTCAATTACCAATTAACATGACCAATTTAATGGCAATCCATTTAAAATTATAAAAGCTATGTTTTTTCAGTGTGATACAAACAATTATTCCTATAGAACGTTTATTTATATATGTTTTAAAATAAAATTAGGTTAAAGCTGAGTTACTTGAGATAATTAGTACTGACATAATTATTTAGGTTCATTATGAAACTATTAGTTCGTAACTTGTCTCGTGCTACCACTGAGCATGAGCTTCGTACTTTATTTGCAGAGCACGGTAAAGTGACTACCTGCAACTTGGTACTTGATAAAGAAACTGGCCAATCTAAAGGCTTTGCCTTTTTAGAAATGCCAAACGACATAGAAAGTAAAAGCGCCATTAAAGCACTTAACCAATCTACTGTTGATAAAAGTAAGATCCGCGTAAAGCTTGCAGACGCATAAAGCTAACTGCAACTTATACTACAAAACCAGCTAATGCTGGTTTTTTGCTTTTAGTGCCAAGTATTGTATTTAAGCTTTATATTTAGCTAAAAAACTAAGCGGTTATTAAGCCGCTTTTTTTATACTTATAGTGCCCAATATTATAAAAGAAGCAGACAGCACAAAAAATGTCTCCTGCTCAGCTAATATTGCAGCAGCAAAAAATGCAATGCCACTCGCTATAAATAAATACCCACTTTTTTTACATTGGCTCATTATGTGCTCCTTTAGGTTGTTCGTTATTTATACACCTTATAAAATCAATCTGCAATTGAATGAAAAGTTCTCTATAAAAATTCGACATCGCTGCGGTGCTTCCTTTATATTGAAAGCCTAATTAAATAACAATATGAAGACTATGGCATCTACTCTTTTAAAAAGCGCTAGCCTAAGCCTGCTAGTTGCACTCTTTGGCTGCTCAGAGCCTGCAAGCGAACAAACCCCATTAGAAAATACAGCCGGTGTAAGCCTTAGCAATATTAAACAGCATATTAAAACGCTAGCCTCTGATGACTTTCAAGGCCGAGGCCCGCTTACTCATGGCGAAGTGAAAACAGTAGGCTACTTAAGCGAGCAATATAAAGCGCTGGGTTTAACCGGTGCTTATAAAGGTAAATACTTACAGCCTGTAAAAATGGCAATGGTGACAGCTAATCAGGACATGCAGTTAAAGGTAGGTGATTTGAGCTTTGAATCAGGCAAAGACTTTACCGCACGTACCGAGCAACTTCAGCCATTAATTGATGTAAGAAGCTCTGACGTTGTATTTGCGGGCTACGGTATTAATGCGCCAGAATATAGCTGGAATGACTATAAAAATATTGATGTAACGGGTAAAACAGTGGTTGTGCTAGTTAACGATCCAGGCTTTGCTACTCAAAACAATGCCCTTTTTACTGGTAATGCAATGACCTACTACGGTCGCTGGACTTATAAATATGAAGAAGCCGCTCGCCAAGGTGCAAAGGCTGTATTTATTGTTCATGAAACAGCACCTGCGGCATACCCTTGGGGCGTAGTTGAAAGTTCAAACACCGGCACTAAATACACGTTAATGGATAACAATTTAAACGCGTCTAAATTACCGGTTATGGGCTGGCTAACACTTGATGCGACTGAGAAAATGTTTAACGCCGCAAAGCTTAACTATCAAGATTTAAAACAAGCAGCATTAAATGATGACTTTAAAGCGACGCCACTCAACTTAAAAGCAAACCTTGCCTTTAAAAACGAAGTATCTCATGCAAAATCGCATAACGTAGTTGCACAAATTACAGGTAGCGAATCACCTGACGAATACGTTGTTATTAGCGCTCACTGGGACCACTTTGGTACTAAACAAACGGATACTGGCCCTAAGATTTATAACGGCGCAGTAGATAACGCTTCAGGCACTGCAGCCACGCTTGAAATAGCACGCATCATGAGCAAAATGAACAAGCAAAAACCATTTAAACGCTCAATTATTTTTACTAACTTTACAGCAGAAGAAACGGGGTTAATTGGTTCTGAAGAATTTGCATCGGGTGCGGTTGTACCTACAAAAAAAATGGTCGGTCTATTAAATATTGATGGCATGAACGTGCTTGATGGCACTGACTACATTTTACAATACGGTAAAGATTTATCGACAATGGAAAACTATTTAGCAAAGGCTGCAAAATCACAAGGCCGTGTTGTTAAAATGGATCCTCGCCCGCAAAATGGCTTGTTTTTTAGATCTGATCATTTCTCACTTTCTAAGCAAGGCGTGCCTAGTTTATTATTTATGAGCCTGGGCGATACCGATCCTGAGTACATTGCGCATAAGTACCATAAAGAAGCAGACGACTACTCTGCTGATTGGTCGTTAGGTGGTGTTAAGCAAGATATAGATCTTATTGTTGATATAGCCACTCAACTTGCAAACAATGGCGATTGGCCAAAGTGGACGAGCGAGTCTGACTTTAAAGCCAAACGCGCGCAAGATAAACAATAAATAACTATTAATAGTTATGTAATATAAAAATCCTCCTACTTGGAGGATTTTTGTTTTAAACGAGCCCGCATTAATAGCGTTTCGGCCTTTGCTCCTAAATAAACATAAATAGCTAGTGCAATTAAAAGCCCCACTACTGCAAGCATCATCGCTATTGCAGGCATTAAATACTCCGATTGCCCCAACGCCGCTTTAAACATAGTTAACAACGCCTCAATTGATATAGCAATTAACACGGTAGATATAAACCGTGTAATAGTGCGCCGCGTAGATGAGTGCCTAAAAATATCCTTATGCATAAGGATTTCTTCTTCGAGTATTGTTTTACCTAAATCGAATACTGCTAATGCTAGGGTGATGTAAATAATGATACTAAAGGGTTCAAGTGGGTCTGATGAGGTATCTACATGGGTTAATAGCGCGTATATATCATTAAAAACGATATTCAGTAAAAATAATACTAAGCAAAATAAGCACGCAACAATAATACCGTAACCCGCTTTAAAGTAAGGCGACATATTAGCGCGCGCAGTATCACCCATTACAAACTCAATAAGCTGCGTTAAGCTCACATCAACGACCAAGTAATGTTGATTATTAATTGGTTTTTTTAGTTCTTTAATCGCCGATATACATAAATGGTTAGTCGCTATAGAAATGTAGGGATCAGTAAAGCACACCCTATCACTTGTTTTAGCGTTCAAAAAATAGGGGCGCTCGCTTAAATCTTGTTGATTACCACTTTCACCTAGCTTTTTTCTATATGCCCGTTTAAAGCAGACATTATTACCCTGCTGCAAACCTTCTGCATTTAAACAATATTGTAATTCTAAAAATGGGTACTGCTTAATCAGGTAGCGGGTATCACGCTCCTTAGTTAACCCATCCTCAATACTCATCAAAATAGATTCAAGTAAGCTGTGTATTACATGCTCATATTCGTGGTAGCGCTCAACACTACTGATATAACTCATTCGCGCCATTTTAAATACTCATTGACCTAAGTTATAAATAGATTTGCAAGTTTAAAACCAACAATAAAATAACCTAACAATCAGCAACTTAATGATATTCAAACTCGTGTTTTGCACTACTTTGGTGACTAAAAAGTAATATATTAAATTAAATGCACAAAAAAGCAGCTAAGTATTAATTACTTAGCTGCTTTGTGAGTATGACTGGTAAGGCTTTACGACTAACTTAAATATAGAGCCTGTTACTGAACCTTCGAAAACTCTTCTTTAGATAATTCGCCATTTCCATCTGCATCTAATTGATCAAAAAGCTGTACTAGTTGCGAGTTTACTTGGGCTTCTGTTTTACTAATTACGCCGTCGCCATCAGTATCAAAAGAATCAAAATCTACCGCAGCAAACGCCGCTGAAGAAGAAGCAAGGGCTACAAGTGGTAGGGCGTGTTGATCTTTGGCGGGTGAATTTGCAGCAGTATGTTTGGTTTTTAGGCAAGGCAGAGCCTATGTAGTGTGGTTATTCCCCATAAATAGGCGATAACGCAGCATAAATACCAAACATGCGCTGCCCTTTGGGTTCTTTCTAGGGACGATTAACTCTTTGTTGCTCGGTTTTTACTTAGCCCACTAGGTTACAAACCTCGCGCCGCGATTTAATCTCCCCTAGATTGAACAAATTTCAATCCACAAAGATCAATACGCCCTAAAGTTTTGTGTAGTGTTTTCATAATCGTTTCCTTAGGCTTTGAGCCTGATTAGGGGTGACCTGATTAGAGGTAAGAAGTCCTTTTCAAAGATCCTTTAGGAGTAAAGTGTTTATAAATTAATATTCAAAAAAATCATTTTCTGTCGGACCACCGCTACTTTGAACATTCAGCTCGTCAAATTGCTCTATCACTTGCGCCGATTCTTCAGTTTGGCTAGTTGAAGCGTTGTCGTCTGCGTCGAGTGTTTCAAAGTCTGTGTTTGCAAATACTACTGACGAAGAAACAATAGCCATAAGTACAAATGTTGATTGTAGCTTTTTCATAATTTAATCCTTCAAAAGTATGCGGTGTCCTAAATAAATTTGCTCTATAGTGCTCTCTAGTCACTTCCTGGTTATTCTTTTTAGTAGGCTCCCTTGCCTACTTAGGTTGTCTTTGGCAACTCAGAATTTAGATAACATTACAGAGCATTAACTGCTTAAACTGCTTAAGGCTTTAATTTTAGGCCTTAGAAAACTCATCTTCAGATAGCTCACCATCTTGGTTTGTATCGAGTTCTTCAAATTTGCTTAAAAGCTCAGCATCTACTGAAGCTTCGGCTTGGCTGATTGCGCCATTACCATCTACGTCTAGCGTATCAAAATCTGTTGCTGCAAAAGCCGCTGATGAAGAAGCTAGCGCCATTAGTACTAGTGTTGATTGAAATGTTTTCATAATAGTATTCCTTCATTGGGTTGTTGCGATTAAGGCCTTTGGCTTTCATCACGTTTTGCTTAATACACTCTAGGTATTACAACTTCGGTGCCACTTTTTATTTATTATTTGAAAACAATGAGTTAAACAATATAAAGCGAAAGAAGCTTAATTTGGGGAGGTGTTATTGTTGCTATTTAGCAACAGCCATTTAACTAAAAACAATAAGCCATTATAAATCAATTAGTTAAGTTTAATTAAAAAGACACACTTTTGCTAAAAAGCCAATAAGGGGGGCGTTTGGGTTAGTCTTCAAAATAAACTGAATATGAACATGGAAGTAGCATAGGATTTATTCGAGGCTATTAAAAAATTAATTCATTTATAATTAGTCAGTTACATTATTTTTGAGATTTATTATAAAGATTTGGGAAGGATATTTTGAAATTAACTGTTTTGTTGCCAAATGGCGAATTACTCAGGAAGAATGTGATATATGAGCTAAGTTATAGCATTGAGTTCATAACTTAATGCGCCGTAAAATATAGGTTCGCTTGAGTTAAGCAAACCTACATCGTGTGCCAGCTATCTGCAAATGTGCCGCTATTGGAGTGAGGTAAACTATGTAGATTTAAACTACTTCCACCCTTGCAGCCACTTTTGGTTATCTTTTAAATCTCGCCAACTAATTGGATATTGATTTTTTGACATAACAGCCTCAGTAATACACTCAATTACGTTGCCATCTTCATCAAATTCCACCTCAACAATAATGAAGTGTTTTTCTTTATTTATAGAAGGTGTTGCGGTCCATTTACTATTCAATAATTTTTTAGGGTTTAATTTATTCATTTAATGTAACCACTCCTACTCATAACTTATATAAGGCAACTATACGACCCCAACACCTACTTAGTTCAGGTTACTGAGCAACTAGCTTGCCTTTGTACATTTTCATTTGGCAATGAAAGTCATACTCACCGGCTTCAAGCGCAGGTAGTTTAACTGTATTGCCATCACCCATTGCCAGCGTTTTACTTATATCAAGCTGTGGAAATACCACGGTTTCGGCGCACGGCGCGCTGTCTTTTCTATCAAAGGTAAGTACAACCTCTTTGTTGGCTGCCACTTTAATGTGTCCTGGCTTATAAACACCGTTATCAACGACTATCGTTACTTTGTTGTCATCACTTTGTGTTTGCTCTGGTTTGTATAGCCAAAACCAATAAATAATTGCGGCTATTAACAGTGCACCACCTATATTAATCATCAACATAATGTACTCCTTAGCTTAAATTACGATTTATTTGGTTTGAAAAAACGTAAGCGATTAGCGTTACTTACCACTGTAAGCGATGAAAGTGCCATAGCTGCACCGGCAACAACAGGGTTAAGTAGTATTCCAAAAAATGGATACAACACGCCGGCTGCAATCGGAATACCCGCCACGTTATAAATAAAGGCACCAAATAGGTTTTGTTTAATATTTGAAATAGTTGCATTACTCACTGCAATTGCATCAGCAAGGCCATGTAACGAACCACGCATTAAGGTAATGTCTGCACTTTCTATTGCAACATCGGTACCTGTGCCAATTGCAAACCCTACATCGGCTTGCGCAAGTGCGGGGGCATCGTTAATACCGTCACCTGTCATACCCACTATTTCACCGTTTGCTTGGCGCTTTGTTACTTCGTTTACTTTATCATCGGGCATTACTTCTGCAATAAAGTCATCAATACCAACTTGCTTAGCAACGGCTTGTGCAGTGGCTTTGTTATCACCTGTTAGCATAACTAGGTGGATACCTTTATCTTGCAGGCGTTTAATAGCTTCAACTGAATCCTCTTTAATAGGATCTGCTACTGCAATAATAGCTTGGAGCTTATTATTACTTGCAAAATACATGGGCGTTTTAGCATCACTGGCAAGTGTTTGAGCTTGCTCGGTTGCATCATCAACGGCTACATCATATTTATCCATTAGCGCTTTATTACCAAACAACAATGTTTGCCCGTCAACACTGCCAGTTACACCTTTACCTGTAATTGCGTTAAAGTCGGCTACTTTACTTAAAGTTAAGCCCTGCTTTTTAGCGTGTGCCGTAATTGCTTCTGCCAGTGGATGCTCTGAGCTACTTTCAAGGCTTGCAACACGTTGCATTACTGTATTTTCATCACTGTTGTTAAACGTAACTACATCGGTAACTTGCGGTGTGCCTTGAGTAATAGTGCCTGTTTTATCTAAAATCATGGTGGTGATTTTAGATGTTGTTTGCAGCGACTCACCATTTCGAATTAATATTCCTGACTCTGCAGCTTTACCAATACCCACCATAACCGACATAGGGGTTGCGAGTCCTAGCGCACAAGGACACGCAATAATAAGTACAGTGGTTATTGCAACAACGGCATAAGCAATTGATGGCTCAGGTCCAAAGTTTAACCATGCAAGGCCAGCAAGTACTGCAATAATCATGACTGTTGGTACAAATATTCCTGATATAACATCAGCTAAGCGCCCTATTGATGGCTTAGAGTTTTGTGCACGCTTTACCATATTGATAATATTGGCAAGTGTGGTTTCGCTACCAATGTGCGTGGCTTTAAATAATAAAGTGCCACTTTTATTAATACTTCCGGCAACGACTTTGTCGCCCGTTTTTTTGCTTACAGCCATTGGCTCACCAGTAAGCATTGACTCATCAACCGTACTGCTGCCTTCAATAACATCGCCATCCACAGGGATTTTTTCACCCGGACGTACGCGTACTTCATCATTTTTTACAACATCACTAATGTCGATGTCTTGCTCTTGCCCATCGCGAATTACGCGTGCAGTTTTTGGTTGCAGGCCAATTAAGCGTTTAATTGCTTGTGAGGTGCGCCCACGTGCTTTTACTTCAAAAGCGAGCCCTAAACTAATTAAACCGATGATCATCGATGATGCTTCAAAATATACGTGTCTTGCAACTTCCGGTAATAAGTTTGGTGCTATTACCACAAACATTGAATACAACCACGCAGTACCTGTACCAAGCGCTATTAATGTATCCATATTGGCAGCATGGTTTTTGAAGGCCTGCCATGCACCGTTGTAAAATTGTTTACCTGATATAGCCATAACCACAAGCGTGACTATACCCACTAAAAACCATGCTATTCGTTGTGTGTCGGTGGTCACACTCATGTCAAAAATAAGCCCGTATATCATTAACGGCGCACCGACCCCTAACGCTAATATCATATTACGCATTAGCTTTTTGTAATGTGCCTCGTCCGACTTTGCTTTTTCATCAAGTGCATCTTGATCAGACTCGTTACTCATTGGCTTAGCTGAATAACCAATGTTTTCGACTGCTTTAATAAGCGTGCTTTCGCAGGCTTTACCTTCTACACGGACAGTACGCTGTGCAAAGTTCATTTCCACGTTTTGCGCGCCTTGCACGCTATTAAGGGCTTTTTCAATTTTAGCCACACAACTGCCGCAATTAGCACCTTCAATAATAAAGTTTTGCGCGGTGTCTTTTGTATTAGTCGTCATTACGCTGCTCCTTATTTGCAGAATCGTTTATTGGATCAACAAATGATTCTATTAAACTACACACGTCACTGGCATTTGCACCATCGGCTGATGTATCCCATTGCGCCAGAGCTGCATGCATTCTGTTTCGTAATTTTAATGTTTCTTGAAATAGTGCTTCGGTTTCTTCTAGGCGTTTAGTAATGAGTTTACGCGTTAACGGACAAGGACAATTCCCCTGCTCTGACTCGCCTATAATGTGTTGAATATCTTTGAGTGAAAAACCAAGTTGACGAGAGCTAATAATAAACTTTAAACGCTGCTGGTCTTGCTTTGTATACTCTTGATAGCCATTTTCTTCACTGCGTATTGGGTTAAGTAACCCAACACGTGTGTAATGACGAACAGTATCGGCAGTCACGCCCATTAACTTGGCGAGTTGTTTAACATACATAATTTAGCTCCGTCGTGTTTCAGTAGCTTCATAATAAACCTAGGTGCAACACATAGGTCAATGACTATTTTAAAACTAATAAAATAATACCAATTCGCTTAATTAAGTAACCTATTTAAGACAAGAAAATCGTGTTGATAACAAGGCAAAGGTTTCGTTATTTAGTTGTTATCACTAATTGCCTCTGCATCCATGCAATCGTATATCAAAATGTTTAACGCAGTTAGCGCCGAATTTAATCCCTCAAATTGATTAAGTATTGTTGCTCATTAGTATAGTGACAAAAACATAATTAACTTAAGCTGATATCGGGCGTGTATTATCTGGAGGGGGGTAATTTAGGAGAGAAGCGCCTAAGTAAGGCGCGTATTAATCTAAGGGCGTGTTGATCATTGGTGGTTTAATTTACAGCAGACTGTTTGGTCTTTAGGCAAGGCAGAGCCTATGTAGTGTGGTTATTCCCCATAAATAGGCGATAACGCAGCATAAATACCAAACATGCGCTGCCCTAGTTTGATTCGCTACGGCTTTGCTCTAATTCGTCGCTTAGTTGCTGCGCTAAAGTTTGTATTTTAGGCATAGCATCTTTCATTAAGCTTTGTGACATTTGCATAGACTCTTGCATTACAACAGGCATTTTTTCAAGTATTTTTTGCCCTGTATCTGTTTTATAAAACGCTAGCATATCGGCAATTTCTTGCTCACTAAAATGTTTGTCGTACACGCTAATCATCATCGGCTGCATTTTGGCCCAGCTCATTTCGGTTTTTAATACCGTCGTCATGTCGCTGTAGTACTTATCAAAAATTGCCTGTTCAGAAGGCTTAACGCCCATTTGGTCTGACATGCCTTTCATCATACCTTCAACCTGGCCGTACATAGAGTCAACCATTGAATCTAAATTCATTACACTAATAAGTTCATCTATTTTTTGCTGCTTAGTATTTTGTTCAGCATATAAACTACTAGAAAAAATCAGTAATGATAAAAGTAGTACCTTACCCATAATAATATCCTTTCATATAAATAATCGTTTTATAGTTACATTATTAATTAGTCTTGTAAAGGGTACAAGCAGTCACTAAAAAGGCCGAATAAAATTAATTTATTCGGCCTTTTATAAATATATTTTTATGTTAATCGTCTTCTACATTATCTAGGCCTTTAGTGCCTTCTTTGGCTTTTAGCTTATGATGAATAGCTGACTTTATTAGCATGTAACCACTAATCGGTGCC
Organism: Pseudoalteromonas sp. NZS71_1; assembly: GCF_015864305.1. NCBI lineage: Bacteria > Pseudomonadati > Pseudomonadota > Gammaproteobacteria > Alteromonadales > Pseudoalteromonadaceae > Pseudoalteromonas > Pseudoalteromonas sp. NZS71_1. Next base: position 379,795 of record NZ_JADYXM010000003.1, on the reverse strand, counting down.
GTAATTAGTAAAAATATAGTAATGAGTATTTCTTTAACACTTAGGCCATGTCCTGAATTTGCAAAATAAACCATAGCTGCAATTAGCATACTTGCCATGCCCAACGTTGTTGCTTTAGTTGGCCCATGCAAACGCATAAAAAAGTCAGGTAGTTTAACTAAGCCTATTGAGCCAATTAAAATAAACGTACCACCAAATAACAATAATATTGATACAACCCATTCGCTGATCATGTTTTCACCTTATTCAATTATATCGCCACGTAGTAAATACTTACACACTGCAACTGTACTTATGAAACCTAGCATGGCAATAAGCAGTGCAGCTTCAAAATAAAGCCCTGTATCCATACTAATGCTATATAAAATAATCAGTGCAATGACGTTAATGTACATTGTATCGAGCGCTAAAACACGATCAGGCACTGATGGACCAATGATCAATCGCCATAAATTAAGCAATAATGATAAGCCAATCATCGAAAAAACAATGAGTAATACGGTGTCTAACATTGAAATATCTCCTTTAGTGGAGCTTCGTAGCGTTGTTTTATTTGTTTGATAAGTGCTTCTTCATCTTTAAGGTCAAGCACATGTATTAATAAGTAGCGTTGTGTTGGCTCTTCACCCTCAGGTAACGATTCAGCAATTGGGTAAACCTCTGCACTCACTGTACCGGGTGTAAGCGATACACTACTGGCCAATATGGTAATTGGCATATCATGAGTTAAATCTATCGGTACTTTTATAAATGCCGGACGCAAATTTTTAGATGGCCCAAGTATAAGTAAAGCCACTTGTAAATTTGCTACGACAATATCGTACAGCACAATAAGCAACTGCTTAAGAGCCAAGCCCGGCTTTAAAATTAGTGGCTGAGGCTCGCGAAGCGAAAAACTTAATATCGGGATAAGTATTGCAAAAATAGTCGCTAATACTAAGTGCCCTACCGACACGCTATTATTTAACAATAGCCAAACCATAAACAAAAATAAGCTACGAAATGGCGTTGGTAACCAACGAAAACGGGCTTGTAATCTCATCACATGCCTCCTTTAAGTACAGCATTAATACCGCCGCTTATATCATGTAACTGAGTAGCAGCACCTAGCATGTATTCACTTATTGGTCCGCCAAAAATAACGAGCAATGGCGAACACGCAAGTAAACCTATAATTACAATTACCTGCAACGGGTGTGCATTTGCACAATCTGCATTTTCGCTATTTTTACTTTTATGCTCCCAAAACAAGGTCGTGCCAGCACGCGAAAGCGCTACCAACAACGCGAAGCTTGTTACTAAATATATAGGCCAAAATAGTAAAGCTTGCTCACTATTTAATGTGGCTTTAAGTATCCAAATTTTACCTACAAAGCCTGATAGTGGCGGCATACCAACTACAGTTAAAGCCGCAACAATAAAGCACACACCTAATAAAAATGGTTGTTTAACAGAGCGACCCGCTACTAGCCTATCACCAACTTTACCGCGCTGCGTAGAAACAAGGTCTGCTAGTAAAAACAGTGCGGCACTAACAACTGTTGAATGCACTAAATAATATAAAAGTGCAGCAGTGGCATTTACATTTTGCAATGCAATTAGCGCAACCAACGTACCTACCGATACTAATACTAAGTTAGAGGTGAGTTTACGTAAGTCTTGCGCTGCCATAACGCCAATGGCACCCACTATAATGGTGGCAATTGCTAAGCCCCAAAGCCAAGGCTGCGCCATATGTTCAAGCGCTCCTGCTTGTTCGCCAAATATCACCGTGTAAACACGAAGCATGGCGTAAACGCCTACTTTGGTCATAATCGCAAACAATGCTGCAACTACAGGTTTAGCGCTTGAATACGTATTTGGAAGCCATAAATGCAGAGGTAATAGTGCGGCCTTTAAAGCAAATACAATGAGTAGTAATAAACCACCTGCTTTTGCTAGGTATACATCATCGCCCGAAAGCTGTGATACTTTTTGCGCCATATCTGCAATATTAAGCGTACCAAGTACACCGTACAAAATACCCAAACCGATTAAAAACACGCTTGAGCCAACTAAATTTAATATTACATATTGCAGTGCCGCACGAGTGTTTTGTTTATCACCTGCGTGCATTAACAGTGCATATGATGCAATCAGTAACACTTCAAAAAAAACAAATAGGTTAAATAAATCGCCAGTTAAAAACGCGCCATTTACACCCAATATTAAAAAGTGGACAAGTGGATGATAAAAGCTGCCCTTTTCATCATCGCCAGCACTACCATATAAAATAGCGCCCAAACCTAAAAGTGAAGTTAACGTAACCAATAAGGTAGATAACATGTCAGCGACTAAGACTATCCCAAATGGTGCAGACCAACTACCAATAGCGTAAACATTAATACCTGTATTATTAATATGTACAAGTAAAAGCACACTAATGGCAAAAGTAGCTATTGCCATTACAATTGAAACTAAGCGGCGAATTTTGACGCTTTTACCACATGGCGGCAGCAATAAAATAACTGCCGTCAACATAGGTAATAAAATAGGTAGCGAAGCTAAATGTTGGATCATTTTTGCTCCTTATTATCTGCAGAGGTGTTAGGCACATAACCATCAACATGGTCACTACCTAAATCGGCGCGCCCACGTATTGCCAAAATAACCACAAATGCAGTCATCGCAAAACCAATCACTATTGCAGTTAGTACTAATGCTTGAGGTAGAGGATCGGCGTATTCTGTGCCAGTACCAAGTACTACCGCTTTATTAATAGTAAGGCGACCTGCTGAAAACAAAAATAAGTTAACAGCGTATGAAATCATAGTAAGCCCAAGTACTACAGGGAACGTACGAGCTCTTAGCAGTAAAAACACACCGCAACTGACCAATACTCCAACGCAAGATGCGTACAATAATTCCATTAAATATTTACCTCTTTTTTCTGGGTATCTGCTGTCATATTACCTAAGCTTGCTAAAATCATTAACGTAGCGCCTACAACAGTTAAGTAAACACCTAGGTCAAATGCAATCGCGCTGGCAAGCTCTGTTTTACCGACAAACGGAATATCAAAGTAGTCAAACCAAGTTGTTAAAAATGGCTTATCGAAGAACCAACTACCCACACCTGTAAACAAAGAAATACCAATGCCTGAGGCTATAATTTTGCGATAATTAACATCAAAGCGTTCGTTTATCCATGCTGTACCATGCGCCATGTATTGCAAAATAAACGCGATTGACGTTACTAACCCAGCAATAAAGCCACCACCAGGTAAGTTATGCCCACGTAAGAAAATATATGCAGAAACTAATAACGCAAGCGGTAATAAACTTTGTGAAATACTCGCCAGTAATATTGGATGGCGCTCTCGTGCCCATGGGCGCCCTTCGCTGTCGCTCGCTGGCATAAATAATGGGATTCGAGAAAGTACTTTAAATATACCTAATGCGGCAATGCCTAATACGGTAATTTCACCAAGCGTATCAAAGCCCCTAAAGTCGACTAAAATAACGTTAACTACGTTAGTACCACCGCCACCAATTTTAGCGTTAGCAATAAAGAAGTCTGAGATTGAATCTAATGGACGTGTAAGTAATGCATAACAAATACTCGCTATCACTACACCTAACGTAGAGGCTATTGCTAAGTCTCGAAGTACGCGTAATGAACTTGATTCTTTTGGCGTATGCTGAGGCAAGAAAAACAATGCCAGCATAAGTAAAATAATAGTAACAACCTCAACAGTTAGCTGCGTAAGCGCTAAATCTGGAGCAGAAAAGCGTGTAAATACAACCGACACCATTAATCCTACAATTGAGAGCATTAATAGCGATACCATTCGAGAGCGATGCCAAATAACGGTGGCAAGAGCACCAATAATCAATAAGCCTGCACCAATTGCATTGTGCACATCAACAGGGGTAAGTGGCATGCTTCCGGCAAGTTGTTGCATTTCAAATAATGGCCAACCCGCACACAGCAATACTACCGCTAGCATAATTACAAGGTAGCGCTGCAGCGATCCATTTTCTGTACTGCTTACCTTTGACTGACACCAAGCAATAACGCTTAATATCACACGTTCAAACGTTTTTTTAGCGTTTAGAGGTGGTAACGATGCTTGAAATTGAAATAGATATTTACGATTAATATAAATAAATAAGCCGCCAGCAATCGCCATCGCACTCATTAGTAGAGGCAAGTTAAACCCGTGCCAGATAGCTAATTCGTACACTGGCATTTCTTTTCCAAGTACAGCTAAAGACGCCGCAGATAAAATGCCATCAATTGTAAAGTGCGGGAACATACCCACTAACAAACAAATCACAACGAGTATTTCTATTGGTACACGCATATAGCGCGGTGGCTCATGCGGCGTACGAGGTAAATCAATTGGTTCACCATTAAAAAACACGTCATGAATAAAGCGTGCTGAGTACGCAACAGCTAATGCACCTGCAACAGTTGCCAGTACTGGAATTAACCACGACATAGAACCAAGCACTTGCTGGTGTAGCGTTTCTGCAAAAAACATTTCTTTAGACAAGAAGCCATTTAGTAAAGGAACTCCTGCCATTGCAGCCGCCGCGACCATCGCAAGCGTTGCAGTGTATGGTAAGTATCGCCACATACCATTTAATTTACGCATATCGCGCGTACCCGTTTCGTGATCAATAATACCAACGGCCATAAATAACGACGCTTTAAACGTTGCATGGTTAATTATGTGAAAAATAGCAGCAACAGTCGCAAGCTCAGTATCAAGTCCGAGTAATAGCGTTATTAAACCCAAATGGCTTATTGTTGAATAGGCTAACAAGCCTTTTAAGTCGTGTTTAAATAGTGCTATATAAGCACCAAACAACAGCGTAGCTAAACCCGTTAACCCGACAAGTAAAAACCAAGTATCGGTGCCTGCCAAAGCAGGATGAAAACGTGCTAACAAAAATATACCGGCTTTTACCATCGTCGCAGAATGTAAATACGCGCTTACTGGCGTAGGCGCAGCCATTGCATGAGGAAGCCAAAAGTGAAATGGAAATTGTGCCGATTTAGTAAACGCACCCAGTAGCACCAATACCAATGCTACTTCGTATAAATCATGAGATTGAATTATTGCTTTACTCGCTAGAATAACATCTAGGTCGTAACTACCAACAATATCACCTAATAGCATCAATCCAGCAAGTAACGCTAAACCGCCCGCGCCTGTTACAGCAAGCGCCATACGTGCGCCTTTTCGCGCTTCTGATTTATGCCACCAAAAACTAATTAATAAAAATGAGCTGATGCTCGTTAATTCCCAAAACAACCACAGTTGAATGACGTTGTTAGACATAACAATACCAAGCATTGCAGTCATAAATAGCATTAAGTAACTATATAGCTTAGCCATTGAGTCATTAGCGCTTAGGTAGTAACGGGTGTAGAGGATAACGAGCAAGCCTATGCCTAAAATCATAAACATAAACAATAAACTGAGGCCGTCTAACCGCAGAGACAAATCGAGTCCTATTGACGGGATCCAAGCTAAAGAATAACGAATGGTTTCGCCCGCTAAAACGGCAGGTGCATGGTATAGAGTAATCCCCAAAGCCGTCAAAGGCGCAAGAGCCGTTAAACTAGTGCTTAAATTGCGGGATAACTTACCTGTGCATGCAGAAATAACACTGCCAATTAAGGATAACAAGGGTATCCAGAGCAAAGTCATAATGTAGGGCCTTTTATTATCATAAGTTTATTAGGGCATCTCTTTTTAATACTAAGTGATGCTTTTACTGCCTGTTTTTAAACGACATTAATGACTATAGTTATACTGAAAAACACTGATTTTGTCTATAAAAAGCGGTTCTGTATGGGTGTTTTTTAAACAAGAACTAACAATTTATTAAGCCTAAAAAAACAATTAATTAATACTGATAATTGTTAATTTAATATGGCCTTATTTGCAAATGTAAGCGCGCCAGGGTGACGATGAAAGTTACCATTGGTCATATCTAAATGTTTCAACCAAAGTTGTCTATACTGCGCTGAGAGCCCTAACTGCTGATATTGCATAATAGACCAATTTTCACTAGGTTTATAAGCAATACCTCCTACCTGGCAACTCTTTGCTTTATGCCAACCTGTTGGCGGCGACTCACCATGAGAAATAAATAAATTAGGTGCAACAAAACCTGTTTTTGCACACAACCATGCTTGCTTAGTTTTAGGCAAAGCGTATTCATCTTCAAAACCGTTAAAATGCATCAGCTCATGCAAAAACACACTGTATTTTGCTTTTGAGTTTATTAGCATTGTCCCATTCGTAACATTAGCCGTTCCGCCTTTTGGCATCATCACTATAAAATCAAAATTGTTAGGAAGCTGGCTATTAAGTTTAGATGATTGCCAGTCACACTTTGCTATTTGACTAGTACTACTTTTACACTCAAGCATACCCGCAACGTAAACGGGTTTTGAAAAGCAAAAAATATTTTCACGGGGCTCTGGTTGTTTATTATAAGCATTAATAAACTCTGTAAGTTTATATAAGCCACTGCGATGATCGCTCATAGTCAGCACGTTAAATATACATTGCTTATTAGGCTTACTTATATTTTTTAAAGATGAAAAACCGAGATCGTGGATAAACGCAGTAGATATTTTACTCTGTGGTATTTTTAACTGAAGTTTTAGATGATTTAGTACATCCCCTGCTGGTAATTTGTTTTTACTAGCGAGTAACTCTAAATCGCTCCAACGTGATTGCTCAAGTAACTTTGTTGCTAATATTTTACGCTCTGGGATTGTTAAGTCATTTATAGCGGAGAGCCAAAATTGTTTTGCAGTATCACTCTGACTACTTTTAATAAGCTTAAGAGAATACATATATTGTGCTGAGGAAACTTTACTGCGAGCAAGTATAGCTAAAGAGGTCTTTGGTAACTGCTCTAGGTGATCAGAAAAATAAGCTGGTGAATTCCAATAACTTTGTAGAACATTGGCTTTTGTATTTAAAACATGCCAAAAGCCAATAGCGCCAAGGTGATTACTCGAGCCTGTAATTAACAAACAACATAGTAATACACCTATTAATTTAAAACGCTTAACTTGCGTCAACACCTTCCATCAACTCAAGTTCTAAACGCGCATATTTGTACTCAATAAACTCATGTACATTGGTTGCTAGCGCAAGCCTAAAATAGTCTGATGCTAAATAAAGCTCACCCGCTGCTTGATGCATTTTGGCTAAGTAAAAATAAGCTTCACATAAACGCTGCGCATATTCTTGCTCAGTTCTAACACCATCACTAATGCCTGATAAAAATGCATGTTCACTCATATCGCCCGTATAAAGAGAAATTAACTGATACGCCCATTGCGAATCATCAAGCGCAGTCGCATTTTGTTTAAGTGCATCAAGTGCGATTACTTTATCCTCTTGTGCCTGGGCTAAATAAACCCATAAAACACGGTACGGATCTTTAGGAGAACGGGCTAAAAACTCGTTAAAGTCATTTTTAGCAAGGCCAGCTCTATCGCCGTAATAAAGGGCTATACCTCTATTTAAATAAGCATATTCATGCTCTTCATCAAGCTCAAGAGCTGAATCAAAAAACTCATAGGCTTTTTCGTACTGCTGCATAAGCGTATGTTGAATACCTAAAAAATTATATACTTCAGCTAAATCAGGCTTAAGTTTTACTGCGCGGTTAAAATCAATACGCGAAAGAGTGGTCATACCTAGACTATCGAAAAGTACACCACGGTCGTAATAAAGCTTAGCTTGTTGCTCTTCGCTTAAGTCAGCCCTATTCAATAACTCCGAGTAGCGTGCAATAGCAATTTCACTTCTAAAGTCAGAGGCTAAAGGTGCAGTAAATGGCACATTAACAATCGGGGTTGGTTCTGAATCTGTTGTAGTTTGGCAAGCGCTTAAAGACAAAATAGCAAAAGATGCCAAAGCTAAATGTTTGAGTATCATTAAAATCCTTAATACCAAGATATATCGCGATTAATATAAGACAGACCTTGTCCAATAAGGTTTCATTAAAGCATAAAAAAAAGGGGCTAAACAGCCCCTTTTTTATCATCTAGCTAATATAACTAGATTAATAAGTTAACAATTACGCGTCAGTTGGCGCGTCAGCTGCAGGTGCTGCTGATTCCATTGCTTCTTTAATACTTAGACGTACACGGCCTTGGCGATCTACTTCTAGTACTTTAACTTTAACTTCTTGACCTTCAGAAAGGTGATCAGCCACGTTATTAACGCGCTCAGTACTAATTTGAGAAATATGTACTAGACCATCTTTACCAGGAAGAATGTTTACAAACGCACCGAAATCAACAATACGTACAACTTTACCTTCGTAGATAGTACCTACTTCAAGTTCAGCTGTTAATTGCTCAATACGGCTAATTGCATTAGCTGCACTTTCGCCATCTGTAGCGGCAATTTTAATTGTACCGTCGTCACCGATTTCAATCGTTGTACCAGTTTCTTCAGTAAGCTGACGAATAGTTGCGCCACCTTTACCGATAACTTCAGCGATTTTCTTCTGTGGGATTTTCATTGTGTATATGCGAGGAGCAAACATTGATAGCTCTTCAGAAGGAGCAGAAATTGCTTCATCCATCACTTCTAAGATATGTAAACGTGCAGCTTTTGCTTGTTTAAGCGCAATTTGCATGATTTCTTGAGTGATACCTTCGATTTTGATATCCATTTGAAGTGCTGTAATACCAGCAGCAGTACCGGCAACTTTAAAGTCCATGTCACCTAAGTGATCTTCATCACCTAAGATGTCAGAAAGAACAACGAATTTATCGTCTTCTTTAACTAGACCCATCGCAATACCGGCAACAGATGCTTTAATTGGTACACCAGCATTCATAAGTGCAAGTGAAGTACCACATACAGAAGCCATTGAAGATGAACCGTTTGATTCAGTGATTTCAGATACTACACGGATTGAATATGGGAATTCAGTCAATGTTGGCATTACAGCAGCAATACCACGCTTAGCAAGGTTACCATGGCCGATTTCACGACGCTTAGGAGAACCAACAAAACCAGTTTCACCTACACAGAATGGAGGGAAGTTGTAGTTAAGCATAAAGTGGTTTTTATGAGTACCAGTTAAATCGTCGATTAACTGTGAATCACGTTCTGTACCAAGTGTAGCTGTTACTAACGCTTGAGTTTCGCCACGAGTAAAGATAGCAGAACCGTGAGTACGCGGTAATACGCCAGTCATTACATCTAGTGCACGAATCATATCTGGTTCACGACCATCGATACGTTTTTCGCCAGAAGCGATACGGCCACGAACGATTTTCTTCTCAAGTGAACCGAATATTTTACCAATTTCTTGCTTATCTAAAGACTCGCCTTCAGCAAGTTCAGTTGTTAACACTGCAACAACTTCATCTTTAGCTACGCCAAGTGCTTCTTTACGCGCTACTTTATCAGTGATTAAGTAAGCTGCGCCTACTTTATCAGCAGCAATTGCTGCAACTTTATCTTCTAGTGCAACGTTTTTAGCTGGTGCAGTCCAATCCCAAGTAGGCTTGCCTGCTTCTGCTTTAAATTCTTCGATTGCAGTGATGATCGCTTGAGATTGCTCATGACCATATACAACAGCGCCAAGCATTACGTCTTCTGCAAGTACGTTAGCTTCTGATTCAACCATAAGTACCGCTTTATCAGTACCGGCTACCACTAAATCAAGTTGGCTTTCTTCAAGCTCTTTTAATGTAGGGTTAAGTACATATTCGCCGTTGATGTAACCAACGCGAGATGCACCAATTGGACCACTGAACGGGATACCAGAGATAGCAAGTGCTGCTGAAGTACCAATCATCGCAACCATATCAGGTTGGATTTCAGGGTTAACAGAAACAACAGTAGCAATAACTTGTACTTCGTTTACAAAACCGCTTGGGAAAAGTGGACGAATTGGACGGTCAATAAGACGTGCAATAAGTGTTTCGCCATCGTTAGGACGACCTTCACGCTTTAAGAAACCACCTGGGATACGACCAGCAGCGTACATACGCTCTTGGTAGTTAACTGTTAGTGGGAAAAAGTCTTGGCCAGGTTGTGCTTCACGCTTACCAACAACAGTTACTAAAACTGAAGTGTCGCCAATGCTTGCAAGTACAGCGCCGTCTGCTTGACGAGCGATTGCACCAGTTTCTAGAGTCACTGTATGTTGACCTAGTTTGAATTCTTTAATAATTGCTTGCACTTAAAATATTCCTTAAATGTATTCTAATAAGTTGTCATCAAAGTACCAATTACAGTACATAATTGTATTCAGTTGGAAATCAATTAAGTACTACAATTGGCAATGATGTGAATAAGCGTAGATAAACCTTTTTACCTACGCGCATAGTATATACCAAAGCTGCTTCAAAATGCGAGTCTAGGGTGTGTTGATCTTTGTGGATTGAAATTTGTTCAATCTAGGGTCGATTTAATCACGGCGCGAGATTTGTAACCTAGTGGGCTAAGTAAAAATCGAGCAACAAAGAGTTAATCGCCCCTAGGATGAACCCGCAGGGCAGCGCATGTTTGGCATTTATGCTGCGTTATCGCCTATTTATGGGGAATAACCACACTACATAGGCGCTGCCTTGCCTAAAGACCAAACATACAGCTGCAAAATTAATCACGAAAGGTCAACACACACTAGCTACTAGATTTAAACTGGGCTAATTAGCGGGTAAATACAACAGCTATTGGTAGGCTATGAAATGGGGGTTTTATATTATAATTCAATAGGTTTAAGAATTTTCTTAATTTGGAAACACAAATTTCAGGCACAAAAAAAGGAGCTAAAAAGCTCCTTTTTCTATAATCTAGTTCTTAGCGACGTAGGCCAAGTTCTTTGATTAACGCAGTATAACTAGTGATGTCTTTACCTTTAAGGTAATCAAGTAGTTTACGGCGAGTGCTTACTTTACGAAGCAGACCACGACGTGAGTGGAAGTCATGCTTGTGATCAGCAAAGTGACCTTGAAGCTTGTTGATGTCAAAAGTAAGTAATGCTACTTGTACTTCTGATGAACCTGTATCGCCTTCTGCACGTGCAAATTTAGCAATGATATCGATTTTTTCTTGATTGCTTAGTGACATAGTAACTCCAAAAATTAAATTTAAAAGGTGTCTTAGCCGATCACTAATTCAGCCAAAACGATTAAGCGGGCGTATTCTACCAACTGTAGGAATAACTACAAGCTAATTATCCCCAACTACAACTAATAAGCCACCGTTAGGCACATTAGTTGCTTATTCAGGCTTCACGTAATCGTCTTGCTGACTAGCAAGACCACGTTTAACCTTTAAATGACCGTTTGAGTTACGCTCACCAGTACCAATAAATATATTATCCGCAACAACTTTAATTGCACCATCAGGTAAAGCGATTGATAATTCTACAGCTTGCCCGTGACTAAAAATTCCCCCTTGTTCTTTTGTAATTTCAACAACGGGTAAATCAGTTAAAGCAGTATCAATTGGTAGCAATAGCGAGTCTAAATAAGTTGAAGGCGCAAGCTCTTCTTCTTTCGCTTTAGCAAGCAACGCTTCAATCTCATCAAGCGAGACCATTTTATCTGCCGGATACTGACCAACAGCGGTTCTGTGGAGCATAATAACGTGTGCGCCACAGCCTAGGTTTTCGCCTAAATCATCAACGATTGTACGAATGTAGGTCCCTTTAGATACATGGGCCGTCATTTGTAATACGTTGCTTTGTTCATCAAATTCGTCAAACGATAAGCTAAACACGTTTATTTTTCTGCATTTACGAGGAACTTCAATACCTTCGCGCGCGTACTTATATAACGGTCTACCTTGGTACTTAAGAGCTGAGTACATTGACGGATATTGTTCAGACTCACCAACAAAAGCAGCTATTTCTTTTGTTAGCTGTTCACGTGTAACGTTCACATCTTTAGTGCTAACAATTTCGCCATCAGAATCTGATGTTGTTGTACGCTCACCCAGTTGTGCACGAACGATATAGGTTTTATCTGTATCGAGTAAAAACTGCGTAAACTTAGTCGCTTCACCAAAACAAATTGGCAGCATACCTGTAGCAAGTGGATCTAAAGCACCTGTGTGCCCAGCTTTTTGCGCAAAATAAACACTTTTTGCTTGCTGTAATGCTTTATTTGATGAAATGCCTTCAGGTTTGTTTAACAACAAAATACCGTCAACTGCACGGCCTTTACTGCGCTTTGCCATCTGTATCAGTGCCTTCTTCGCTATCTGTATCGTCTACGTGATCAGTACCTTCTTCGCTATCTGAAACATCAGCAGCATCAACACTTTCTACGTCTTCATCTACATGCTTTGCGTTATCTTCGCGGATAATAGAATCCACTAAGTTAGAAATACGCATACCTTCCATTAATGAGTTATCAACTACAAACTTTAACTCAGGCATTATACGTGCACGGATACGCTTACCAAGTAACGAGCGAATATAGCCCGTTGCTTCATTAAGTACTTTTGCGCTTTGCTTTGCTGCGTCTTCATCTTGTGTGTTAAACACAGTAATGAAAATTTTGGCATAAGATAAATCGCGCGATACTTCTACCGCTGACACTGTCACCATACCTAAGCGTGGATCTTTAATTTCGCGTTGTAAAATTACAGCAATCTCTTTTTGGATTTGCTGTGCAACACGATCAGTGCGAGAAAATTCTCTCATTATACTTGTCCTAAAATAATAACTTATTGAAATTAAATAATAAGTTAACTAAATAATGGATATGCAAATGGGGGCTAAGCCCCCATTTAAAATCTTAGCGTAGGGTGTGTAGAACGTCCGGCGTTAACCTGAGCGTTCAATACTCCCTAGTAACAATTATAGAGTACGTTGTACTTCAACTGTTTCGAATACTTCGATTTGGTCACCAACACGTACGTCATTGTAGTTCTTAACGCCGATACCACATTCCATGCCGTTACGAACATCAGCAACATCGTCTTTAAAGCGACGAAGTGACTCAAGTTCACCTTCATAGATAACAACGTTTTCACGTAGTACACGGATTGGAGCGCTACGTTTAATAACACCTTCAGTAACCATACAACCAGCGATTGCGCCAATTTTTGGAGACTTGAATACGTCACGAACTTGAGCAAGACCAATGATTTCTTGTTTAAACTCTGGCGCTAGCATACCTGACATTGCTTGTTTAACTTCGTCAATCAAGCTGTAGATTACGCTGTAGTAACGTAGGTCTAAGTTTTCAGTCTCGATAACTTTACGAGCTGAAGCATCAGCACGAACGTTAAAGCCAACTACAATTGCGTTAGACGCTGCAGCTAGTGTTGCATCAGTTTCGGTAATACCACCAACACCTGAACCAACAATCTTCACTTTCACTTCATCAGTAGAAAGTTTAGTTAGTGAATCAGAGATTGCTTCGATAGAACCTTGAACGTCTGCTTTAAGTACCACGTTAACTTCAGAAACATCGCCTTCAGTCATGTTAGTAAACATGTTTTCAAGCTTAGCTTTTTGCTGACGTGCTAGTTTAACATCGCGGAACTTACCTTGACGGTATAAAGCAACTTCACGCGCTTTACGCTCATCTTTAACTACAGTCGCTTCGTCGCCTGCAGCAGGAATACCAGAAAGACCTAAAATCTCAACTGGGATAGATGGACCAGCTGACTTAATGTCTTTACCGTTTTCATCGCGCATTGCACGAACACGGCCGTACTCAAGACCACATAATACAATGTCACCTTGGTTAAGCGTACCAGATTGAACAAGTACTGATGCTACTGGACCACGGCCTTTATCAAGACGAGATTCAATAACAACACCAGCCGCCATACCTTCAGTAGGTGCAGAAAGCTCTAAAAGTTCAGATTGGTTCAATACTGCTTCAAGAAGGTCGTCAATACCTAAGCCAGTTTTAGCTGAGATATGAACGTACTGCGTATCGCCGCCCCATTCTTCTGGAATAACGTCTAGTACAGCAAGTTCGTTTTTAACACGATCTGGATCTGCGCCTTCTTTATCCATTTTGTTTACTGCGATGATTAAAGGAACGCCAGCTGCACGAGCATGCTGTACCGCTTCTTTAGTTTGTGGCATAACGCCATCATCTGCTGCAACTACTAGGATTACGATATCAGTCGCTTTAGCACCACGAGCACGCATTGAAGTAAATGCAGCATGTCCTGGTGTATCTAAGAAGGTGATCATGTGACCGTTTACATCAACATGGTATGCACCAATATGCTGTGTAATACCACCGGCTTCGCCAGAAGCAACCTTCGCAGAACGAATGTAATCAAGAGTTGATGTTTTACCATGGTCAACGTGACCCATTACAGTTACTACTGGAGCACGTGGCTCTGACTTACCATCTTCGTGGCGGTCATTAAGTACTGTTTGCTCTAATTCGTTTTCTTTAACAATGATAACCTTGTGACCCATTTCTTCTGCAACTAATTGTGCAGCTTCTTGGTCAATCACTTGGTTAATAGTAACCATGTCACCCATTTTCATCATTGTTTTAACAACTTCAGCGCCTTTAACGGCCATGCGTGATGCAAGCTCAGCTACTGTAATTGTTTCGCTAATACGCACTTCATTTTTAACATCAACAGTTGGTTTTTGGAAACCATGTTGTAATGATGCAGGTGCTTTTAACTTAGACTTGTTACGGCCTCTTGACGCTGCAAATTTATCTTTTGCTGGCGCTTTTTTCTTTTTCTTAGCACGGCGTGTACCTTGCTCATCACGAGCATCGGCAACATCTTCTGCTTCACGTGCATAAGTAGAAGTCGTAAGATGGTGATCCGCTGTTTCTTCGCGTTTCTTACGTTCTTCTTCTTCTTTCTTCCAGCGTGCCGAGTTTTCTTCAGCTAGCTTTCTTGCTTCTTCTGCTTGACGTTTCGCTTCTTCTTCAGCTTTCTTCAATGCGGCCTCTTCTGCTTCTTTTTGCAGACGCTCAGCTTCTATGCGATCTTTCTCAGACTTAGCACTTTGCTCTGGGGTCATCTGCTTTTGTTTCGCTTTACGCTCTGCATCAGCTTTGCGTTTAGCTTCTTCTTTGGCTTTACGGTCGGCTTCTTCTTTCGCTTTGCGTTCTGCCTCTTGTTTCGCTTTTAATTCTGCGGCTTCTTGGTCAGCTTTTTGCTGCTCTTCAAGACGCACTTTTTCTTCAGCAGCTAAGCGAGCTTGCTCTTGCTCTTGTTCCATTGCGCTTTTCTTCACGTAAGTACGTGTTTTGCGAACTTCAACTTGAACATCTTTTGCTTTACCAGTAGAGCCCGTAACACTTAAAGTGCTTTTGCTCTTACGTTGTAAAGTCATACGCGCTGGGCCATCTGAACCTGTACCGCCATGATGCTTGCTTAAATGATCAAGTAACGTTGCTTTTTCAGCTTCTGTTACGTTATCAGTTGCTTGCTTAGTGATACCTGCTTGTGAAAACTGCTGTAGCAATTTATCAACAGTCGTACCTATATCGCCGGCTAGTTTTTCAACATTTACTTCTGCCATAGTGTGTAATACCTCCGTTAATAAATTACTCGTCTGCAAACCAACAAATGTTTCGTGCAGCCATAATCAGTTCACCCGCTTTTTCAGATGAAAGTTCTGTGATATCAACTAATTCGTCAATACCTTGTTCTGCCAAGTCTTCAAGTGTAACAACACCCTTGCTTGCCATAACAAATGCTAAGTGACGCTCTAAGCCTTCAAGCGCAAGTAAGTCTTCAGCTGGCTCTGCGCCATCTAAGCTTTCTTCCGTTTTAAGTGCTTTAGTTGTCAATGCATCTTTTGCGCGTGAGCGCAGTAAATCTACAGTCTCTTCATCAAGACCATCAATTTCTAAAAATTCAGACGCTGGTACATACGCCACTTCTTCAAGTGTCGAGAAACCTTCGTTGATAAGTAATGATGCAAACTCATCATCAATTTCTAAATTTTCAGTGAATAAGTTAAGTAACTTATCAGATTCAGCTTCATTTTTAGTACGCATGTCTTCAACAGTCATTACGTTTAGTTCCCAGCCAGTTAACTGACTTGCTAAACGAACGTTTTGACCATTACGACCAATTGCTTGCGCTAGGTTATCTGCTTCTACAGCGATATCCATTGAGTGAGTGTCTTCATCCATTACGATTGAAGCAACTTCTGCTGGCGCCATTGCATTGATAACAAATTGTGCCGGGTTGTCATCGTAAAGTACGATATCAACACGCTCACCGCCAAGTTCTGACGATACAGCCTGAACTCGTGCGCCACGCATACCAACACATGCACCAATTGGGTCTATGCGTTTGTCGTTAGATTTAACAGCAATTTTAGCGCGTGAACCTGGATCACGTGCTGCTGCACGTAATTCAATCATCTCTTCGCCAATTTCTGGCACCTCAATGCGGAATAATTCCATTAGCATTTCAGGTTTAGAGCGCGTTACAAATAATTGTGCACCGCGTGCTTCAGGCTTAACTTCATATAAAAGACCACGGATACGGTCACCCGGGCGGAAGTTTTCACGTGGTAACATGTCATCACGATAAATTACCGCTTCTGCGTTGTTACCTAAATCAAGTACGATTGCATCGCGAGTTGCTTTTTTAACAACACCCGTTACCAGCTCGCCTTCTTGATCTTTGTATGCTTCAACAACTAAAGCGCGCTCAGCTTCACGTACTTTTTGTACGATAACTTGCTTAGCCATTTGTGTTGTAATACGGTCAAATTTGATTGAGTCGATTTGCTCTTCAACATAATCACCCATTTGCAAATCAGGTTCTTCAACCTGTGCTGCTTCTAGAGTGATTTCGCTGTATGGGTTCTCTAAAGAACCATCTTCTAATACAGCGGCAATCTGCCAACGACGGAACGTATCGTAATCACCGGTTTTACGGTCAATTGCTACGCGTACTTCAATTTCGCCATCGTGTTTTTTCTTTGTAGCTGTCGCTAAAGCGAACTCTAGAGCTTCAAAAATCTTTTCTTTTGGAACCGCTTTCTCATTGGAAACGGCTTCAGCAACCAATAATATCTCTTTTGCCATGGGTAATGCCTCGCTTGCCCTATTCCTTCGCACTCGAATTTAAAACTTCGCGATTAAATTCGCACGTTCGATGTTACTAAGCATGATCAGATGCTCTGCACCATCGCTAGATAGTGTGATCATATCGCTGCTAACTGCTACTAAGTCGCCTTTAAAATTACGACGACCATCCTGTGGAAGTTTAGTACGCACGCGTACTTCCTCTCCTTGCGCCTGCTCGTAGTGATCTTGTTTGAATAATAGACGATCAACACCAGGAGACGATACTTCCAAATCATATTCATTTGTAATTGGGTCTTCGACGTCTAAAATCGCACTAATTTGGCGACTTGCATCCGCACAGTTATCAACTGAGATCCCATCCTCATGAGCAATATATACTCTTAAGGTAGAATGGCGACCCGCTTGCACAAATTCAAGACCATGCAATTCAAAGCCTAACATTTCTACCGCAGGCGTTAACATGGTTACTAAATCTTGTTCAAGTTTTGTCACGAAAATCCTCCATACAAACAAAAAAAGGGCTTATAGCCCTAAAATACTGAGTTTAAGTTTTAATTTGATGACAATTGCCACAAATCGCAAGGTGCAGATACAACAACGCCCCGAACCAAGCGGGGCGTCACACCAATAAAGCATAAAACTGTGTGGCCTAGGGCCAAGCTTGGTTGCGAGTCAGTAAACTGACCTAATTAAACTACATAGTCTAAAACGCAAAACGCGCATTACTTAGAATGCGCGATATAAATTAGTAAGGTAATACCTACTAGTAGAATTGGTTGCGGGAGCCGGATTTGAACCGACGACCTTCGGGTTATGAGCCCGACGAGCTACCAGACTGCTCCATCCCGCGCCAATAGATATCAAACTTTAAATTTAATATCGCTGTTAGCTGTTTTACAACATGCTAAACAATGGCCGCTATTATAAGGATGTACGGGATGATTAGCAACTATAATACGCAATTAGTTTGTAAAATTTCCAATTCGTCAAGATGCTAATTTAATGTATATATAAGTAACATAAGTAATCAATCAATTTTATAAAATGCTGTCTCTAAATTATTAAATATTACAGCTTATTATTTTTGAGTGAAAATCAAACAAACTAAATTTGAGCTACCTTAGTACCTTCTAGATGCTTACAATTTACTAGAAAATAAATTGATATAACTAAAACCCATACTTTAACACTAAAAAAACGTGCAGAATTTTATCTGCCCGCTATAATCAATTTTATGCCACTTAATAATAATAGTTATTACTCACTGCAGCGAGATAAAAATGAACCAACAACAATCAGCATTGTTAAATAACTTAACAATTATTAAGCCAAATTTTCATGCATTCACGGCTCGATTTCACAGTAAATTGGCTGAATCTAGCATTGAAATGAATTACCCAACAGCCTTACAATTTAACGAAAAGAGTTTTACCCTTTTTTGTGTGTTAGAACGAATTGTTAAACATTTAGATAAGCCAGCATCGGTAGCTCCTTTTTTAGCACATCATTTAATGTACCTAAAAAAAAGCAGTGTTTCGCAAAGTGACATTGCACTATTATCTGATGCGTTTTACGAAACCCTTAAAGAGCACCTTGGTAAACACTTTACTCCTGAGAGCCAGCTCGCTTGGAAAAAAGCCCTTAAATATTTTGAAAACTTTGCCAGCAATATTCTATTTAATGTATCTAATGTGGTTTCGTTACAACAAAAAATGCAGCAAAAGCAAAGTAATAAAATTTAAATATAAAATTTTAGGGGTGGCAATTTAACTTACTTAACCTCCCCATTAATTAAACTCATTTGCACACCATGATCCAACACGCCTTTATTGCCTTGATAATCGGTTAAGCCTTTTTGCTCTATTCACTCGTAGTTAAATAGTAAAACGATCCTTTAATTAAATACGTCCGTATAAAAAAATTTGGCTTTACTATGACCCATCACAAAACACTCAGACTAATACTAGGCGATCAGCTAAACCCATCTCATTCATGGTACAAGCAAAAAGACGACGACACGCTTTACCTCATCGCAGAACTAAAACAAGAAACTGACTACGTTAAACATCACATTCAAAAACTGTGTGCTTTTTTTAATGCTATGGAAAACTTTGCAACTGCATTAAACACGGCAGGTTTTAATGTTTTACATTTAACACTTGATGATACCGATGACGACAAGGACTTGATTGAATTACTCAAGCGAGTTGCCGATAAATACCAATGCGACTCTATTGAATATCAATACCCTGACGAGTTTAGGCTAAAATCTCAATTAGCTAAGTTTAAGAGTGATAGCTCATTAAATGTAATTGCTACAGATACTGAACACTTTTTATTACCGTTCACCGATATAAAAACACGCTTTACAAAAAACAAACATGTAACAATGGAGCACTTTTATCGTGCTATGCGTAAGCAATTTAATATATTAATTGATGATGCAAAGCCAACTGGTGGCAAATGGAATTTTGATAGTAATAATCGTAATAAATTTTCTAAAAAAGACTTAGCCGACATCCCAGAGCCTAAGTTATTCAATACTGATGTTAGCAGCATTATTTCTCGTTTAAATAAACACAACGTCGCTTATTTGGGTGAAATAAATGAACATTCACTGGAGTGGCCAACAACGCGTAAACAAGCGATTGAATCTCTTGAATACTTTTGTGAGCACTTACTTAGTCGCTTTGGTCACTTTCAAGATGCGATGACAGATCAAAGTAAAAACAATACCAGCCTGTACCATAGCCGTTTATCGTTTGCCCTAAACGCAAAAATACTCCACCCGTTATATGTAATCAAACGTGTAATAAGCGAATACGAACAAAGACCCAATGAAATATCCCTCTCGCAAGTAGAGGGCTTTACTAGGCAAATATTAGGCTGGAGAGAGTATGTACGTGCCATTTATTGGATTAACATGCCCGACTACGCAGTTAAAAATCAATTACAAGCCAAAAATAAACTGCCATCTTATTTTTGGAACAGCTCTACAAAAATGAATTGTCTAAGCCACTCACTCAAGCAAAGCCTTGAAACCGCTTATGCTCATCATATTCAGCGCCTAATGGTTATTGGGAACTTTTGCATGCTCACAGGAATAAACCCTGATGACGTAGACAACTGGTACTTAGGCGTTTATATAGATGCCATAGAATGGGTAGAAATGCCCAACACCCGAGGCATGAGTCAGTTTGCCGATGATGGAATAATTGCAACAAAGCCTTATGCTGCAAGCGGTAACTACATTAATAAAATGAGCGATTATTGCAAAAGCTGTCAGTACGATGTTAAACAAAAAGTAGGAGATAAAGCTTGCCCGCTAAATAGCTTGTATTGGCATTTCATGAATAGACACAGAGACAGGCTAGAGAAGAACCCACGTATTGGTATGGTATATAAAAACTGGGATAAACAAGATGAAACACTTCAAGAACAAACGCTGCAACAAGCAACCTACTACCTTAATAATTTAGAAGCGCTTTAAGTAAAAAAACCGCCTCAAATGAGGCGGCTAAATAATCAGGGGAATATGTACTTTAGAAGACTATTTACCTTCTATTAGATTACTATTACCAATTTCTATTTTACGTGGTTTAAGTGCTTCAGGAATTTCACGCTGTAACTCTATGCTTAATAAGCCGTTAGCTAAATCGGCACCAAGTACTTTTACATGGTCTCCAAGCTGAAATTTACGTTCAAAGTTACGCTCTGCTATACCTTGATGAATAAACTTACGTTCATTATTTTCATCTTTATTAGCTTTAATACCTGCAACTTTTAATGTGTTGTTTTCTGACTCAATGGTTAATTCACTATCACTAAAACCGGCAACGGCCATAGTGATTCTGTATTTGTCTTTATCGAGTGCTTCTATATTGTAAGGAGGAAAACTCGGCTGCTTGTCTGTATTAGCTGCCGCATCCATAAGTGATGCTAAATGTTCGAAGCCGATAAATGAACGATAAAGTGGTGATAAGTCTACTGTACGCATAATAATATCCTCATATTTAAGCGATATTTTGCATGTGCTTTTCTATTGAACAAGCTCAAGCAAAGTTTAATTAATAATATAAATTTCAATTGTTTAAGTTTAATTTAGGACCCATCAGGCGTCCTACTTAACTATATATGGACGGTAAAATTGTTTTCAAGTAAATTTATTAAAAATAAATAAAAAAGGCACTGAAGAGTGCCTTTTTTGAAACCATTTAAAATGAATACTATTTAATAAATGTGCCCCGGATTGGATAGTCGTTTTCTCTTGAAAACTTAATCCCACCTAGCAGTTGCTCTAAATCAGGACGAACAAACGGGCTGTTTGATATATCTACCATTTGAAGCTGATTTTTTTCATTAAGCACATAAATTCCTGGTTCAGCAAATGGATGATCAGTTTCTGCACCACTGCGAGGCTCGCTAATATGTAGCCCTAAATCAGTCATTTGTTCGATTGTTAAACCATAGTAAATTGGGAAGTTAATATCTATTTTTTCAAGATGTTTATTAAGCTGCTCATGGCTATCACCACTTACTGCAACCACTTCAACTCCAGCCTCTTTAAAGTCTTTATGAACTTTAGCAAGCTCGTTGAGTTGCGCAGTACATTTAGGGCAGTGCTGGCCTCGATAAACAACAATCATTTTCCACGGAGAGTCACTTATTCTGTCAACTAAATCTACCTTTTTCTCATCAACATCACTCACTACTAGTGATGGCATAATATCCGCAGGTTTTAAACTAGTGTTACTCATTGCGATCTCCTTTTACTATTTCAGATTAAAAATTAATTTTGCTCTCACACATAGAGTTTAGGGTAACTTTTATTAATTCAACCTAAAATTGCAATTAAAATCTATTAAAGCTTTAAGACCATCCCTTTATTTTTCTATAAATGGTAGATGCACTTACCCCTAAATAAGCAGCAGCAAGAGGAATGTTGTCTTCGCAGCTTTTGATTGCGTTTTCAATAGCCCTTTTTTCAACTTGCCATAATGGTTCTATATCGTGAACCGACATAGGAGATAATTGAACACTCTGATCGTTTGTATTGTGAATTGACTTAGCTGAGCTTGAGTGTTTTACAGCGCCTAGACCAAATGAATTTGGTAGCATATCTCTTTCTATTACATCGCCATCATTAATAACGACTGTATTTTCAATTACATTTTGCAGTTCGCGTATATTACCTGGCCAATCGTAATTACAAAAAAGCGCCTTAACTTCATCAGAAAAGCCAATAAAATGTTTAGCGTTGCTATCGCTTTTTTGTTTTAAAATATACTCAGCGAGCAGTAAAATATCGTTTCCGCGCTCCCTTAAAGGCGGGAGCTTTACGGGGATAACATTTAAACGATAATATAAATCTTCTCTAAAGCGCCCCTCTGCTACCTCTATTATTGGATTTCTGTTGGTTGCACATACCAAGCGAACATCGCTGTGTAATACCTCGCTGCTACCAACCTTGCTAAATATGCCGGTTTGTAAAAAGCGCAATAACTTAGCTTGTAAGTTAAGCTCCATTTCACATAGTTCATCTAGAAATAACGTACCGCCGTTGGCCACTTCAACTGCGCCTTTACGATCGCTTAAAGCGCCACTAAATGCCCCTTTAACATGCCCAAAAAATTCTGATTCAAATAACTCAGCAGGGATCGCAGCACAGTTTATAGCAATAAAAGGGCCTTGGCTGCGAGGGCTCGAATCATGAAGGGTTTGTGCGCATACTTCTTTACCGGTTCCACTTTCACCTGTAATAAATACGCATGCTTTGCTTCTAGCTGCGCTATCTAGCAATCTAAAAACGGTTTTCATTGCGAGAGATTCACCAACAAAATCTTGGCTTTTATCACTGCTTTGAACCAAAGGTTGTACTTTAGCTTGCTCTTTGGGTGTTAACGCACTTTCTACTGAGCTAATAAGTCGCTGACTTGTGAAGGGTTTTTCTAAAAAATCGAAGCCACCTAAACGCATAGCTTCCACTGCAATATCAATAGAACTATTTGAGGTGATCATGACTACATTAGCAGGATTTTTTTGTTTATTTACAAATTGTAAAACTTCAAGCCCACTTATATCAGGCAAGCATACATCTTGTACTATCACCGCAGGCATTTTTTCTTTAATACCGACCAAAGCAGAATATCCATCTGCGAAATGCTTACATTCAAAACCTACTTGCTCTAGCTGACTGGCGTACAAAGCACCACTTGCGATGCTATCTTCAACAATATAAACAAGGCCTTTACCCATTATATCTGACACGGCTTTCTCCTAGATAGCTATACTCTTACTCATTATTTGATATGCATCTCTGGTTTTATCCAAGTTATGCTTAATAACAAGCGCTGCGTGCAAATTTTCTTCTGTGGTTGGTGGTGGTGAATCGTGTAACTGTGTTGCCAATGCAGCTAAAGGAGCGGCTCCATATAAGGCAGCCGAGTTTTTCAAAACATGCATTATTTCTCTAATTTTTATAATATCTGCATTATTAATTGCCGTATCTAATTGGTTAGCCATAGTAACTAATTCATCGATAAATAAGTTTACTAATCGAGCTAAAACGCTTATTCCAACATCCTTTTCAAGTTGAATTAAAACATTTAGCTCCGTAATACTTTTATCGATAAACTGCTCTGATATAGGCATAGATAACCTTTGTGTAAGTTAAAGCTTCGTACACTAATAAAATGTAAGAATTGTAGTTTAAGAGTAATTTGTTTTTTGCATTTTGCAAATCAAAATGAATATAAACAATTACAGAGCCCAGGTATCAATACTTTTTGTTAATGTTTGCGGCTTATCGAGCAAGTACCCCTGAGCAATATCACAACCAAGTTGTTCTAATATTTGTAATTGCTCATTCTCTTCAATGCCTTCTGCTACAGTTTGTAAGCCCAATCGTTGAGCCATCGCAATAATTGCGCTACATAACGTAAAGTCTTCGTTATTAGTTGCAATACCACTTACAAAACTGCGATCAATTTTTAAACCATCGATATCAAATTGACGAAGTAGACCTAAAGACGCGTACCCAGTGCCAAAATCATCAATCCACACCTTTACGCCTTCTTTATGGAAGTTTTCAAACGCCTTAGCTATTTTATCAGGACTATGAATTAGCGCTGTTTCCGTTAATTCAACTTTAATGGCTTGTGGTGGTATTTGGTGCTTTTCTAGCAAAGCCATTACTTTTGAAAACACATCACCATCTAAAATTTGTACCGGTGAAATATTTAAAGAAACAGCAATATCTGTCATACCAAAATGTCGCATCTGTTTTAGATCAGACAAACATTGCTCAAAAATCCAGTCACCTAATTCTAAAATCATTCCCGATTGCTCTACATGCGGGATAAACTCATCAGGGCCTACAATACCAAAGCGCGGTGATTGGCACCTTACTAGCGACTCAAAGCCGACCAACTTTCCCGTTCCTAATGATACAAGCGGTTGATAAACCATTTTAAAATAATTATTTTGCATTGAATCAGACATGATTCTTTCTAACTCATGCCATCTTGCGAGATTGACTGGGCTTTCCGATTCTAGGTATTTAAACGCACTCATGATTTTGCTCCGTTTTTCACTCTTAGTGACTTATTATAATGAGTAGCAATTTACAGGCCATTTTAAATGTGGAAAAATAGAAATAAAAACCAATAGATTCAGGCGGTTAAATTGGAAGGTTAAAAGATTTTAGTTCTCCCACTTTATTCGCATTTTGCAATTCAGTTTGCTATGCACCTAAATTGGCAAATGAGCGCTTAATCGAGCCTATAAAGCACAGATAAGCCAGTTAATAGCTGCTACTAAAGCTAGTGTTAGCAATTGTAGGTGAGAAAAGAGAAAGCTTTGATAAAACCCTGTTTAGGTTAAGCACAATCTAAATTTAAAAGCATATAGCTAATTTTATAGGGAGGGATAGAAAGTTAAAACGGTGGTAGGAACATAAAAAAACGCAGGCAACTATAAATAGTTACCTGCGCAAAAGTCTCTAGTTTGAAAGAGTGTCGTTATTTTCGTTTTTAGGAGCAGTTACATGTTGTGCATAGTTAGTATTTTGCGAGTCAAATGTATTACTCATCAACTGTGCGTTTTCAACATCAGCTTGTGTAAAAGTAATTGGCTGTATATCTGCCAACGGTTCAATCGAATCGCTACCTCGTAAAACTGTAATACCTATTATTAAAGTGGCAACAAGCAAAATAGACAAAACCATAATTTCAGGTGTTAGTACCCAATTGTTACCTTTAGGCTGTTGTTTAGCTTTTGTGTTTGTTTGCATTTTGCACCCCTTAAAATTTAACTAAATTCGTCTTGATTTGATATTTAATATGTTGCGAAAGCCGTGCCAACTAAACAAAAACAAACGAAAGATAAAATAAACAACAAAATCAAAGTATTAAAAAAATTAAAAATGTAATTTAGAATCCAAAAATAATTCGTAACGTTGTATTTTTATTTTGAATTGCAATTTGCGAATCAAATTGAAAAACTATAATAAAAACACTCATTAAATACTAAAAAATAAATTTAACTTACTCCTAAAATACTAGGTTAATTTCTTCGTTTATCAAGTTTTATGCAACACAAACCCACTTTTTATATTAGGGTCTGTTGATCTTTGCGGATTAAAATTTGTTCAAACTAGAGGCGGTTTAATCGCGGCGCGAGGTTTGTAACCTAGCGGGCTAAGTAAAAACCGAGCAACAAAGAGTAAATAGCCCCTAGGAAGAACCCTTTGGGCAGCGCCTGTTTGGCATTAATGCTACGTTATCGCCCATTTATGGGGAATAACCACACTGCATAGGCTCTGCCTGGCCTAAATACCAAACAGACTGCTGCAAATTTAACCCTGAAAGTTCAACAGACCCTAACCTTCATTGCTCAGCTCAGCTTTTCCCACACTTGCGCTAAACGAGTAAGCTTTAAATGCTTAGATTCAATAGCCTGCTTTGGTGCATATTTATCAAGCAATAAATAAAGTGTTTCACTTACAATTGGTTTAGCTAAATAATCATTCATCCCCACTTCAATAAATCGCTCTTTATCACCATGAATTGCATTTGCTGTGAGCGCTATTATAGGGGTGACTATACCTAACTTTCTGATTGCTTTAGTTGCAGAGATCCCATCTAGTATTGGCATCTGGATATCCATAAAAATAATATCAAGTTTATTGTTTTTAGCCTTGGTTATTGCCTCCTGCCCATCGCTAGCAACATATACCCGACAACCTTTTTGCTCTAAAAACTGTCTTATTACTATTTGATTATTAGTATTATCTTCAGCAACCAATACATTGGTCCCATTCAACTGAGTTAACCCTGAAGAGCTTTCTAAGGCTTCTTTTTGTTCACGATTAGTAAATATAATATCTAAATGAAATAACTGCTCTTCCAATAAACTAATTGCTCGCGGTACATGCGATACTTTAAAAGGGCCATTTAACCTAAGCTCTCTGTCGTTAAGATTTTGCGGTAATAAGCTTTCACCTAGTAAGTCTAAGATAAGTAAACACGGTGAATTAAGGGAGTTATATGTATTTATACACTCGCGTGTTTGGGCTAGCATTGGAGGATCAGTTAATACAATTGCATCAGGAAAACTATCATACTCAGGGATATCTGGGCATATTTCATAGTGCTCAAAAGCGATAGAAAACCGAGTGAGTGTGTGCTCCAACGCGGTTTTTAAAATTTGGTTATGTCCTACAATCCATACTCTTGGCTTTTTACTTCGTGCTGCAAACCCCTCTCGCAATATTGAGTCGGTTGTGTCTATTTGTAACGGGTAATTAACGATAAACTCACTCCCTTTATTGAGCTCAGAGTTAACCGAAATATCTCCCCCTACTACATCACAAATTTGCTTACATATCGCAAGGCCTAAGCCACTACCACCATGTTTTCGGGTAATTGAATTATCTGATTGAATAAAAGGCATAAACATACTTTCTATTTTATTTTTTGCGATTCCCATTCCAGTGTCTTTTACAGATATATAAAGGTTTAAATTATTACCTTCAATATGAGTGCACTTAACAGTAACCGTTATTACACCATGCTGAGTAAACTTAATCGCATTGGCTAATAAATTTATGACTATTTGCCTTATACGTACATGATCACCAATTACTTGAGCTGGTACATTAGGATAAAAATCAAAAACAACCTCAAGCCCTTTTTGCAAAGCGCTTTGGGAAATTATATCTATTGCTTCTTCAATACACGTATCAATACTAAATGGCTGATTATCGAGTGTTATAGCTTGTGCTTCAAAACGCGAATACGTTAATACATCATCCAATACACTCAGTAATGCATCAGAGCTTGTTTTAATCATTTGTGTGTAACGCATTTGCTCAGAAGTTAAACCGGTATGATGCAAAATATCTGCAGAGCCAATAACGGCATTTAATGGCGTGCGAATTTCATGGCTAATATTTGCCATAAATCGGCTTTTAGACTCAGCTAATGTTTCTGCCTGATGTTTAGCTTCAAGCAATATTTGCTCGCTTTCAATACGTTCTTGTATATCAACAAGTGTTGCGGCAATAGATAACAAATCGCTTTCGTAGCCACCCACAATGGGAGTAAGTGTCATTTCAACCCAATTATTTATCCCTTGTGCATTAATCAAACGTATATCAAAGCGACGTATATCACGCTTACCATGTTTATAATCAAGCAAAGTGCTACTAATTTTTTCTACATCTTCTTTTGCTATAAACTTAATTATAGGTAAGCCAAGGCTCTCATCTACATTGCTGTGTAAGACGCGTTGCCATGCTTGATTTATAAATAATAGGTTGCCAAATGTATCAAGGCGTAAAACAATATCAGGAATATTATCTACGACAGAGTGATAGTTATATTCTATCTCTGCCATTGCTTGTTCAGCTTTAACTCGCTGCGTGATATTAGTTTCTATAGCGATAAAATGCTTTACTTTACCTTCATCATCTCGCACTGGGTTTGCATCAATAGCAACCCAATAAATATTACCGTTTTTATCGTAATTTGTAGTTTCAACTTGAAAAGGAAGTCCATTTTTTACGGCATGAGACATAACCTTACGGCTTTTTTCACATGTTTTTGGCCCTTGCAGTAATTGACCAGGGCTAGTGCCTATAACCTCATCACAGGTGTAACCTGTAAGTACTTCAAAACTATTGTTAACCCACTCAATTACGCCAAATTTATCTGTAATTATTACTAAGTTATTTGTATGGCTCGCAACAAGCGATAAGCGTTTTACATATTTTTGTTGTTGTGTGAGCAATAATTGAGAATCTTTATGACGTTGAATGTCATAGAACGAGCCTATAAAGCCGCTTTTTTCATCATAAACTAACCTTAACTCAAACCAGTTCATCAGCCCGATATTGCTTTTAATTTGTATTTCTACACTGGGTGCCTTCTTTCCTTCTAGCAAACAACAGCTGTATGCGACAAAATGCATAATATCATCGCAATTCATTAACTTAGTAATATTGGAGCCAATTAATGAATCGGTTGAGTAACCTAACTTCTTCTCCCAAGCTTCATTAATATAAGTAAAATTCAAATGTTTATCACACTCAAAAATACACTCATCTAAAATAGCTAATAGCTTTGCTTGACGTCGATTACTATTGGAAAGTTTTTCAACTAGTGCATATTGGATTTGAACTTGTAGCTCATCATTATTATTCATGATCTCTCCAATACTTTATAAAAGTATTACTCTGACAAACTCGTGCATAAAGAAGGGAAACCTTTTCACGGTAGAATGCTTGTTCAAAAGAAGTGCGTCTCGGTGTGCAGTCACTTAAAATAGTGGCATTAGAACCACGTGCAACAGCAGTGCGCACAGTTGAATCAATACAGATAGAAGACACAGTACCCGCTAAAATTATATTAGTGGCCCCATGTTTTTTGATGTTTTCGGCTAAACCTATATGTGTAAAAGCATTTAAACTTCTTTTCCCAAATACCACCTCTATAATATTACTAAAAAGGTCTAGCTGCTTAATGGTTTGAGCACCGTACGAACCTGCTTTAAATGCCCCCACCGCAATGACTTTTAATATACCAATCGGATTTTTAAGCTCGCTATAGTTTTGCGTAAAGTGAATGGGTGTATTAATAACTAAAGCAAATTGCTCTGCGCAGAAGGTCAATAAATAGAGTGTATTTTCCCCCACGCCAGTAATTCTTGATGACTCTTCAACCTCGTCATACAAAATGCCTTTTGGCAAAAAGTAATTGTTTTGAAAACCAATTAAAATAGGTGCTGTCTTAGAGAAATCATCCATAACTCTCTCCTTATTAATCAATTTAAGAGGCTAACTGCCAAGGTTTAATAAATTTCTC
This sequence comes from Pseudoalteromonas sp. NZS71_1, assembly GCF_015864305.1. NCBI lineage: Bacteria > Pseudomonadati > Pseudomonadota > Gammaproteobacteria > Alteromonadales > Pseudoalteromonadaceae > Pseudoalteromonas > Pseudoalteromonas sp. NZS71_1. The sequence continues at coordinate 350,390 of NZ_JADYXM010000003.1, read as the reverse complement.
AAGTACCGCTTTTGTCACTGGCTTCTGTAAATAGTGAGTAATTCCTTTATCAAACAACTCAGCTATTTGCTCATCGCCTGTTAACCCCGTTAAAATAACTTTAGGAGTATTGTTATTAGGTGTATTTTGCCTAACTAATTGCTGCGCCACATCGCTACCAAACATTCCTGGCATACGCTCATCTAAAAGTAGCAAGTCAAATGGTTCATTTTGAGCAAGTGTTAATGCACTGGCACCATTTTCTGCACACGTTACTAAGCAGCCCAGCATTTCAAGCATTACTTTTGTAGCAATTTGGCTCGGTAAGCTGTCGTCTGCTACTAATACCGATAAACGTGTTTGTGTGTGAAATGTTGTTAAAATAGTAATTAAGTCGGTATCAAAAAATGGCCAGCCTAATATTTTTTTAGATAGTTTATGAGCTTGGCTCAGCTCGTAAATGTCGTTAATAGAGCACAACTTTATGTGTGTATTTAAGCTGTCACTATTTAATTTATCAATTAATGCGTTACCACTAAGATGGCGTAAATCCTCTAGCTGTGCAGACTCTCTAAGCGTGCTATTAAATAATTTAAAATTTAAACCAAAACGATCGTGAGTATTAGCTGACATTTTTAAACAGCTTTTGAGTAACGCTTCGCAATCAGTTAAAACGTCTACATTTTGTCTAACATCAAGCGCTAAACTAACAGACTCTTTAGTTGCTAAGAGCCCGTGAAAATCCAACGTGTTTACTTGTTCAGAATCATCAATCTGATAGTGAATACTAACTCCCTGAATATTTGCTTCGAGGTTAAGTAAAAAGCACTGCTTTACTGCTGCTAGCGCCGGAGTAAGAAACGCCTCGCATTGTGCAATCATTTGCTCTGGCGGAATTTGCAAACAAACGTAGTTACATTGCAACTTGTTGATTAAGGTAATAGAGAATTTTTGACTTTGGGTTTCACAATATTTACCTATTACCCCTTGGATAATTTCTAAAACGTGACTATTAATATTCATAAAGCATTCTCGTTAACCCAATGTATAGCTCTACACCATCAAGTTATGTGCCATAAATTAATTCTTGTAAACATACTTGCATTCATAGACTTAAGTATTAGACAAACAGGGCTCTGGTTTTTCATTCGCATTTTGCAAATCATATTGCTATGCATAATATGATTTATGCTTTTATTAGAATGGTGCAATCGATTTTTTTCTCTTTAAATAATTTTCCATTCATTTAAACTGATATTAATCAAATTGAGGAGAAAGCTATGTTAACCGTAATTTTTGGCCGTGAAGGCTGTCCATTTTGTGTTCGTGCGAAAGATGTTGCTGAGCAATTATCAAATGAACGTGATGACTTTAAATTTCGTTACATTGACATAATTAAAGAAGGCATTAGTAAAGCCGACCTTGAAAAGTCAGCGGGTAAGCCTTGCCCTACTGTTCCACAAATTTTTGTAGACCAAAATCACATTGGTGGATTTACAGAATTTGAAGCTTACGCAAAAGAAAACCTAGGCTTGTATAAATAAGCTTTGTATTAAATATGTTAACCAGTTTAATAAACCCTACATTGAGCTGGTTAAATTTCAACCAACATCAAACACATACAAATTAGTTTCAATTTATACAAGCATTTGCCTCGCGAATCCTATATAATGCGCGCCTCTTTAAATTCGTTGAGGCGTATTAATGTCAGAACCAGTCACGTTTGAATCTCTAAATCTTTCTCCTGCAATTTTGAAGGCAGTTGAAGAGTTGGGTTACAAGACACCATCTGAAATCCAAGCTCAATGTATACCGTTATTGCTAGAAAGAAAGGACGTACTGGGACTAGCTCAAACGGGTACAGGTAAAACCGCAGCATTTGCACTGCCATTACTAAATAATATTGACCCGTCTGTGAAACAGCCACAGATCCTTGTACTCACACCAACACGTGAGCTTGCGATCCAAGTTGCTGAGGCATTCGAACAATATGCTAAACATGTTCGTGGTATTGAAGTATTGGCACTATATGGTGGCCAAAGCTACAGTATCCAATTAAGCGCACTTCGTCGTGGCGCTCAGGTTATTGTTGCAACTCCAGGTCGTTTAATCGATCACATTAACCGTGGCACTATCAAGTTTGATGCTCTACAAGCACTTGTACTTGATGAAGCCGATGAAATGTTACGTATGGGCTTTATCGATGATGTAGAAAGCATCATGGAAAAAACACCGCGCGAAAAGCAAACATGTCTTTTCTCTGCGACTATGCCTAAGCAAATTCAAAACATCAGCAGCAAGTATATGAACAATCCTGAACAGGTTCATATTTCTGCGCGTAACTCTACAGTATCATCTGTTGAGCAAGTGTTTTGGAATGCAAGCGTACATAAAAATAAAGCTATTGTTCGCTTCTTAGAAGCTGAACAGTATGAAGGTGCTATTGTTTTCGTACGTACGCGTAACGATACAGTACAACTTGCTGAGTTATTAGAGCGCGAAGGTTTCTCTGCTGCTCCACTTAATGGTGATATGAACCAGCAAGCACGTGAACGCACTGTAGAACGCTTAAAAAGCGGCATGCTAAATGTTGTTATTGCAACAGACGTTGCTGCTCGTGGTCTAGATGTTGACCGCTTAAGCTTAGTTATCAACTACGATATACCACAAGATTCTGAAGCCTACGTTCACCGTATCGGCCGTACAGGTCGTGCTGGTCGTACTGGTAAAGCAATTTTATTCGTAAAACATAACGAACGTTATTTACTTAAAAATATCATTCGTCATACGAAGTCTGAAATTGCACAAGTTGAATTACCAACTGCAAAAATCGTTGAAGAAAAACGTATTGAAGCGTTACAAGCAAAATTAACTATTGCGCTTGAAAACAAAGATATTACATTCTTTAACGAGATAGCTACTAACATGGCTGAAAAACTTGAACTTCCTCTTGAAAGCTTAGCGGGTGCGTTACTGTGTTTAGCACAGCAACAGTCTCCAATTAAAGTTGAAGAAGTTAAGATTCAACCTCGTGAACGTAACGAGCGTAACGATCGCAACCCACGTAGTAACGACCGCAATGATCGCGGTGGTGACCGTGGACGTCGTAACGAACGTGGCGGCGAACGTGGTGGTGAACGCGCTGAGCGTAAACCTCGCGAACGTAACAGTCGTGATGCAGGCCCTATGGATACTTACCGTATCGAAGTAGGTCGTGAACACGGTGTTCAGGTTAAGAACATTGTTGGTGCTATCGCTAACGAAGCTGACATCTCAAGCAAGTTTATTGGTGATATTCGTTTACACGACAATCACAGTACGGTTCAATTACCGCAAAACATGCCTAAAGATGTACTTGATCATTTCCAAAAAGTGTTTATTTGTAAACGTCCTATGGGCTTAACAATTACACAAGATCAAGGCCCTGCTGAGCCACGTGCAGAACGCTCTGAGCGTCCAGCTGGTGACAAAAAGCGCACCTTTAGTAAAGATAAAGACGATAGCCAACGCGGTGATAAGCGTACTGGCCCTCGTAAAGAACGTCGCCCAGTAAGCTTCACAGCTAAATAAGCAACGACTCTTTAATAAAAAAACCTTGCCACGAAAGTGACAAGGTTTTTTTGTTTTTAAGCTGCTGCCACAGTGAATACAAAGTAAACCTTCGCGTCAATTCAATAGCAGCTTGAGATAATTTTTTTAGCCTGAGTTCGGGTTACTTAATGCCTAAAAATATATTCCTCTGATTTTTAAAATAACAAAAATTCTGTAAACTAAACAAAGGCTATAGTTCACGGATGAATTAAAAATTGAAAAAGATTTACGACAACTTGCTCTTTGTAGCAATAATACTCTCCATTTTATTATGCATCACTATTCCTATTTTAATGGACTTTACAGATCCACCATTCATCTCAAATGAGCTATACGACGTTGTTTTCTTTATAGCCGTCCCTATTATCTGTTGCGCACTATTTATCTATTTAAATATACTTATATTCAATAAATACAAACGCTGCAGTAAATATAGAGAATCACTTAAATACAATTTTTCAGATACAAAAATGAAATTGGCATCCATTTTCATGTACCCATTATCCCCTTTATTAATCTATGGAATACTCTATATTTTTATCTCTGATCCCATTAAATTATGGGCTTACTACACGCAAGGCGGCTATTGGTATAAGGAATATATACTGACCGATGTACAAAAGTGTGGCACCGAGTATGAAGATAGTTGTACTCATTTATACTTCAAAGACCCTAAAACGAATAAAATTCATGATTTTAGGTGGTACGACGCTAAGTCTACAATAATGAACAACAAAAACGATTATGTGTATATTGTTGGTGAGGCCAACTTATTTGGCTATATAGTGAGAGATTTAGAAAAGTAACTTAGACTTACTTTTAAATTACAGGACTTTTATTTAAAAACCTCACTCAAGTGAGTGAGGTTCATAAATCAAGGTTTAGGTTAAGGCAATGCTGGATAAATGTAGCTTGCATCTAAACCTAGTGGAATACCAAGCGCCCAGTAACCTAATAAAAAGATACTCCAGCCAATCATAAAGGCGATTGAGTACGGTAGCATAATAGCAATTAAAGTACCTATACCGGTGCCTTTCACATACTTTTGACAGTACACCACCACTAATGGGAAATAAGGCATTAACGGTGTAATAATATTAGAACTTGAGTCACCTACACGATAAGCGGCTTGAGTTAAGTCTGGTGAAATGCCAAGTTGCATTAACATCGGTACAAAAATAGGGCCAAGTAATGCCCATTTTGCTGAACTTGAACCTACAAACAAGTTAACAAAGCCAGTTAAAAAGATAATGCCCACAACCGTTACTGCACTTGGCAATTCCATCGCCTTTAATAACTGCGCACCTTCGATTGCGAGTAATGCACCTAAATTTGATTTACTAAATGCAGCAATAAATAGCGAACAGAAAAACGCCATGACGATATAATATGCCATGCCGCTCATCGCTTTACTCATTGCATCAATCATATCTTTTGAAGTTTTAAAGGTACCTACCGTAAAACCATATACTGTGCCAGGTAGCCAAAAAAGTAAAAATATTAGTGGTACAATTGATTGCATTAAAGGGGAGCTAAAATTAGTAAGGGATCCGTCACTACTGCGCATTGCAGAATCGTCTGGAGCAGAGACAAATGCTAATAACGCAAGTCCTGCAATCATCACGGTACTGGCTATATAAAAGGCACGTTTTTCATCACTACGTGCATCTTCAAATACAGGTAAATCCTCTTTAGCACCATCAACTGCTGTTTTTTGTAAACGTGGTTCAATAATTTTATCGGTAATGTACCAGCCTAATGCCACAATAAATAAGCTAGATGCTGAAGCAAATGCCCAGTTATTTAACGGGTTAATTGTTATTGCAGGATTAATTATTTGCGCCGCACTTTGGGTAAAGCTTTGTAGTAATGGATCAATCCCTGATGGAATAAAGTTAGCCCCAAAACCACCACTGACTCCTGCAAATGCAGCTGCAATACCCGCAAGCGGATGGCGTCCTGCAGCATAAAATATAACACCGGCAAGTGGAATAACTAATACATAACCTGCGTCAGTAGCGGTATGGCTCACAATAGCCACTAAAATGATTGAAGGCGTTAATAGCTTTTTAGGAGTAACTTTAAGCATTAACTTAAGACCGGTATTAATAAAGCCCGAATGCTCTGCAACACCGACACCTAACATAGCTACTAAAACGACACCTAAGGGAGCAAAGCCAGTAAAGGTTTTTACCATAGAGGATAAAAAAGTAGCGAGCGAATCACTTGCCAGCATATTATTAATAATAATCGCTTCACCGGTACGTGGGTCTATTGCATCAAAGCTTACACCTGAAAACCACCACGACAAAAACCAAATTAATAACATTGCAAACAGAAATATTACGGCTGGATCTGGAAGCTTATTGCCAACCCGCTCAACAAAATTTAAAAAACGCGCAACAACCCCTGAAGGTAAAGCGTCTTGATTATTATTCATTTTTATTGTTCCTAAAATTTATTTTTAGTAACAATATCGCATAAAAACAAAACAGTAAATTAACATAAAAATCTGCTTTAAAAGTTTTGAGCACAAAAAAACACGATAGTGATAAACAAATCGTGTTTTTTGTATCACTTACTTTTAAGCGAGGGCTTTAACTTCTTCCCACAAGCGTGCAACTAATGTCTTGTCTTCTTCGTTAAGCTCACCATTACGATACGCTTTAACTAAGCTCTGCTCTACAGTTTCGTTTAGTTCATCTATACTGATTGCCAGCTTTTCTACTTCGGCATAACCAACTGCAAGATCAAAATGACCTCGTAAATAGCCGCCTGCAAATAACTCATCGTCAGTTGCTTTTATTACTAAATCATCGAAGTACTGCTGGGCTGCATCGATATAGTTCACTAAACTCATTTATTAATCTCCTGGTTTTGCAAAGCACCTGTATTTTCAAGGTTTTGGTGCCCTACTGCATACATAATATGGTCGTTAAATCCGGTGGTTACTTTAATATAACCCGTTAATTCATCATCTAATTCGCCATCGCCGGTGTCACAAATAAGGGGGCGGCTATTAAGCGCTTGTAGTTTTGTTTTTGTTGCTACTACAATAATGTTTTCTTTGCCAATTGCACGTATAAGCGCAGGGCTCAATTGCTGATTACCACGGCCAAATATATGCCCTTGCCCGCCAATGAGCGTAATGACTAACTTAGTACTTTGCTCATGTGTAAGCTCAAGTAATTGCTTAGCCGTTAAATCTTGAGCAACTAAGGTTTGATCTTTTATTAAATCAACGCCAAGCAACGTATTCTCAAGTCCCATTTCTTCCATTATGGCCTCAACCGTTGAGCCGCTACCCATTATATAAAATGTGTCTTCATCCATTTGCGATACAACATGCGCAGCAATGTCGGCAAGTACGAGTTCATCGGTTTCTTTGCCGCCATTTTTAACCGCTTGCATATAGCGTACTTCGCTAGGTGTTTGCATTTCGCCGTAGCGCTTTGCTTTTACTGTGCCTTGTCTAAAGGCATCTTCATCTATATCCATTACATCTGCGTCAGCTAAGGTAACTAACTCACCTTTAACCAGCATTTCGACTACGCGCCCTGCTGCTTTGGGTGTAATGGCGTATACACCAGAATGAATTTTACAGCCTGCAGGAATACCAAGTACGGGAATGGTATCCTCTATTGCATGGCAAATATTACGCGCTGTACCATCGCCTCCAGCAAATAAAACTAAATCAACACCAAAGTCTTTAAGTACTTTTGCTGCTTGTTCTGTGTCATCTGGGGTTGTTATTACTTCAGAGTTGTATACAACCTCTACATTAAAGCCCAAGGCTTTTGCTGTTTGCTCACCCATGTCACCGTTAACGGTGTAAATGGTTAAGCGCTCTTTATAAGGCAATAGCACTTCAAGCGCTGCTTTTGTACGGCTATTTGCTTTTGGTTCTGCACCTAATTCGATTGCTTTAGCGGCTGTGTGTGCGCCATCACTACCTTTTAAGGCAACTGTGCCGCCTAAACCCGCTACTGGGTTTACAATTAAACCTAATTTAAACGCCATTACAAAGCTCCTTTGGGTGTTGCCAATTAAATTGCTGCGCTGTTAATGGCCACTGTGTATTATAAAAATCAGAGAGTGCTTTTAAAAGTGACTCTGTACGAGAGTTAAAGCCATTTTCGATTAACGATAATACACGTGCATGTACTCGCTGCTGAAAATCAAACCGACATGTTTGCTCGCCGTTTAAGTTATCCACCGACACATTAAAATTAAACCCTGCTGCGGTGCTTAATAACCACTCTATAGCTTGAGGCTTTACTTCTACGTTTTCAAACTCAGCTTGTTTTTGTTTGTCGCGCCCATCAGGACAATACCAATAGCCGTAATCTTCTAATAAACGACGTTCATCGCCTGCAACCAACCAGTGTGCAACCTCATGTAATGCACTAGCATAAAAACCATGCGCAAATACAACTTGGTGATATGGCACGTGCTCTGTTGCTGGTAAGTACACAGGTTCAAAATCGCCTTTTATCAGACATGTATTATGACTTTGATAAAAAGTGCGTTCAAAAATTGAAATTAGATCAGCTATTTGATGCATAAAATTAGGCTAATTTTTCTCGGTTGCAGCGCTATTTTGCGCAGTAAAAACGAGACGAATTGTACGGGCTTTTACAACTAAAGTAAAAATAAGGCGTGATAGTAAAATATAAGCGGACTAATCTTTCACTTTATTGATATTTTTAATAATACCTAAACAGTAAAGAGTATTACCAAGTTCTTTACGCTGTGTTTTTTCACCTGAGGTTTTATTGGCTAAGCTAGTTAACATATCGTACCGTTTACGTAGAGTTAGTATATATCTGGCATGTCTACGGCATTCAAAGCAATGAGTACAGTGTGAATCGACCCAAAATCTTAATGTTTCAAACCAATATTGCTGCTCTTGAGCAAAAAAATAAATGCCTTAGAGCAAGTCCCGCACTTCTCTTCAATATCAACATAAAGTGCCCGAGGATAAATGGCATAGTTTTGCTTTTTTATATCAGCCAATATTACCGTATTAGGGAAGTATTTAAGGCTCGAGTAACGCCAGTGCGCATTCTCTATCGCCTCTATTGTCACTGGGGTATTGGTAGTTATTGGTGTATTGCCATACCTTGGGTGATTTAGATACATGAGCTGCCTAGTTTAAACTTATGATTTTAAGGCATAAAACATGCCATATAAAAAAACAATAATTATACAGGCGTTCCTGCTTCATCACACTCTACAATATCGGTCTCGATTAATGCCTGAGTGATCCATGCTTGCAATACTGGGCAGCGCATAACAAAGTCACAATATTGCTGTGCCTCTGGCGATAACGTAATTTGATAGGTTTTTAAGCGCAGTACAACAGGCACATACATGGCATCAGCAATACTAAAGTCACCAAAAAACCACTCATTTGGAAACACATCTTGTTGCTGGGCAAATATCTCGTCTATACGGGCTATGTCTTTTAGTGCTTCGCTCGATAGGTCTACTTTACGGGTTGCTCTCATATTCATTGGCATTTCGCTGCGCAGTGCCATAAAGCCTGAATGCATTTCAGCGCTTAGTGCACGCGCTTTAGCTCTTTGGGTAATATATTTTGGCCATGCAGCGCCTGATAAGTAAGCATCGTTAATATATTCACAAATTGCTAGCGAATCCCATACCTGTAAATCGCCATCAATTAACGCTGGAACTTTTTGCACAGCAAAGGTCTTTTTTAGTTCATTGTAAAAGTCGGGGGTGTCGAGTACCAGCTGGGTTTCACTAAACTCAACATCAAATTTACTCATTAAATACCATGCGCGTAATGACCAGCTAGAGTAGTTTTTATTACCGATAAATAATTGCATATTGTAGATACCAAAGTGAATAGACGCTCCTACCATACTAGGTGATTTAACAACCAACAACATTTTGTTTAAAGTCTCTTTGCTAACTGTTACTTAAAGCTATTAATTACTCACTCAACTGCTTGTTTAAATGCTTTTTTAATAGTTGTGTATTACGCGTGTTAGCTTTAAAAAAGGCATCAAAAATATCGCCAAAAAATGGCACTAAACCGCCCACAAAGTCTATGAGCATATTGATAATCATCTTAGTCTTTATACGTTTACTCACACCTAAACGCTGGGCTTCTATCAGCACATAACTTGATAAAATTAGCCCTGCGGCATCACCTATAACGGGAATTAAACCAATCACAGCCTCCAAACCTATATTAAATTTAGTAAAAGGAATGCCAATGCTGCTATCAGTTAACTTACTGAATCGCTCTAAGCGGGCTATTGCAGCTTGGGCTTTCATTTGTGAGTGTTCATTAATATTATCGTTCATGATTACTACCCTCCTTCTTGCAGTATATAGGGCTTACTTGAACAACTCCTGAAAGGCATTAAATAAATTACAGGCACAAAAAAACGCGGTAATCCGCGTTTTTTTTATAATTATAAATACTTACACAGAGCCGTTAATTGGCCCGTGTTCGTGGTTTACATGTGGATTTTGTCCGCGTTGACGCAGTAAGTGATCCATTAATGTAATAGCCATCATTGCCTCAGCAATCGGGATTGCACGAATGCCAACACACGGATCGTGACGACCTTTAGTGATCATCTCTACCGCTTCGTTGCTTGTATTAATGCTGTTACCTGGGATGGTAATACTCGACGTTGGTTTTAGCGCAATAGAAGCAATAATGTCTTGCCCTGTCGAAATACCGGCAAGTACGCCACCCGCATGGTTTGATGTAAAACCTTCAGGGGTTAACTCGTCACGATGCTCAGAGCCTTTTTGCTCAACTACATCAAAGCCATCACCAATTTCCACGCCTTTAACTGCATTAATACTCATTAATGAGTGTGCAAGTTCAGCGTCAAGGCGGTCAAATACTGGCTCACCAAGACCTACTGGTACGTTGCTTGCCACTACTTTTACTTTAGCGCCAACTGAGTCACCTTGCTTTTTAAGGTCACGCATATATTCGTCAAGCGCTTCAAGCTTACTTGCATCAGGGAAGAAGAATAAGTTATTTTCAACTTCATCCCAATCAAACGTTTCCGCCTTAATAGGACCTAGCTGGCTTAAGCATGCTTTAACTTCAATACCATGAAATTGCTTTAAGTATTTTTTAGCGATAGCGCCTGCCGCTACGCGTATTGCGGTTTCGCGTGCAGACGAACGACCGCCACCACGATAATCGCGCAGGCCGTACTTATGCCAATACGTGTAATCGCCATGACCTGGGCGAAATACATCTTTAATTTTGCCGTAATCTTGCGAACGTTGATCGGTGTTTTCAATTAATAAACCAATGCTGGTACCTGTGGTTTTACCTTCAAAAACGCCTGCTAATATTTTTATTTGATCGCTTTCGCGGCGCTGCGTTGTGTAACGGCTTTGGCCTGGTTTTCGGCGATCTAAATCAATTTGTAAGTCGGCCTCTGTGATTTCAAGACCTGCGGGAGTACCATCAACAACGCCGCCTAATGCAACGCCGTGGCTCTCACCAAAGGTGGACACTTTAAATAACTGTCCAATGCTATTACCTGCCATTAACTTTCCTCATTCCTAATGACTACCAATAGCCAAGCACAGGGCTTGGCTATTCATTTTTTACTTATTTTGCAAAATACTCATCTAGCTGCTTTTTGCTAATTACAAATACACCTAAGCCGCCTTGTTCAAATTCAATCCATTCAAACGGCGCGCCCGGATACAGTGCATCCATATGTACCATAGAGTTACCAACTTCTACAAATAACAAACCGTTATCAGTTAGGTGTTCACTCGCTTCACTTAAAATAGTACGGGTTACATCTAAACCATCGTGGCCTGATGCAAGTCCAAGCTCTGGTTCATGATGAAACTCACGTGGCAGGTCAGCCATATCTTCTGCATCAACATACGGTGGGTTTGCTACTATTAGGTCGTATTTTTGACCTGGTACACCGCTAAATACATCAGACTGAATGGGTAACACACGATCACTTAACATGTAATCGTTAATGTTAATGTCTGTCACTTCAAGCGCTTCATACGATATATCTACCGCATCAACTTGTGCTTCCTCAAAAGCTTGAGCAAGTGCAATTGCGATACAACCCGACCCCGTACATAAATCTAATATGCGGTTAACCGATTGTGGCTCTTCAAGCCAGGGTGTAAAGCGGTTGCTGATAAGCTCAGCAAACGGTGAGCGAGGTATAAGTACACGTTCATCCACATAAAATGGCATACCCGCAAACCATGCAATGTTTGTTAAGTAAGGTACTGGTGTGCAGTCGTTAATACGTTCTGCAATAAGACCCGCAAGTCGGTTTTTTTCTGTGCTTGTTAAACGCGCGTGCATTAATTCTTTTGGCGCATCAACAGGCAAGCTAAGCGCAGGCAGTAATAAGCTTACAGCTTCATCCCATGCGTTATCTGTACCGTGTCCAAAAAATATACTACTACTTGCAAATTGGCTTGTAGTCCAACGTAACCAGTCATGTAAAGTTGACAGTTCTGCAACGGCTTCTTCGAGTGTTGCTTCTTCTATTTGTAAATCGCTCATATATTTTTACCTGTATTAGCTTACTGACTGTTTTGAGTCTTTAAGACGATTGCATTGCCTATCTGCGCTGGGCAAATTACAATTGCCCCTCATTTAAGTATTGTACCGCCTTTTGCGCTGCGTTTTTACGTTTTTTTGTTTAGGTAATAGTTATGAAAAAAGACACTCCATCACATTCGTCCCTAAGCAATGACGACATAAGCTTATTTCGTCAAACGATCACAGGCGCCAAAGTATTTAAACAAGATACTCATCGTTTTGATACAAAGCCTAAGGTGTCACAAGCTAAGCAATTTGCCCAGCAAAAAAAGCAGGCTCAATCTGAATTTTTCTTCTCTGACGTTTATATTCCCGATATAGACACCCACGGCACGGTTAAATATGTAAAACCAGGCCAAGATACCTTCCTAGCTAAACAGCTTCGCCGTGGTGACTTTGCACCCGATTTGACGCTAGATTTACATGGCTTAAATAAAGAACTTGCTAAAGATGAACTCGCTGGACTCATTCACGAATGTAAAAAGCAGCATTACTATTGTGCATGTGTAGTGCACGGTATTGGCGGCGGCGTATTAAAGCATAAAGTGCCCCAGTACCTAGTACAGCACCCTGACGTAATAGCGATGCACCAAGCCCCTCTCGAATATGGTGGTAGAGGCGCTGTACTCATACTAATTAATTTACCGCAAAGTGATGAATTTAGACGCTAACTTTAGCTATTACTAGGATGTAACTACGTGCATATTTTTTCAATTATTTTTCCGCTCATTTTTATTGTTGCGTTTGGTTACAGCTGTTGCCGATTAAAATTTTTCGAAAAGCAGCATATTGCAGGCTTAAGTAAATTTACTTTTTATATTAGTTTGCCTGCTTTTTTATTGTTAAATATGTCGCAAATTAACTTACAGCAAAGCATTAGCCTTTTTGCATTTTTGAGTTTTTACATACCCGTTCTGAGCGTGTTTGGGGTGGGTATTTTAATTGATCGCTTTTATTTAAATAAAAAGTATTTAAAAAATTACCAACAACACGGCGTCTTTGGACTTGCTTCTAGCTATTCAAATATGGTGTTAGTGGGTATTCCTATTGTTATTGCATCGCTTGGCAAAGAGATGATAGCCATTGCATTTATGATCATTACTTTTCATAGCACATTGTTATTTGCACTTACTTTTTTAATAGGGGCTAAAGGCAGTAGCGATAAATTTTCGTGGTCGCACTTTGGAAAAAGTATGGTGTTAAACCCAATAGTACTGAGTATTGGATGCGGGCTTATATTAAACATATTAGGAGTAACACTGTTCACCGACTTAGCAAATAGTTTGGAGCTATTAGCTAAACCAGCAATTGCCTGTGCGCTATTTGTACTTGGTGCTAATTTAGCTTTTTATAAAATAGCAGCAAATTGGCAACCCGCGTTAATAGCATCAATTTTAAAAATATTTTTATTGCCTGCGCTAGTTTTATTGGTAGGCACTTATGTATTTAAACTAGACACGCAAATACTCAATGTATTAGTACTTTTAAGTGCGTCCCCTGTTGGCGTAAATGCTTATCTTATTGCGAGTCAAATAAAGCAGCATGAAGCTACTCTTGCTGGGGCTGTCGTACTTTCTACTATCTTAAGTGTTATTAGCTTTACGTTTTGGCTAGCTTTACTACTTTAGCTTACAAACCGCCGGCTACATCAACAAAACTACCCGTTGTAAAAGAAGCGTGCTCTGAAGCTAAAAAGTAAATTGCTGCAGCAACCTCTTCGGGTGTACCGCCTCTACCAAGGGGTAATTTACTTTTAAGACGATCGACTCGATTTTTTTCGCCGCCATCACTATGCATATCAGTGTAAATAAGCCCAGGTCTAACCGAGTTAACACGAATACCTTTACTTGCCACCTCTTTGGCTAAGCCAATAGTAAATGTGTCCATTGCACCTTTAGATGCTGCATAATCAATGTACTCATTAGGAGAGCCCGTTTTAGCGGCCCCCGATGAAACATTAACAATACTACCGCCATTTCCCATTCGCTTTATTGCTTCACGACTACATAAAAAAGCACTGGTAATATTTGTAGTCAAAACTTCGTTTATGCGCTCAGCACTCATTTCTAACAAAGGCATTTGTGGTTTTAAAATACCGGCGTTATTAGGGCGTGTTAACCTTTGTGGATTGAGATTTGTTCAATCTAGGGGTGATTAAATCGCGGCGCGAGGTTTGTAACCTAGTGGGCTAAGTAAAAACCGAGCAACAAAGAGTTAATCGTCCCTAGAAAGAACCCAAAGGGCAGCGCATGTTTGGTATTTATGCTGCGTTATCGCCTATTTATGGGGAGTAACCACACTACATAAGCTCTGCCTTGCCTAAAAACCAAACACACTGCTGCAAATTCAACCACCAAAGATCAACACGCCCTAGTACATCAAGTTGACCAAAGACTTTATCTATATGCATAAATAAAGCTAAAACGTCAGCCTCTAGTGATACGTCACCTTGAATTACTTCAGCCTCAACACCTAATCGCTTTACTTTTTCTGCAACCAACATTGCATTAGCTAAATCTGCTTTATAATTAATGCAAACATTATAACCATGCTTAGCAAAATATAATGCCGTAGCAGCGCCAATACCTCGGCTAGAGCCAGTGATAAGTACAACGGGGGAGCGAGTCATTAAAGCTATTATTCTTTTAAAGCTGCAACTACTGAAATTTCAACAAGCAGTGCATCACGTGCCATTTCAGCTTCTACGCAGGCACGTGCTGGTGCATAACCCTCGGTTACCCATGCATCCCATACTGCATTCATATCAGCAAAGTATTCCATGCTCTTTACATAAATAGTCGCGCTAAGCATATGTTCTTTTGAACTCCCTGCTTCATCAAGCAAGGCCTCTACTTTATCAAGCATAGTTTGAGTTTGTTCTTTAATACCTTTTTGCGCGTCGGCGCATACCTGCCCACATAAATACACAGTGCCGTTATGTTTTACAATGCGGCTCATGCGCGCACCTGTTTGTAAACGTTCTATTGTCATTTTACTTTACTCAATTATTTATATTTAAACGTTTTCTGGGGCATTTATACTTAAATAACTACTACGCTGGGTTTGCTCATCGTAACTAATAACAGCAACAGCACCCGTATTAAAAATGGGCATATTGCCAGGGCTTAATTGGTCCACTAAATAACTTACAATAGGCATATGTGATACAACAAGCCATGTATTGCATTGGGGGTGAGTAGCAATAAGTGTTTCGATGTAGTCAGCAGCAATTTGAGGTTTGCCTTCGGGAATTATATCAGACGTGGTTTCGCTAAATTTAAATACGTTATTTTTAGCCACACCTGCAGCTGTTTGCTGTGCTCGAATGTAAGGACTAACTAACAGTGCATCAGGGTAATGTGCTTTACTGAGCCAAAGGCCCATTTTTTCAGCTTCATCGTGCCCTGCTTGGGTTAAATTTCTACCTGCATCATCAGCCTGCATGGGTGTTGCTTCGCCGTGGCGCATTATTAGGATTGTTTTCATAAAAAATCAACCGATTAAAGAATATAAAACAGTAGCCAGTTTGCCCGTTTGTCAGCTATATTAACAATATAAATCTATTTATTTCTAAAATAGTTCTTTCATGAGATTCAGGTAAATCTTTAAGCTGTACTTCGCTTTCCTGAAGCCATCATCTGTTGTTAACAAGTAAACGTTTAGTTTCAGGAGCATCATTTGAATATCAGCCGCAATGATA
Source organism: Pseudoalteromonas sp. NZS71_1 (assembly GCF_015864305.1). Classification (NCBI taxonomy): domain Bacteria; kingdom Pseudomonadati; phylum Pseudomonadota; class Gammaproteobacteria; order Alteromonadales; family Pseudoalteromonadaceae; genus Pseudoalteromonas; species Pseudoalteromonas sp. NZS71_1. The sequence continues at coordinate 334,527 of NZ_JADYXM010000003.1, read as the reverse complement.
ACAGAGCATACCGCGCCTTTACACTGGACAATGGTCTAAAAGTACTATTAGTGCAAGATAAAGATTCTACAAAAGCGGCAGCATCAATGGCAGTTAACGCCGGACATTTTGACGACCCTCTTGATAGGCAAGGCCTAGCACACTTTTTAGAGCACATGCTTTTTTTAGGTACTGACCAATACCCAGATTCAGGCAGTTTTAATAATTTTGTTTCGCAAGCTGGCGGCAACACCAATGCGTGGACCGGCACTGAGCATACCTGTTACTTTTTTGATATTAACAATCAAGAATTTGAACAAGCACTTACCCAATTTAGCCGCTTTTTTATTGCGCCTCTTTTAAATTCAGCCGAAACAGAAAAAGAACGTAACGCAATTGAAGCCGAGTTTAAACTAAAAATAAAAGACGACGGTCGCCGTATTTATCAAGCCCATAAAGAAACGGTAAATCCAGCTCATCCATTTGCTAAATTTTCTGTAGGAAACCTACAAACCTTAGCTGACAGAGAGCGCTGTATTAGTGATGAGCTTCGTGACTTTTTTAATAGCCAGTACCAAGCTCAGTGGATGACTTTAGTTATTTGCGCAAACGAAACACTAGACACACTACAAAGCTGGACTCAAACTTACTTTGGCACAATTAACGGCAACAAAAACCTTAAAAAGCCAGAGATCAGTGAGCCACTTTATCGCAAACAAGACATAGGAAAAATACTCCATATTGAGCCCCATAAGCATATGCAAAAACTTATTATAAGTTTTGCTATGCCTAATATTGACGACTTTTATCGCCATAAAACAGTAAGTTTTATTGCTCATTTACTTGGCTATGAAGGCGCGGGTTCTCTTTATTCTATTTTAAAAGAACAAGGCTGGATCAATGCACTTTCTGCTGGCGGTGGTATAAACGGCAGCAACTTCAAAGATTTTAATATTAGCTTAGCGCTTACCGATGAGGGTATTGAATACTTTGAAGACATTATTGAAATGGTGTTTGAATACATTTGTTTAATTAACGATAACACCGAAAAATTGCCGCGCTTATACCAAGATAAAAAAAATCTATTACAAATAGCATTCGATAACCAAGAAAAATCACGCTTAATTGATTGGGTCAGTAATTTAAGCATTAATATGCAGCATTACGACGAAGCAAATTACGTGCAAGGCGACTATTTAATGGAAGGCTTTAAAAAAGCGACCCACGAAATGGCCATGCAGTGGTTAACGCCACATAATATGCGCATCGTACTTATACATCCAGATGTAGAGCCTGAACATAAAACGGCATGGTACAACACACCATATAAAGTAGAACATATTTCACCTAGTTGGCTTGATGCCCTTAGCGAGATAAATAAACCGTTGAGCGAAATGCTGCTACCTACAGCTAATCCTTATTTAACAAAAGAAGTGGTGTTATTTGATGTCGTAAAACCACAAACAAAACCCGAATTATTAGTAAAAGAACCCGGTTTTGATTTTTGGTTTAAACAAGACAATACATTTCGTGTTGCTAAAGGTCATTTTTATTTGGCCATGGATTCTGATTTTGCTGTAAAAGATGTAAAACATATGGCACTCACCCGCTTATTTACAGATTTATTTATGGATAGTGTGGGCGAGCAATTTTATCCAGCAGAACTTGCGGGACTTAGCTACCACTTAACCTCGCATCAAGGTGGATTAACTCTACATACCGCGGGGCTTTCGTCTAGCCAGTTAGAGCTTGTTGATCAATTAATAGATGCTTTATTTAATGTAGAAATCTGTGCAAAACGCTTTGCTGAATATAAAAAACAGCTTGTAAGGCATTGGCGCAATAGCAACCAAAACAAACCAGTCAGTGAGTTATTTAGCATTTTAGGCGCAAAAATAATGCCTTGGAACCCACAACCTGGGGAGCTTGCATCGGCATTAAAAAACACCTGTTTTCAGCAATTTAATGAGTTCAGAACAGACTTTTTTAAAGCACTACATGTTGAATCATTTTTACATGGTAACTGGCAGCAAAGTGATGCAATAGCCTTTCAAAAAAAGGTCGCAAATCACTTAAAAAACGCAACCATAATTGAAGATTTAAGACGCCCTCTTTTTGAAATTAAAAAAGTAACTCGCTACGAGTTAGAGCTTCCTTGTAGCGACCATGCAATGGTTATTTACTATCAAGCGCAAACGGATTGCGTGGCCGAAAAAGTAAAAATGATGGCGTTAAATCATTTAATTAATCAAGATTACTTTAATGAATTACGAACTACACAGCAACTTGGCTACTTAGTAGGCGCAGGTTATGCACCATTTAACACGCGTGCTGGTATAGCATTTTATGTGCAGTCACCTAAGTTTGATGCAAAAACTTTATTGCATCGTCATAACAGCTTTATTAAAAACTACCTTGATAATATTGATGCACTTGATGAAAACGATTGGCAACAGCAAAAACACGGCCTTAGTACTCATATTGCAGAAAAAGATAAAAACCTGCGCCTGCGCTCACAAAGGTTATGGCTTGCTATAGGCAATAGAGATCATGAATTTCATATGCAACAACGACTTTTAGATGCCTTAAATTCGCTAACACTAAAAGAACTGAAAGTTTATGCACTAAGCCTATTTGATGATAATAGACCAAGATATGAGCTTTTAAGCTCGGCAAAAGTCAGTAAATCTCAAAATATGCCCGTTTACTCTCAATCTCTTTGACACTAGGTTTAGCTTGTTTTAAATTATCATTTGTAAATTAGAAGTAATAAAAAAATGATAAAAATAATAATAAAACTAAGCATGCTTGTAGTACTTGCTTACTCATTTGAGCTTTTTGCCTTTGAGTCATCATTTAATTACAACTCCGACAATATACTTATACTAGCAAGCGCCATTATAGCGCTTGCTTTGCCCTACCTGTTATTTGTAATCCACAAACTTAGACGCTCACGCCGCCAACTCCGCCTTTCGGAAAAACGCCTTAAAAGTACTGTAGAAGGTAGCGGCGATACACTTTGGGACTGGAACATAAAAACAGGCGAAGTTATTCGTATTAACGATAAGTACTTAATGGATTCGACTACCTTAATGGGGTTTCCGCCAAACAAAGGCCTTATTCATCCTCACGATATTAATAACGTTGAGCACTTGTTAAAAGTACACTTTGCAGAGCAGTCTGCTTTTTTTGAAGCAACCTACCGAATCAAAGATACATTTGGTCGTTGGCATTGGGTACTCGATCGCGGAAAAATAATTGAAAAAGACGCCAACTTATCACCCCTTAGAATGACAGGTACCGTTCGCGATATATCACAGTTAAAATCAACGGAAGAGCGCTTAAACCTTTTTGCTAAATGTGTTGAATCACTCACTGACGCCTTAGCAATTTACGATAAAAACTTTAAACTGGTTGATATAAACCCGAGTTTTTTAACCTTGTTTGGTGGCGTACGCGAGCAATACTTAGGAAAAGATTTCAACCTATCTGGGTATGAGCCAAGCTACACAAACAGAATTATTGAAATAGTAAAAGAGCGCGAACATATCCAACAAGAAGTAAAACTTCGTAATAGTGAGCGTGTTTTATTGCCTATAGAAATATCGATAGATGAAATTAAAAACGATCAAAATCAAATAACTAATTATGTCGTTGTTTATTCAGATTTAACAGAGCGTAAAAAAGCCGAGTCGCAGTTACATAACTTATCGAATCGAGATCGCACAACTAGTCTGCCTAACCGAAATTTATTTTTTACTGATTTGCAAAAGCTAGTAAAGCTCAACTCGCATCACGCCTTGCTTGTATTCGATTTAGATAACTTTAAAAAAATAAATGACTCGTTAGGGCATCAACTAGGTGACAGCTTATTAGCTAAATTAGCGATGCGCTTAAATAAACTAACCCGCGAAAATGATGTGTTTTATCGTTTAGGCGGCGATGAGTTTGCTCTTGTAATGTCTGACACTAACGACATACATGTAATCACACGTATGGCAAAACAGTTTTTAGCAGCCATTGCTACACCATTTAAAATGGCTGGCCACGAACTGGCAATCACCTCAAGTGTAGGCATTGTATTATTCCCAGAAGACGGTAATACGCCTGAACTGCTCCTAAAAAATGCAGATACCGCGATGTATCATGCTAAAAAGAAAGGTAATAGCTACCTATTTTTTAACGACACGATGAACCGCCAAGCCGTTAAACGTCTGCAAATAGAAAACCTTATGCGCTTTGGTTTAAAAGAAGATCATTTTGAAGTGTACTACCAACCAAAAATGAATATTCGCACAGGCAAGCTAACCGGAATGGAAGCATTAGTGCGCTTTATTACACCCAAAAAAGGCATTATTAGCCCAGGCGTGTTTATACCCATAGCCGAGGAAACGGGCCAAATAATTGAAATTGGTGAAGTGGTATTAAACAAAGCCTGCAGAGACGTAAAAGAATGGCTAGATAGTGGTTTATTTAGCGGCCGAGTAGCTGTCAACTTATCAGCAAAGCAATTTAGCCTCCCCGATTTAACTTCTCGTATTGACGTTATTTTGCAAAAAAACGAATTACCTTCTTACTTTTTAGAGCTTGAAATAACAGAAGGTACTGTAATGGACGACCCTAAAGAAGCCATTGCAATTATGCGTTCGTTAAGTGCCCGAGGTATTCATTTAGCAATGGATGATTTTGGTACTGGTTATTCATCATTAGCGTATTTAAAGCAATTTCCGCTTAATACACTTAAAGTAGATAAAGCATTTATAGATGACATGACCAACGAACGTGGGCGTAATATGGTCGACTCAATAGTCACTATTGCGCATAACCTTGATTTGCATGTAGTTGCTGAAGGTGTAGAACAAGCTCATCAAATTGATATACTTAAAAAGCTTAATTGCGAAACAGTACAAGGTTATTACTATTCTAAGCCACTATCAAAAAGTGAATTTACTGAATTTTTAAAGCAGCAACAAACTAAAGCAGCCCCAAGCTTAATTAGAAAAAATAAAAATGTGGCGTCGATAAATTAAGGGCGCCATATACACGCATTTATACCTACATTTCTTACTAAAGCACGACGATAATGTAGATTAAATAAGCACCAGGCCACAGGCCCAAGTAAACCGCCTAAAATAAGCCATCGCTTAATTGGCATACCTTTTTTAATGCCTTCTAAATACATTAAAGCTATAAATGCACTGCTTAGTAAAACTATAAACAAAATTACCCTTTAAAGTTGCTCAAAAATACGGCACTTATTCTAACGCTAACGTGATTAAATTTAAAGCAACAAATCCCCCGCGCGCACAAAAAAGCCGAACCTGCTAAACACAGATTCGGCTTTTAAAATTATAATTTATACCAATCTGCTTATATATGGGGTCTATTTAACGTTAAGAAAATCACGCTAGAACTAGGCAAAAGTTTTTATATCTAGTTGTTCTAAATAAAAAACTTTTAACGACGTTATAGTGCAATTTAATTCGTTAAATTGATCAAAGATTTATGCAGGTTGGTATTACAAGTTATTTTTCAGCACGACCCATAAATTTGTGTTCAACAGTATTAATACGGATACGGTCACCTGTTGAAATATGCTCTGGCACAGAAATATTTAAGCCAGTAGACATACGTGCAGGTTTTGAACGAGCACTCGCAGATGCACCTTTAATAGATGGGTCTGTTTCTTCAACAACAAGTTCAACACTTGACGGTAAATCAAGCCCTACTGGCGCGCCATCAATAACAATTACGTGTACGCCTTGTGTTTCTTCATTAACAAATAAAATCTCTTCGCTAATAGCATCTTTGCTTAAGTTATAAGGCGTGTAATCTTCATTATCCATGAACACATACTCGTCACCATCAATGTACGATAGCATTACTTCACGGCGTGTTAAATCAGCCAGCGTTAGCATGTCACTGTCTTTGAATGTTTCGTCAACTTTACCACCGGTTACCACATCGTATAAACGCATACGGTATAAACTACCACCAGCACGACCTTGCGGCACAGAGCGCACAATATCTTTTACAACTAAAACGCGGCCATTGAAGTCAATAGCAGTACCTTTTTTAACATCACTCGCCTTTGGCATGTGTGAATTCCTATTATTTTTTTGATTGCCAGAAACATACCACGAACTGGATTTTGTTCAACTAAAATTACGTTGGTTTTACGCTACATGTTGTATTAGCTTGTAAAATTTTAATTTATACTAAAATACATATAATCAAATGTGAAAAAAACTGCTATGGTAGCTTTACCGAGTATGACTTCAAGGAATGGATCATGGACCAGAAAAAAGTACATGAGTATTTAGTTAAAAAACCACTTGTTCAGGTTACAAAACCATTTGCGCAAGAGGTTGATGTATATAAAGTGAATCATAAAATGTTTGCGACTCTTGCTATTGGCAATGACGGTCAAACTAATGATGATGGTGAGGTTATTTGGTGGCTTAACTTAAAGTGCGATCCTGACGAAGCTATATCATTGCGTGATACTTTCCCGGCAGTGATCCCTGGTTACCATATGAATAAACGCTTATGGAATACAGTAATTTTAGACGGCACAATTCCACAAGGTGAAATTGAGAGAATGATTGATAACTCATTTAATTTAGTCGTAGAAAACATGCCAGAAAAAGACCGAAAAGCTATTTCACTTCACTTGTAAACACTTTTTGGGCTAGGCTACTAGCCCATTAAAACCCTACACCTTAAGCGTATAAATTAAATCGTCATATAATTTATCGCCTATTGTATGCACTTTAAAAAGTGTATCGGTATGGGTTAAACCGCACTTACCAAGCACCTTTTCAGAACCAATATTGCCACGCGTTACGACAGCTTTAAACTGCCTAATACCACATTCTTTCCAAGCCCAGTCAATCACAGCTCTTAGGGATTCTGTCGCGTAGCCTTTATTAAAATACTCTGGCAATAATAAATAACCAAGCTCTGCGGTTTTTCCGTCATAGGCAAAGCCTGTAACACCCACAGGTTGTTTTGTTTGATTATTAATAATGAGTAAACACAGGGGATGACGTGATTTAGCATTCCACTTAGGCAAGCGTATCTCAAAGCGGTTTCTTACCAGTGACTCCATTGGCATATCAAAACAATACTTAAGGACTTGAGGATCGCGATGAAGCGCTAGAAAAAGAGGCCAATCAGATTCTTCCATTTGGCACATGCTCAATCTTTGTGTAAATAATGTCATTAAGCTCCTCATTTATTTATAAAAAAACCGCATTTAAATGCGGTTTTTTTAGATAGCAGAAACTTTATTCTTTCGTTTCAATCTCTTTAGTAACTTCAGGCTCAGTTACACTTTGCTCTTGTGACTCAGTGCTTTGTACTTCAGGAGCTACAACCTCAACATGTGTTGCGTTATAAAAAGTAGCACCAGAGCTTGCCATTGTTACCAGTGATTCACATAGTGCAAAGTTTGCATCGCTGTTAGCTAATGTAGACATATCAGAGCTTATTTTACTTGCGCCTAATTTATCCATATAGCTAAACGGGCCACCTAAAAATGGTGGAAAACCAATACCAAATATTGCACCGATGTCGCCATCACGTGGGCTGGCAATAATGCCATCATCTAAACAGCGTACTGCTTCGTTAAGCATTTGCGATACACAACGCTTAGCAATTTCGCTCTTGTTTAAACGTGGAGCCGGGGTAACACCCAATAGTTCGTAAACTGACTCATCAACCTTTTTGCCTTTTTTATCGTATTCATAAAAACCACGACCCGATTTACGGCCAAGGCGTTTTGAATCAATCATACGCATAAATGCATCAGGGCCTTTAAAACGCTCACCTAATTCTTTTTCAAGAATTGGGGCAATTTTAGAGCCAATATCAATACCTACTTCATCAAGTAGAGCCAGCGGGCCTACCGGAAAACCAAACTCAACAAGCGCTGCATCAATCTTTTCAATTGGCTCGCCTGCAAGCATCAAATTAGCAGCTTCGTTTAAGTAAGGCGCTAAAATACGGTTGACGTAAAAACCGGCCATGTCTTTTACAACAATTGGCGTTTTGCCTTGCTTACGTGCAAAGTTAACAACGCGGGCAATGGTCTCTTGAGATGTACCTTCGTGTGGAATAATTTCCACTAATGGCATTTTTTCCACTGGTGAAAAGTAATGCAAGCCAATTACATTTTCAGGACGTGCTGCCTGCGCTGCAATTTGCGATATTGGTAATGATGACGTGTTACTTGCAAAAATTGTATTTGCTTGGCATTGCTGCTCTACGTCTGCAACCATACCTTGCTTAAGCGCAAGATCTTCAAACACCGCTTCTATTACTAAATCAATGTGTTTAAAGCCACTGTAGTCAGTTGTACCTGTAATACGGTTCATTGTTAACTGCACATCAGCTTTAGACATAATACGACGCTTAAGGCGCTTATCTAAAATTTTATAGGTGTAGCTCATTGCATTACTAATGCCCTGCTCTGCTACATCTTTAATACGTACCGGTACTTTAGCTTTAACAGCACTTACGTGCGCAATGCCTGCGCCCATTAGTCCACCACCTAAAACAGCAGTTTTGCTTATTGCGGGTGCGTCATCATTGCGCCACTCTTTTTTCATTTCAGTGGTTGCAAAGAAAATACCGCGAAGCGCTTTAGATTCGTCACTCATTACAAGTGTTGCAAAGCTTTCAGCTTCTGTTTTATACGCTTTTAGCTCATCAAGCTCTACACTAGCTCGCACTGCTTTAATAATAGCGAGTGGTGCTGGGTAGTGCCCGCCCGTTTTTTTAAGTACGTTTTCTTTTGCTTTTTTAAAGATAAAGTTACGACCAAACGGGTTTGACTCTAGTAATTTACTAATATTGTCGAGCTTTGGCTCTTTTGCTTGTGGCTTTTTCTTAGTCGCAAATTCTTTTGCAACTTTTAGCAGCACACTGTGCGGTACACAATCATCAAGCACGCCTGCTTTTTTAGCTTGCGTAGGACGAATTTGTTTACCTGTTAGCATCCACTCTAGTGCTTTTTGAATACCAACAATTTTAGTTAAGCGCTGGGTGCCACCGCCACCAGGAAGTAAACCAAGTTGTACTTCTGGTAAGCCAATTTTTGTTAAATCACTGTCGGTACCAACACGGTAATCACATGCTAAAGCAAACTCTAAACCACCCCCTAATGCAGCGCCATGAATCGCACTTACTGTTGTGTATGGCAGTTTTGTCATATCAAAAAACGCTTGATGACATAGCTCGCTAATAGCTAAAGCATCTTCACGCTTTTGAACGCTATCGAGCATTTTCACATCGGCGCCAGCAATAAAGTTATCGCTTTTTCCGCTTATAAATACCATGCCTTTTACATTTTGCGACTTAGCGTCTTCTAGTAATGCTTTTAAATCATCGGCAAAACTGCTGCGCAGGGTATTCATTTTCTCACCCGGCACATCAATCGTTACCACGGCGATTTTGTTTTCATCTACCGCTAAATTAAATACTGAATCTGTCATTACGCGCTCTCCAATACAAAGGCTGCACCTAAACCACCAGCAGCACACGCTGTTGTTAATGCTAAACCGCCACCACGACGTTTAAGCTCGTGTAAGCTTTGCGTAATTAAGCGTGCACCTGTCGCTGCAAATGGGTGACCATATGCTAAAGAGCCGCCGTTAACGTTAAACTTATCCATGTTAATTTCGCCAATTGCTTTGCTGCGACCTAAATGCTCTTGTGCAAATTTGTCTGAAGCAAACATTTTCATATTGGCAAGTGTTTGCGATGCAAACGCTTCGTGCATTTCAATTAAATCTAAATCAGCAAGCGTAATACCCGCTCTATCCAGTGCAATAGGCGTTGAATGAGCTGGGCCCATTAACATGTCTTTTTCTACACCAATTGCCGAAAATGCAAAGCTACGTACGTAACCTAGTATTTCGTAGCCCAGTGCTTTTGCTTTGCTTTCGCTCATCATAAGTACGGCCGCTGCACCATCAGTTAATGGTGTTGCATTTGCCGCGGTAACAGTACCGTGCTGACGGTCAAAAACAGGTTTAAGCTTGGCGTAGCCTTCAACCGTTGAGTTTTTACGAATGTTGTTATCTTCTGAAATAAAGCTTTTATATGGCGGTAAATGCGCCGTCATTACTTCATCTTTTAACTTTCCATCAGCCCATGCTTGCGTTGCAAGTGAGTGAGAACGATGCGCTAACGCATCTTGATCTTCACGGCTAATATTATGTGTTTTAGCCATTTGCTCAGCAGTTTGCCCCATTGAAAGGCCTGTTGAGTACTCTGCAACTGCAGGAGGCACTGGTAATAAATCTTTTAAACGCAGTTTTGAAAATATTTTTAAGCGTTGACCAAGCGTACGCGCTTTATTTAAATCAACTAAGCTGCCTGCTAGCTTTTTACTAACACCAATTGGCAGTACTGATGACGAATCTGCGCCGCCTGCAATACCTACACTTACAGATCCCGCCATAATAGACTCAGCTACATTAGCAATAGCCTGAAAGCTGGTAGCACATGCGCGCGATACAGAATATGCATCGACCGATACCGGCATACCTGTGCCCAATACAATTTCACGTGCAATATTTGGCGCTTCTGGCATTTGTACTACTTGACCAAATACAAGTTGATCAATTTCTGACTTGTTGAAATTTAATCGTTCAAGCATTTCGTTAACCACCAATTTACCCATATCAAGTGCAGGTACATGGTGAAACGCTGTTGCTTGCTTTGCAAAAGGTGTACGTAAGCCGCTAACTATGGCAATACGGTCGCCCTTTGGTGTTTTTAGTATGTTTTGCTCAGACATTTATGCTCTCCCGCTGACAGGTCTGACCTGTTTGTTTTCCTCGATTCTAAACAACCCGTGTACTAAAGCCAATAGATAAACACAAATTTATATAAATAGTGTTTAATTACGACTATCACAATAGGCTTTTTTAGACGCATTTACAAAGTTTTGTGGTACGCTAAAAATCGTTAAAAAATAACGAACTATTTTAAAAAATACAGTCTAACTCTTGAGTTACCCAATTATAAACCTTATAAATAGGTCAGTATTTATCACCTAACACTATTAGGTACAAACCCAGCTGACGAGGACAGTCCACTTATTATGGCAGCTAACGCATTTTCACAATTAAAAACGTACTTAGATACACAAATCATTGGCCAGCCAGAGCTTACACAAGCGCTACTTATTGCTATTTTAGCTGATGGTCACTTATTAGTAGAAGGCCCTCCTGGGCTTGCAAAAACACGTGCAGTTAATGCACTTGCTAAAGGTATTGAAGGATCGTTTCAGCGCGTACAGTTTACGCCAGACTTATTACCGGCTGATGTAACAGGCACCGATATTTACCGCCAACAAACTAGCGAGTTTGTATTTGAAAAAGGTCCTCTTTTTCACAACCTAATTTTAGCTGACGAAATTAACCGTGCACCAGCCAAAGTACAATCAGCACTATTAGAAGCCATGGCAGAGCGCCAAGTGACCGTGGGTAAAAACACTTATCCGCTTAGCGAACTATTTTTAGTTATGGCAACACAAAACCCGCTAGAGCAAGAAGGGACTTACCCGTTACCAGAAGCCCAGCTGGATCGCTTTTTACTGCACCTAAGTATTGGCTACCCTGGCGCAGAGCATGAGCTTGATATACTACGTTTAACACGTGGCGAAGCGCTTAACGAGCAACAACCAGTAATGCAAAAAATTAGTCAAAGCGATTTATTTGCAGCTCGTAAAGAAATATTAGGCCTTTATTTAGCAGAGCCGCTTGAGCAATATTTAGTACAACTTATTATTGCCACCCGTGAAGGCGCTAAATTAGATGTGCAACTAGGTAGCTGGATTGAGTTTGGTGCAAGTCCGCGTGCAACAATAGCACTTGATAAATGTGCTCGTGCTCATGCATGGCTTCAAGGCCGTGACTTTGTAGCACCTGATGATATTCAAGCTGTTGTGCATAACGTACTGCGTCATCGCATTATTTTAAGTTACGAAGCCCAAGCCGATGGCATTACTAAAGATCAAGTAATAAGCCGTATAGTTGAACTTGTAGCCGTACCATAAGTTATGCAAAAACAATTAGAATCCCAAGCATGGCTCAAACAGAGCCATAGCCACGGTGTTAATTTAGCACTCAAAGAGCTGATGTATTACAAAGCCAAAGCGCAATTGCTCGAACTTGCCCCTAAGGTAAAAATAAAAAATACCTTAACAGGGCAATACCTTGCACCGCACAAAGGTCGAGGAATGGAATTTGCCGAAGTGCGACATTATCAGCAAGGTGACGATATTCGCTCTATTGATTGGCGAGTTACTGCGCGTACCGGCGAGACTCACACAAAGCTCTTTCAAGAAGAAAAAGAGCGCCCTGTGTTTGTATTTACTGATTTTTCTAACTCAATGCTGTTTGGTTCAAAGTTACTATTAAAGTCGGTGCAAGCGGCGCACATAAGCGCCCTTGTTGCATGGTCGGCGTGTCAGCGCGGCGATAGAATTGGCGGTATAGTGTTTAATCAGCACTCGCATTTGGAGCTAAAGCCCAGCGCTCGTGAAAAAGCCGTGCTTAAGCTTTGTCATAATTTATGCGACAACCACCAGCAAGCGCTCAACAATATTGATAAAACAGCCACTAACAACTTTAGCGATAACCTAAAGCGCCTTAATCATTTAGCAAAACCAGGCAGCTTAGTGTATTTGGTGTCTGATTTTAATGCTCTGGATGATGCCAGCTTTAAGCAACTCGAAATATTAAGCCGTCACTGCGAGCTTATTGGTTGCCACATAAGCGATCCGTTTGAGCATCAGTTACCTGCGTTTAAGCAAGCTGTCACCGTTAATGCAAATGGTCAAGACTTTGCCCTACCATTAATGGATAACAGCTTTAGAGAACGCTTTGCTAAAAATGCTGAGCAAGCATTTAGTACGCGCTTTAATCGCTTAACTAAATCGGGTCTTAATTTAATATCATTCAATGCAGCAACACCGCTTGAGCTGCAATTAGTGAGAAAATAACCATGCAAACCAATCCACTCGATGGCCTGCACGATATAATAGCGCCAAGCCAAGTTAATTGGTGGCCACTCGCCCCTGCTTGGTGGGTTATTATTGCACTGCTGTTTTTAGCACTGTGCGCAGCTATTTATATATTTTACAAAAAACATAAATTTAAAAAGCCTAAACGCTACGCAATAGAATTAAGCCAAAGTGAGCAAAGCCCTCAGCAACTGCATATTATTTTAAAACGTTTAGTGATTGAATATTACGACAAGCGCCTTGCTGCGCAATCTACCTCTAAATGGTGCACAACACTTACTACGCTTACCGGTTTGAGCTTTAGCGAACAAGAAATACTAAGCTTGTATAACCCCAGCCAAAAAGATACAACACTGTGCGAAAAATTTCGCCAAGGTATTAAGCAATTTAAAATAAAGGAGTCAGTAAATGTTTGAATTTAGCTGGCCATGGTTATTTTTATTACTGCCCTTGCCTTTATTACTTTTACTATTAAAACCCGCGGCAAGTAATGCCAGTACGCGTTTACGTATACCCAGTTTTGCAAAGCACAATTTAACCAGCCAAAGCATTGAGCCACACGCACGACGTTTAAATCCTTTCGAATGGATAATTTGGTTATTACTTGTTACTGCCGCTGCCAATCCAACATGGTTAGATGAGCCAATCTCATTACCAAATGAAGGGCGCGATATAATGTTAGCAGTTGACTTATCAGGCTCGATGACCGAACAAGACATGGCTTACAATGGCCAATATGTTGACCGCCTTACCATGGTAAAAGCCGTACTCAGTGATTTTATAGAGCAGCGTCAAGGCGACAGGCTTGGGCTGATATTATTTGGCGACACCGCATTTTTACAAACCCCCCTCACGCGCGACGTTAAAACAGTAAGTAAAATGCTCAGTGAAGCGCAAATTGGTTTAGTGGGACGCGCTACAGCCATTGGTGATGCATTGGGTCTTTCGGTAAAACGCTTTGCCAATAAAGATGAGAGTAACCGTATTGTGGTGCTATTAACCGACGGACAAAATACCGCTGGTAATTTAAACCCAGAAGATGCTCTGCTGCTAGCTCGCGAGGAAGGTATTAAAGTGTACACCATTGGCGTTGGCTCAGATAATCCGCGCGGCTTTAGCCTCTTTAACATGGGTGGCTCTAGTGGCAGTAGTTTAGATGAAAGCTTACTTAAAAAGATTGCCGAGCAAACTGGCGGATTATACTTTAGGGCCAAAGATGTAGCAGGCCTTCAACAAATTTACGCAGAGCTTGATAAACTTGAACCTATTAGCGCTGATGAACAAACATTCCGCCCACAAAGCTCATTATTTTACTACCCGTTACTTATCGCTATTTTACTTATTAGCTTAAAAGTAATGCTGAGTACACTGCGTGCATTAAAGGAGCCAAACTAATGGATTTTGAATTTATTCGCCCCGCTCTTTTATGGTTACTCATACCTGCTGTGGCATTATTTTTTGTCGCCTTAATTAAGCATAAAAAAACGACTAGTGAGCAGCTAATTGCACCGCATTTAGCACAATTTATAATGAGCGAAGCAAACACTAAAGCCAGCCAGCCACTTTGGTTAGTTGCTTTGTTTTGCAGCCTTGGCATTTTATTTAGTGCTGGGCCTAGCTTTGAGAAAAAACAAGTTCCTGTATTTCAAAGTAAAAGTGCCCGTGTAATTGTTATGGATATGTCGTACTCAATGTACAGCACCGATATTTTACCAAATCGTTTAATGCAATCACGCTTTAAAGCGCTTGATATGATTGAGCTGTTTAAAGAAGGAGATACCGCGCTTGTAGCTTACGCAGGCACGGCCTATATAATTTCACCACTAACAAACGACGCCACAACACTTAGTAATTTAATTCCAAGCTTAAGCCCTGAAATAATGCCAGACAAAGGCTCAAACGTTTTAGCGGGTCTTGATATGGCCAAAGAGCTATTAACGCAAGCGGGTTATATTGATGGCGACATTATTTTAGTGACCGACGGTATTGACCAACAAGAACAAAGCGACGTGAGTAGCTTTACCAGTAACACCCAATATAGATTAAATATATATGGCGTAGGTACCGCTCAAGGCGCTCCAATTAAGTTACCTGAAGGTGGTTTTTTGAAAGACAGATACGGCCAAATTGTAGTACCTACTCTCAATGCCAGTCAGCTTAAAAATTTAGCATCGAGCAGTGGTGGTAAATTTGCTAGTTACCAGCCTAGTAATAACGACATTAATACGTTTGCCCCAAATGCACAGAGTGAATTATTGAAAGACGAAAAACAAAGCCACGCACTTTGGCGAATAGATGCAGGTATATATGGACTCTTGCTATTACTGCCATTTGGCTTGTATTTATTTAGACGCGCTGCCTTGCTGGGGGCATTTTTAGCCTTTAGCTTTTTACCGCAGCAAAATGCGTATGCCGTAGAGCTCCCTACTCTTTTGCAAAATGCAGATCAACGTGCATTAGAGGCTTACAAAAATAAAGAATACGATGCAGCAACACAGGCGCAATCGAGTGAGTTAAAAGGCGCTGCGCTTTACCAGCAAGGTAATTTTGATGCTGCACTTAATGAGTTTAGTAATGATAAGTCGGCTACCGGTTTATACAACTACGGTAATGCCCTTGCCAAAGCTGGCAAACTTGAGGACGCCATTGAAGCCTACAAACAAGCCCAAACCTTACAAGATGACTTTACACGAGCAGCTGATAACCAAGCCTTAGTTGAACAATTACTCAATCAACAAGAGCAACAAAACCAGCAAGATCAACAAAGCGACGGCGACGACTCTCAAGGCCAAGATGATAGCCAGAAAAAAGATGAGCAAAACCAAGGGCAAAATTCTGATGAGTCAAAACAGGATCAGCAACAAAATGGTGATAAAAGCGATTCTGAAAAAGGCGAAAACGAAAGTCAAAGCTCAAGCGATGAAAAATCTGATAAAGAATCAGATAAAGAGTCTGAACAATCAAAAGATCAACAAGGTGAGCCTGGCGAGCAATCAGACAAGCAAAATGAACCTGATATGCAAGCTCAGCCACAAAGTGAGCAAGGGCAAAATAAAGACGCTGACCAGCCTCAAGACGAGCAGCAACAAAGTAAGCCACAAACAATGAGTGAGCAACCTGCTACTGATGAGCAAAAACAAAATGCTCAGCAACAAGCTATGCAAGCCCAAGCAAGTGAGCTCACTAATGAAGAAAAAGAAAAAGCACAACAGCTTAATCAACTACTTAGAAAAGTCCCGGACGATCCGGCTATTTTATTACGGAATAAAATGCAATTAGAAGCCCAAAAAAGACAATATAAACGTCGCCCTACAGGAGTCGAAAAATCATGGTAATGCGATTATTTTGCTGTTTATTGCTATTAAGTGCGATGCCTTCGTGGGCTGCCACCAAATTAGAAGCCAGCGTAGATAAAAACCCTGTTTTAGCGGGTGAATTTTTTATGCTTAATATATCCGTAGACGATACAGTTAAAGGCGAGCAACCAGACACCTCATCGCTGTTAAAAGACTTTGTGGTAGGCCCAACAAGCTTAAGTTCTCGTACCAACATTATTAATGGCAGCATTAATAAACAAACCACGTGGTCAGTTAAATTAATGACCCGTTCAGAGGGCGATTACACTATTCCGGCATTTAGCGTTGCAGGGTTAACCTCACAGCCTATTAAATTAAAAGTGGCAAAACGCTCAGTTGATGCAGATAAAAATAACAAAATATTTTTAAAAACGTCGCTCTCGAGTAATTCATTGTTTGTCCAAGAAGCCGGCGTTTACACTATTAAGCTTTACCTTGCCAAAGAACTGCTTGATGGCAGCTTAAGCACACCAAGTATGGAAGATGCTCAGCTAACCCAATTGGGTAAACAAACTGAAAGCTATGAGCTTGTTGATGGTAAACGCTACCTTGTTATTACTCGCGAGTATTTGATTCAGCCACAAAAAAGTGGTGCGTACACTATTGCAGGCCCCGCTTTTCAAGGGCGAGTACAACAAAATTATCGTCAATTAGAAGTATCAGCTCTTGGCGACGATCAGCAAGTAGAAATCAAACCAATTCCGAGTGACTATAAAGGTGCATGGTTACCAAGCGAGCTGGTTAGTCTTGATGAAGAATGGCAACCTAACGACAGCACCGTAGAAGTAGGTACGCCTATAACACGTACTATTACACTTACAGCGCTTGGGGTTACAAAAGAGCAATTACCTGAAATCTCTATGCCTACCATTGATGGCATACGCAGCTACCCTGATAAAAAAGAAAATAACAATGCAGTACGTGACGGACGCGTTGTATCGCAGCAAACTGCATCGTATGCATTACTGCCGCAAAAACCAGGTACTTACACTTTACCTGAAATACAGCTACCTTGGTTTAATACTAAAATGAACCGTATTAGCTTAGCTACATTGCCAAAGCGCACTATAACGGTAACGCCAAGTAGTACCGCACCTAATACCGCCGTGGCAAACCCACAATCAAACCCAAACAATTTACCTGCTATTGAAAATATTTCGAATGAAGCGACAGGCACACAACGTATTGAAACTAAAAGTGATACTCCTCTTTGGTTAATAGTTGTTGCCGCTTTAGGGTATATTTTATGGGTTGGTACTGTAATTTTTTACTTAATGACCCGTTCTACTAAAAATACGACTGAGAAATTACAACCAAACAACCGTGATATTTCTCAGCCGAGCTTAAATGAGCTTAAAACGCTCGCTAAAACACACGATGTGAAAGCTTTTTACACCGCATTAAATAGTTTTTCTGTAAAGGTGACTCACAAAAATGTTGGCGCTATTGATGAGCTTTGCATCCGCGTAAACAGCAGCGAGCTTAATGGCCTCATTAGCCAATTGCAGGCACAACTTTATAGTAATAAAGGCGCAAACACGGATCTTAATGCTATTATTAAAATTCTTGAGAACTATCAAACTCAAGCATCAAAGTCGCAACAAGCTGTATTAAAAGACCTTTATGATTAATAACTACGATACTCAGGTCTTTTTTTGCAATAAATAATAATTTTTAATTAAAAAAGTGCTTATGCTTGGAAAGAAAAAATCAAACAATCAGGTCTTAATCGATATGGCAGAGAAACAAAAGCGTTATGAAGCCTTGGTCCACGTTTACAATAAAGAGCTTTATCGCTTTGCTTATTGGTTATGCCGTGATCCGCACATAGCAGATGATTTAGTACAAGAAACGTTTTTACGCGCGTGGCGTTCTCTCGACTCTTTACTTGATCAAAAGGCAGCTAAACCCTGGCTGCTTACTATATTACGAAGAGAAAATGCGCGCCGATTTGAACGTAAACAGTTTGATTACAGCGACGTAGAAAACGATACGCTTGTTGATGAAACCAGCCACTCATTAGATGATGAAATGGAGCAAACGGTTATCCAACGCCAGATTGCCCTGTTATCTGATGAATACCGAGAGCCATTATTACTACAAGTTGTAATGGGCTGCTCTGGCGAAGAGATCGCAGGCATACTTAATTTAAATAAAAACACGGTAATGACTCGTTTATACCGTGCCCGAAATCAACTTAAAGAGGCTTTAAGCCGTGATGATGAACAACTTAAAGGGGCATCAAAATAATGGATGAACTTGAGTTTCGTCGCCGCACTATTGCGCAGCCAAACGACATTGACAAGGAGCTCATGGAGTTTGCTAACAATAACCCAGAGCGACAAAGTTTTATTAACGATATGAAAGATTTTGATAAATTTATTCAAGACTCTTTAGATATACCTGTGCCTGAAAACCTTGCAGACCGCATTCTTTTAAACACATCGTTAAAAGAAAAAGCACTGCAAGAAGAGCAAGCAACAGGAAAAAATGTAGTTGATGCCCGCTCGCGTTTTAAGCTTGACCGCGTGCATCTTGCATTAGCAGCATCTTTTGTAGTGGCTATTAGTGCCTTCTTTTTTAGTACAGAGCAAAATATTGCACACGAAGCGGGTGAGCATGCGCTTGCCCATGTGTACTACGAAATTAGTGCGCTTGATAAAAAAGAGCCCATTAGCCTACAAAGCGTTAACGACAAGCTTGCAGTATTAGGTGGTCATCTTGATGAGCTTCCTGGTGATGTAACTTACGCTATGTTTTGTGATTTTAAAGGCGAAAAAGGGCTACATTTGATATTTGAGTCTGACTTTGGTCCTATGACGGTATTTATAGTGCCTTCTGAAAATAAATCATTTGGTTTTGGCGATGATAATTTCAAAGACGAGCGCTTTGAAGGTCATATTAACCGAGGCTCACAAGCAGATACTATTTTAGTGGCAAGTGTTGGAGCACCTCTAAATACTTATAACGAACGTGTTACTGGCGCTATTCGTTGGCTTTAAAATAAACAAATTTACCGCTTAGTCCCTACTAAGCGGTTTTTTGATTATGTACCCACCATAAACCTTTTCTTTTATACTCAAAACCTCTGATTTTTAAAGTAATTAATTAAATTCCTTAAGAAAGTAAATTATAATCGCGGCTCGATTTTAATTAGGGAATTTCATGAAGAACATAATCGTTATTTTTTCATTATTGGCATTATTATGTACTGCCAGTTTTGATGCACACGCACGTAAAAAGTTTGGCAGTAGTAAACGTGGACAAACTCCTGCAACACAACAAACAGCACAAAAACAAAAAGCAGATACAACAACCCCAACAGCAGCACCTAAAGCCGCATCAAATAAAAAAGGCATTATGGCTGGCGTTTTGGGTGGTCTTTTAGCTGGTGGCTTAATTGCAGCAATGTTAGGCGACGATTTTGAAGGTTTTCAGCTATTAGAAATGATTTTATTAGCTGGCGGACTATTTATTTTATTTAAGCTAGTAACAGGCTTTTTACGTACTAATCGTGCCCCACAACTTGCAAATGCCAGTGCAGATACAAGTGCTCAGCAAAATGCTTTTAAACAAGCACCAATCGAGCAGCCAATGAGTACAGGCTTTGCTAACAGCGCCCCACAAGGTGAAAGTGTCCCTTTTAATTTACCACCTAACTTTGACGTTAATGGCTTTTTGCAAGGTGCCCGTAGTCATTACCATACGCTACAAACTGCATGGAATAATGCCGATTACACCACAATGGCTGAATACTTAAGCCCTGCACTTGTTGCCGAATTTAAAGCTGAGCGTGAAGCTATACAGAGTGTAGACACTGAAGTAATGTTTATTGATGCCGAACTTGTGCGTGCAGATACAAATGCGCAATCGTGGCAGGTTAGTGTTCGCTTTAAAGGTAAGTACCGTGATTTAGGCGATAAAAAAGAACAGCCTATTTTAGAAATTTGGCACTTAGAGCGTCTAATTTCAGACGATGCTCCATGGCTAATAGTGGGTGTTGAAGATTTAATTGATACTCAATAAGCTTTTATTATTTTAAACACCGCGCTTTTTAGCGCGGTGTTTTTTTATTTAAAAAACAATTGATTTACCGCGCCCTGATGCTTCAGAAGCGGCATCTAATTGGCCCTCTTTATTAATAATAACGTGTAAGTCACCAAAGTGTCTCTCGTCTATGGTGTAACCCATTTTTATAAGCTCTGCTTTTACGCTATCGGTTAAACCTATGTGCGTTCTAATTATATTTTTAGGCCACAATTGATGATGAAAACGAGGACTATTTACAACCTGCTCTGCACTCATATCAAACTCTATCGCATTTAAGATAGATTCGTACACAGAGCTAATAATGGTTGTGCCACCAGGCGAACCTGTCACCATTTTAACGGTGTTGTCTTTAAGTAGTATTGTAGGTGTCATCGAACTCAACATACGCTTGTGTGGCTGTATTTCATTAGCTTTACCGCCTATTGCGCCAAACACATTCATAACGCCTGGTTTGGCGCTAAAGTCGTCCATTTCATCATTTAAAATAAATCCCGCACCTTCAACAACGACACCGCTACCAAACCCTAAGTTTATTGTGGTGGTATTTGCTACAGCGTTACCCATTTTATCAACGATTGAAAAGTGCGTAGTTTGCTCACTTTCTTTAAGGCCCGGTTTAATATTTTCGGTAGTCGAGATAGCGGTTAACGAAATGCCATTACTGCGCTCTTTGAGGTAGTTAATATTAGTTAACGCATTTACTGGTACATCAAAAAAATCAGGATCGCCTAAATACTCTGCTCTATCTGCAAATACACGTTTACCTATTTCAGAAAGTAAGTGCACATACTGAGTCGAGTTATGCGCTAAGCCTGTATCTGGTTTTTGTAACTCATACATTTTGAGCCACTGTAAAATAGCAATACCACCTGAACTTGGCGGTGGCGAAGTAAGTACTTCATAACCATTCCAACTCGCTTTAATGGGTGTACGTGATTTAGCGGTATAATTTTTTAAATCATCTTGATTAATAATACCACCATGTAGATGCATAAATTTAGCAATAATATTTGCAGTCTCGCCTTTATAAAATCCATCTTGACCGTTATCACGAATACGCTTTAGCGTTGCCGCTAACTCGGGTTGCTTAAAGACTTTATTGGCTTTTACATCAGCAAAATATTTTTCAAAGTTTACATTTATTTTTTGCTCTTTTAGATGGGCTATATAATGGCTAACACCTTTTGCTAACTTAGGCGGAACAACAAACCCTTGCTCAGCCAACGTTACAGCAGGCTGTACTAGTGTTTCCCACTTTAAAGTGCCATGCTTTTGATGGGCAAGCCACATACCCGCTACACTGCCAGGTACACCGCTTGCGTGAATGCCATATATTGATTTGTTTGCAATAACATTACCTTGCTCATCTAAATACATATCACGATGAGCCGCTGTTGGCGCTGTTTCGCGATAATCTATAAAATCGCCTTTGCCATCTTTTTGAATAAGCATAAATCCCCCGCCGCCAATATTTCCGGCTTCAGGAAGCGTCACTGCAAGTACAAATTGTGCCGTAATAGCCGCATCAACAGCATTACCGCCTTGCTCTAATATACTTTTAGCAGCATCGGCACTGAACGAGTCAGGCATTGCGACCGCGCTTTGCGCTAAAGGCTGCGCCAAAACACTAAAAGTAGTGAACTGTAAAACCAGTACACTTTTGACGATTAATTTACGTGGTGAAAAAAACAATCCCATACAACATCCTTAATTTATTATTTTTGTTGCCCATATTAATGCACGTCATTTAAGGGCAGGTCAATCTTTATACTGTTGATATTTAATCATCTTAAAACGTTTTTTGAATAAAGTACTGCGGGTAAGTCGCCTTGCTCATCTGTATGTGTATAATTTTTTATAAATTGCAGGCCTAACTTTTTCATTATTGTTATAGAGGCCGTATTATCTTTTAGTGCAGTTGCGCTTATCGCCTTAACGTCATCTTGCTTAATGAGTTCATCACATAATGCTAAAGCCGCCTCGGTTGCATAACCATGCCCCCAACTCGCTTGTTTAAAGCGCCAACCTATTTCAATATCGCTGTAATTTGGTGCATCACTAAAGAAATTCATAGGTCTTATTAATACCCAGCCAATAAATGTATTGGTTTGCTTTATAGAGATACTCCACAGCCCCCAGCCTTTTAGCTCATTTCTATATGCGAGCATACGAGGCACTCCCTCATTTTTTATTTGCTCTAAAGAGGTAGGTACACCTCGCGTTAAATACTGCATTACGGCGGGGTCTTGGTCGAGTTCAAATAATTGAGGCCAATAATGCTCACTCATTAATTTAAAATTTAATCGTTTTGTTACGGGGGCGTTCATTTTCATTGTTGTATAGTCTGCCTCGAATTAATTATCAGTCTCTAAAGGAGATAGCACATGAATAAATTAGCAGGTTTAGCTTTATTAGGCACTTTAATTACATTAACTGGTTGTGAAGATGCCAACGAAGTAAAAGAAGATGCAAAAGATAAAAGCGCACAAATGCAAGAAAAGCTTGGTGATGCATGGAACGACGTTAAAGAGACAACTAACGATCTTAAAAATGATGAGTCTTTAAACGAGCTATTAGAGCAAAGTAAAACAATGGGCTTAGACATGTACGACGACGGCAAAGAGATTGCGGTTGATGCATGGATTAAAAGCAAAGAAGCTGCTGGCGAGTTAACTGAAAAAACTAAGCAGAAAGCGCAAGAAATTGCTGACGAAATTGAGCAAGCGCGTAAAGAACATAACGAAGGTTAATTTAACTTTCGATAATAAAAAAGGAAAGCCTCGGCTTTCCTTTTTTGTTTTAAGCAGTTTAGCCCTGACATGTGTTTACATATTTAGGGCTTATAAGCTCAAATTAACCTTTGTACTTACTCATAACTAAAGTCGCGTTTGTGCCACCAAAGCCAAAGCTATTAGACATTACAGTATTTAACTCAACATCACGACGTGCAGTAATAATATCTAAACCTGCCGCTTGCTCATCTAGCTCATCAATATTAATTGAAGGCGCTACAAAGCTGTGCTCTAGCATCAATAATGAGAAGATAGCTTCGTGAACACCTGCAGCACCGAGGGCATGACCCGTCATTGCTTTAGTTGCGCTGATCATTGGTGACTTACCACCAAACACTTCTTGAATCGCACCAAGCTCTTTAACGTCGCCTACAGGTGTAGATGTACCATGCGTGTTTAGGTAATCAATGCTGTCTACATCTTGCATAGCTTGGCGCATACAACGTGCTGCACCTTCGCCAGATGGAGCAACCATGTCGTAGCCATCTGATGTTGCACCGTAGCCAACAATTTCAGCGTAAATGTGCGCGCCACGTGCAAGTGCATGTTCAAGTTCTTCAACTACAACAATACCGCCGCCGCCAGATATAACAAAACCATCGCGGTTTGCATCGTATGTACGAGACGCTTTTTCTGGTGTTTCGTTGTACTTAGTAGAAAGTGCGCCCATAGCGTCAAATTCCATTGCCAATGTCCAGTGTAGTTCTTCACCGCCACCAGCAAAAACAACATCTTGCTTACCTAATTGAATTTGTTCTACTGCATTACCAATACAATGCGCAGATGTTGCACATGCAGAGCTAATTGAGTAGTTAACACCTTTAATTTTAAAAGGTGTTGCTAAACAAGCAGATGTAGTGCTCGCCATAGTACGTGGAACCATATAAGGCCCTACACGTTTTACGCCTTTTTCACGTAAAATATCAGCAGCTTCTACCTGCCATTTAGACGAACCACCGCCAGAGCCAACAATAATACCCGTGCGCTCATTTGATACTTGGTCGTCAGACAAACCTGAGTCTTCAATTGCTTGAGTCATCGAAATATAAGAATATGCAGCAGCATCACCCATAAAGCGCATTGCTTTGCGGTCAACATGTGCTTTAACGTCAATATCAATTTTACCCGATACGTTACTACGTAACTTATAATCGGCAAATTCTTGGTTAAAAGCGATACCGCTTTTGCCCGTTTTTAACGATTCTAATACTTCTTCTTTGTTGTTACCAATGCTTGATACAACACCGATACCTGTAATTACAGCTCTTCTCATGGGTAATTCCCTTAGCTTAATACTTAATTGCATTCTATTTTACGCGAATTTAATCACCTAAGTGGTCAGCTTTCTAGCGTACACTTGTACTCTGAACTGCTAGCTTATAAATAACGCCAGACTATTACAAAGAAAACCCGTAAAATAATTAAAAATATATCTATAAATTTAAAAAATTATGATTAAGAACGCACATAGTCACATTAATAATTTAGGTACACCTTTGACTAATGACTCCGGTGATATTTATTTTTCTAATGACGATGGCTTAGCTCAATCGCATTATGTGTACTATGAGCAAAATAATATAGATGTACGATTACAAAATCATGACCAATCACATTTTGTTATTGCCGAAACCGGTTTTGGCACCGGTTTAAACTTTTTAAATACGTGGCAACGCTTTAAAGACCACCTTGAGCGGATGCAAGTTCAAAATGAATGTGAAAAAAGCGTAAAACGCCTACACTATATTTCGTTTGAAAAGAATCCCTTAACATTAACAGACTTAAAACAAGCATTAACCGCTTGGCCTACCTTAAGTTATTTTAGTGAGCAATTAACAGTAAACTACCCAATTAATTTAGAAGGATGCCACCGGCTCGAATTTAATAGTGGCAGTGTTGTTCTCGATTTATACTTTGGTGATGCGCTTGAATCAATACAAGCAATGAGCTATCCGCAAACAGGAATTGTTGATGCTTGGTATTTAAATGGGCCTGAGCCAAGTAAAAATCCTGATATGTGGCAGCAAAGTTTATTTAACTCCATGGCTGATATATCAAGGGCTAATGCAACCTTATCGACTTTTACTTCCGCTGACTTTGTTCAACGAGGATTAATAGAGGCTGGCTTTAGTACTAAAAAAGCCAAAAATTTTAATCAAAAAGAAGATATGCTTACTGGCCAACTTAAACATGTTAATAACGCTCAATCAACCCCCGCTTATTTTAATCAAGATAGTAGTACTTTAAAAAATGTAGCAGTCATTGGCGGTGGTATTGCCAGTAGCTGTATTTTATACAGCTTGGCTAAACGAGGCATAACCAGCCAATTATTCTGCCAAGATGAAAAGCCTGCAATGGGGGCATCGCACAATGTGCAAGGCGCTATTTACCCTCACCTACAAGCTAAAAACTCGCCACACAGTGAATTGTTTGCACATAGCTTTTTATACGCAAAACGTTTGTATAACCAGTTACTCAAAAACGGCTTTAGCTTTGATTACGATTGGTGCGGCGTATTACAACACGCAGTGAAAAAACCTCTCGCTGATAAGCACGAAAACTTAGCACAAAAGCAACTGTGGCCAACCCAGCTAATGCGTAACGTAACCGCAGAGCAAGGCGATGAAATAGCCGGCGTAACGACAGGTTATTCAGGCGTGTTTTTTGAACAAGGCGGCTGGGTTAACCCGCCACAATTAGTAAACGCTATGCTAAGCGCTGCAAATAGCATAAGCCCATTTAAAAGCCTATTTAACTGCAATATAAAGCAGCTTAAAAAAACTGACAACGGTTGGTTTTTATTAACGAATGATGAGCAGCTAGGCCCTTTTAGCGATGTAATTATTTGTGCAGGTGAGCACAGCGATGCATTTGAGCAAACAAAAGCGCTACCTATAGTAGGCGTGCGCGGTCAGGTTTCACATATTGAGGCAAGTGAGCAATCACGCAAACTTAAAACAGTGCTATGCCATAAAGGGTATTTTACCCCAGCTTATTTAGATCATCACTGCATGGGTGCCACATTTGAAAAAAACACTAAAAGCCGCCAAGTTAAAGCGCTCGACAACCAATTAAACCAAGAGCAACTACTTAGCTTTTATCAGCAAAGTGAATTTGCCTCCACCCTTGGCAATATAACCTCGGCAAAAGCGGCTGTTCGCTGCACATTTATAGATCACCTGCCGATGGCAGGGCAATGGTGCGAGCAAAGTGATTACATAATGGCCTTTGCTAATCTACGTTTAGGTAAACGCTACCAATATGAGCAACTTAATAAACCACAACAAGGCCTGCATATTTTTACCGGTTTTGGTGCACGCGCATTGTGTAGCGCACCGCTAAGTGCAGACCACCTCGTAAGTTGTTTAAATAACGAACCCCGCCCATTAAGCGAACGTGTAAGCCAAGCTATTCACCCTGCCCGGTTTATAGTGCGAGATTTAATTCGTAATAAAATTTAAATGACATTGGTGCTTATTGAGGTAAAATAAGTACCAATAAAAGGAATTTATTACTCAAAGGACTCTAATGAAAACTTTAGCATTTTTAATAATGTTGCTATGCACTCTATCGTTTAACGCACTTAGCCAAAACGTCACTGAAATCCCACTTCCTGAAGAGTTTGTTACAACGATGGACGTAGCAAGCGAATACCCAATGGTACGTACTGGTTATTTAACCGATTCAATTTCTGATATCACTCGCTTTTATCAGCAAAAATTAGGTGAACCTTCAAAAACAAATGGCAATAGTACATATCGCACTTTGTTTTATAATTACCAAGAACATAAAGTCCGTATTAGTCTATACCGCCGTAGTTATGTGACCGAAGTGAGTATAATGGTTGAATAAAAAGTTCTAAAAAACACGCCAAAAGCAGCTAATTTTAATGCTCAGTTAAGTATTGAATTTTAATTAAAGTATTTTTTGAAATTAGCTCATTTAAACTCTTTTTTACCCTTTAAAAATAATCCCCTACCCCAAGGTCTGTTTGTAAGCACATTACTTTTACTATTTATTGGAAGGAGTTAATTATGAGTAAGACCCTAATTATTGGCGCAAGCGGACAAATAGGTAAAATGACAACTGAGCTACTTTTAGAAAATGAGCAAAATGTTGTGGCATTAGTGCGTGACAAAAATAAGTTAAGCGATTTAAACAGCTCTTTTTTAACTATTGTTGAGCAAGATCTTGAAGGCGATTTTGGTGATGCAATGAAAGGCTGTGACCAAGTGATTTTTGCTGCTGGTTCTGGTGGAAGTACAGGCGATGATAAAACTGTACTCATTGATTTATGGGCTGCAACAAAAGCAGCTACATTCGCTAAAGAGCACGGCGTTAATCACTTTATTATGGTCAGTTCAATTGGTGCTGACGATCCAGATTCGATTCAAGGTGATTTAAAACCTTACTTAGTTGCTAAGCATATGGCTGACGAGCACCTAATAAACAGTGGTTTAAATTATACCATTGTTCGCCCTGGTACATTGACTGACGATAGTGCTTCAATGCAAGTAACTACGCAGCAACCAAGTGATCGTTCAGAAGCTAAAATTAGCCGCGAAAACGTAGCCAATGCATTATTACATATTGCGACCAACTCATTTATTAGTAACCGCATTTTTAAGTTGTTTGATGGCGATAAGCCAATTAAAGCCGCTGTTAAATAGGCTTTAATACCAATTTAATTAAACGTATGAACAATTATTACAAAGAATATGTAATTCATCGATAAGGCAAAAAATTACAGTATAGTCGCTCTATATCAGTAACTTTTTGGCGCAATGAATTATTTAATCCTCTTAAATAATTTATGTTTAATAAAATTAAATTTACTCCACTAAGCAAATTAGTGGAGTAATATTTTTATACCTTGCCAACCAAGTTGTAGCGTTAATAACGTTAAAACGACTCTAAAAATACGCTTAAATTTATCCCCAGACATCCTTTTAAGTAATTTAATTCCGAACCAAGTTCCTACAGCGCCACTTATTACCATGGCAATTACAAGCGGTATCCATTGCCAAAAACTAAAGCCAACAGCGCCATAAATTATCGCTTTTAATAAATGCTGCACACTCATAACGCTCGAAAACGTTGCCGTAAATTTTAACTTTTCGTAATTATTTATATATAAACAGCTACCAACTAATGGGCCACTTGCCCCCACAAACATAGAAATAAAAGTAGTTATTCCACCGGCAACCATACGCCACACCTTAGAGGTTAATTTTATAGGTGGCGTTTTACCCCACAGTAAATAAATAACAAAAATAGCGACCACTAACTTCATTGCATCAAGCGATATATCATCAATAACAAAACTTGATAACCCCGCCCCTACTAAGCCGCCTAACGCAAAATATACAAACATGCTTTTATCAATATGCTTAAAACTGAGTAAAAACCTATTTGCATTAGAGCCAAGCTGTACTAAACCATGCACAGGCACAACAACTGCCATTGGCATAAACGACGCCATAACAACAAGCAGCATTAATCCGCCACCAGCACCAAATGCAGCAGATATAAAAGAAGTAAAGCCAGCGGTGATCATTAACAATAAAAACAAAAATAAAGACATGCTGTCGGGAAATAAAAAATCCATAAAACTCCACTGCCTATTTAAGTACTTTTAAGTCGCAGTATTTAAATAGTAAAAAAGGTACTAAACACATTTATAGCAACTTTATCAGCTTCTATCTTGTGCTATGTACTATGTTGCGTTGTTTTTGCACTTTGTTTGCACATTTAACAAATATTATACATTCAACTTCATTACCGGATATTTTTGATGAGAAGATTTAACACACCAATTTTGACACCGCTTGCAGTGTGTATACTTGCACTGGGTTTAACTGCCTGTAACGGTAGCGATGCTGAAAGTACCGTCGTAACTGAAACAACCACCGATGAGGGAACTACAACAGATACTTCAACCGATTTTGTTGTAGAAGTCGACCCTTTTAACTTTGAAAGCGATGCGCTCATTTCATCAATTACCACTCAAACATGTACGCTAAGTAATGGTGATGAAGCCTCATGCTACAAAATTGATATTGCAGGTGCGCCTTCAAATTACGAGATTGGTGTATTTTGCCCTCAAAATATCACCTCAACAGCTGACGAAGCCGGTATTTGGTTTGATGGCACCGGTGAGGTTTACGATATAACCGGAGACTTTATTTTAAATCTACCTACATTATATAACGATAGTCATTGGCAGCTATACGACGAAGGTACAGGCCTTGTAAATGTAACCGACACACAAGAATCGTGTGATGGCGCTGCACGCCCAAACGTAGAAGAACAATACCAAAACCACTGCGTAGAATGCTCTATTGATTATGTTGATGGCGGTATATCAGAATCATTTTTAATTCCAATAACGCCTGTTGCAACCACTCAAAATAGCAGTATTGGTAACGCTAATGTAGGTGTTGCTCTCAATGGTGTTGTACTTGCTGCACCCGCCCCTGTTGAGGCTATTTTAGGCGCATACACTATTGCAGCCTTTGATGATTGCGCTGGCCATATTAACTTAGTAGCAGGCTATCACTACCACGGTGAAGCAGGTTGTAGCCAAACACAAATTCAATCAGACGGTCATGCCGCCATGATGGGTTATGCACTCGATGGATTTGGTATATTTGGCATGCTTAACGAAGATGGATTAGAACCCACTGATTTAGACGAATGTAGAGGCCACACCGACGATACACGCGGATACCACTACCATGCAGCCGATGTATCTGAAAACATGTTTATTGGTTGTTTTAAAGGTGCTACCGCAAGATAACTCGCATTCTGGCCAAATAATTAACTGAGATACTAATGAAAATATTTAACGTGATAAAAGCACTAACCACTGGCTTTTTACTTGCTGCCTCATGCTCAGCGCTAAGTCATGCAGGCCACGGCTCAAATGCGCCTTGGGAAGCATGTGAAGCAAAAGCCATTAATGAAGATTGCAGCTACACAAGCCATGATAAAAAAGCGACAGGCACATGCCAAGCAATGAACAAAGTACTTATGTGCGTTCGAAATAAACCACTTGAAACATTAATAGACAAAGCAACCCAACCAGCAAGTGATCAAAAGCAATCTGTAAAATCACTCGCTAAACGATAAAGTAACAGCTACACGCCAAAGCCTTAACGCTGTTTGTTAGGGCTTTTTTAATCGCAAATCATTAGAAAGCATACCCTTTATCTGTTAAGTTAGCTTGGTGTATCAAATAATAAAAATAAAATTCCAAAAATGGAATTACACAAGCAAGGTACTAACGTGAGCGCTACATTTAAAATTGTTTTTAATGGTCAGTTATATCAAAATACTGACCTTACCTCTGCCCAAGAACAACTCAGCCAACTTCTTAATATTCCTCATAATATTGTTATTCAGTTATTTGATGGAAAAGCTTACGCTTTAAAAAAAGACTTATCGAGTATTGATGCTGTTAAAACAGAATCCTCACTTAAAAAGCTAGGTTTGATTACTAAAGTAGAACCTCAACTCATTACTGTAATCTCTCAATCTCAAAATAATCAAATAGCACTCACTGAGCACAGTAAAAATACAGATAAACACATTAGTGAAAGTACTGACGGCAAAAGTATTTCAATACAAAACGAACGCCTAGATACAGACGAAGCCCCAAATACAGCTGCAGCTATTAAGCAAAGTTATAATAAATATAAACTACTGCGTAACACTTTAAAAAGCGCATTGTACTTTTGCTATAGCGCACTTTGTATTATTACCATAATAGGCGTAGTGATCAGTGTTAATGCACTTAAAAACAACTTTGCCCCCCAAAATAACGTAACTACAAACAACTTAAGTTACCAAAACTATAAACAATATTTGATTGATCAAAATAGCCTAAATCAACCAACACAAAAAGTAACAAACGAGCGAACAGCTACCCCTACACAGCAAAAAAGTAATGAGTACTTTAGTCGCTTTTCATCACTAATAAATAGCTACGCGCAAAGTACAGGACAAGCTGATATAAAAACGATGGGGGGTGATAAATTACAACAGCACCTACAAGAAATAGACGACCTAGGCCCTAAAAATGAATTTTGGCAGCAACTGATACAACTTTCAAAAAGCTTAGATAACGATAAGCACGCAATAGGGATGCTAAACAATACTGACCCCGCCAAAGTACAATGGATAAACGCAGTAGATTGGATCAGCCAAAGCTATATTAGGCAACATCAAAACACACAAGCTACCAACACCTCCCCAGCTAATGCGGATGAGCAAAGCAGCAACCCAATACTTAATCTAACGTTGTTAATAAGTATGCTGTCATTATTTAGCCTGCTTGTGATTGCAATAAAAATGAAGCTACGCGCTATAAGACATTTTTAAACTTTACTTTTACTTTATAAATTCCATAAAAAAACCCGCAAATTTGGATTAACAAATTTGCGGGTTTCTTATGGTTTTCGAATAACGAGTTCAAAAACCTTTATTGGTGGAGCTGGGGGGATTTGAACCCCCGTCCGAAAAGCCTCGACCGTCGGTACTACATGTTTAGTATTGTCATTTAATTAACCTTTAAGTCCCGGACAAACACGGTAAATAAAGGCGAGGCCGCTTAGTTTTAGCGCTTCAACCCCGGCCAGGGTTTCCGTCGCGATCAGGTGTTAGGGTGACACTCCAAAATCCAGTCCACAAGAATACATGGAAGGAGCGCTAGCCAGCCTAAGCTGCTAGAGAGTAGTTATCGTCGTTTGCGATTACTTTAGGTTGCGGCTGTTTAACGAGGCAAACCGCACCTCGACATGCACCTTGGGCTTCTTGAATTCCGTCGAATCCTAATCAGCCCCTGAATTAGTAACTCAATTCAGAGCGTGCAAACAGTATAACTGAGTAAAGTACTGATACTCAAGGCCTAGTAACGCTTTATTTTAATTGTATGTGCCAATCGCGTGTTAAGTAACCAAAATTTAGTTTATGCAAGCCTATATAAACATTTACTTAACAATGTGTTTAACCTGTGTTCAAATGAGGAGTTAAGGTTTTTGCTATTTCTAAACCTTTAGTTGTAAAAAATAAAAATAATAACAGGCATAGAGTAGGGAATTAATAAATGTCGGTTTTTTCATTTGATAAAAGTACAGGGTTTGTCTCTTTAGAAAGTCACCCTATTGATAGTGGTTTTCCTGTTACAAGTACTCAGTTAACGCAAATGCTAGAGCAATCTGAGTTTAGTGAGTACGAAGCTGTCATTGCCAATATTGGAAAGCTTTTTGCGCCCACTAAAAATTATCAGGAAGTATCGCTTGTCGTTGCTAGAGCTGTAGATGCGTCGCTTATCATTAATATTGATGAAAAAAACATGGTCGCAGAAGCAACATTAACTACCGCTAAAGGTGGCGCACTTTTGTCTATGGAAGGCGCGCAAAAAGCACTTGCTGATGCAGGTGTTAAAAAAGGAATAAGTCCTCGTGCGCTTGATACCTTTTTGGGCCAGCAGTTTGAGCAACCAGCAGGAAGCTCTTACAGTGCCATAATTGCACATGGGCGCAATCCAAAAGAAGGCAGCGATGCCAAATTTGTGCGTTTATGCTCAACAGCTCAAGACCGAGTACTTAGCCCACAAGCTAAAGAAGGCGGTAAGGTTGATATGAAAAACCTTGGCGCTATTATCACCGTAAAACCTGGCACTCCCTTAATGCAGCGTATTGCAGCTACCCCTGGAGAAGAAGGCTATACGGTATTTGGCGATTCAATTAGTGCAAAACCAGGTAAAGATCACCAACTCCAGCCTTTCGAAGGTACAAAAGTAGATCCTAATAATCCTAATATGCTTATTGCCGACTGCAAAGGTGTGCCCGTTGCCCTACCCCGTGGTATGCGTGTAGATGATGTTTTATGCTTTGATAACGTAGATGTAAGCACCGGCCACGTTGATTTTGATGGTAGCGTAATTATTACTGGCGATATTAAAGACGGCATGCGTGTAAAAGCTAACGGTGATATTACGGTACTTGGTTTTGTAGAATCAGGAACTGTTGAAAGTA
The DNA here is from genome assembly GCF_015864305.1 of Pseudoalteromonas sp. NZS71_1. Taxonomy (NCBI): domain Bacteria; kingdom Pseudomonadati; phylum Pseudomonadota; class Gammaproteobacteria; order Alteromonadales; family Pseudoalteromonadaceae; genus Pseudoalteromonas; species Pseudoalteromonas sp. NZS71_1. Next base: position 301,271 of record NZ_JADYXM010000003.1, on the reverse strand, counting down.
AAAGTGCGGTAACCATTATGCTTGGCGCAATTGGCCGAAAACGTGAAGGCGAGGAAGCATTTACGTGCTGTATAACCGCTCAACGAACTATTTCTATTGGTTATGCCCAGTACTGCAACATTAAATCCGAACAAGATTTATTTATTGAACGCCAAGCTCTGCATTGTGATTTAAGTGCTAGGCGATTAATACGTGTAGGCAAAGCAAATGACCCGCGAGGTAAAATTATTGGCGGTAATATTTTAGATGCTATGCGCATTGAAACGGGTGAGCTCGGCGCGCCAGCCGGTACTAAAACACGCGTATTTTTAGCGCAGCTCTGGTTTGAGCTTCGCCAAAAGCAAATGCAAATCACCGATTTTGAAAAAGTACTTGCGACTAAAGTAACCGCTTTACAACAAGCTCGCGAAAAAGCGAGTAAAATTGCGGGGGCTGCTCAGCGCCAGCAATTCATGAATAAAATAACTGAAAATGAAAAGCATATAAAAATACGCTCTGCGCATATTCATCGTCAAAAACTACTTATTAAGCAAAAAATAGTGCAATTACTTGCCAGTAGCCGCTTAAAAGTAAATGAATTAATGCACCCTGGTGTGGAGCTTAAAATAGCGAAAGATTCTAAACAATTTTCGCGTATTTACCCGCCCCACCTAGTTAAGCTAACTGAGGGTAAAATTACTCAGACGTTTTAGTTTCTTCGTCATTTTCAGTTTCAACTTCAGCATCAGCGTCGTCGGTTGGCGCTAATGGCCAACCACCTAATTGCTGCCAGCGGTTTACTATTAAACAATAAAGCTCAGCTGTACGTTCTGTGTCGTAAAGTGCTGAGTGCGCTTGGCTGTTATCAAACTCTATACCAGCCGCTCTACATGCTTTTGCTAATACAGTTTGCCCTAACGCTAAACCCGCTAAAGATGTTGTATCAAAGCTTACGAACGGGTGAAATGGCGTACGCTTAATGTTATTACGCTCTATTGCTGCATTTAAAAAGCCATGATCGAATGCGGCATTATGCGCCACAATAACTGAGCGTTGACACCCAGCAGCCTTTTGCGCTTTGCGTACTACTTTACATATTTCTTTAATTACTTCATCTTCAGGTACTGCGCCACGTAATGGTGAAAACGGGTCTATACCGTTAAAGTCGATGGCTGCTTGTTCTATATTAGCGCCTTCGAATGGCTGAACATGAAAATGAACAGTATGATCTATGCTGAGCAGTCCTTCGTCATCCATTTTTAAAACAGAGGCTGCTATTTCTAACAAGGCATCTGTTTCTTTGTTAAAACCTGCAGTTTCAACATCAATAACAACAGGAAAAAATCCACGAAAGCGTTTTGCGAAAGGTGTTTGCTCAGTATTTGCCATAGTCTTCTTTGTTTATACGTGTAAGCTGACTATTATGTCAAAATTGATGCCCCCTAGGCTAGGGTATTTAAGTATTTATTGCTTTAAAATTGTAGGCACATAACTTGCTTTAACTTATAAGTTAGTTATACAGAGAACAAACTAATCATTGCAGTCGTTAATTTGCCAAATTATTGGCATTCCCGGATAGCTGGAGAGCACCATGAAGTATAAGTTGTTATTTATTAGCCTTAGTATAAGTGCGGTGCTTTGCAGTACTCACTCGCAAGCTGCTATGCGCCAATACACAGCAACCCAAGACAACTCCAACTGGGAAGTCGTTAAAACAACGCGCTTACAATGCCAGTTAAATCATGAGGTTCCTTATTACGGTGAAGCTATATTTAAAGCTTCAGCAAGTAAAAATAAAAACTTAACATTTAATTTAGATATGGTTGTACGCCCAGATAACTACGCAATTGCAGGTTTAAAAGCAGTGCCACCTACATGGCGTGCAGGGTTGCCCGCTCGCGATATTGCAAATATGAAATTACTTAAAAAGTTTGATGGCGAGCTAGGCAATAAAACCGCATGGGAAATGCTTACCGAGCTTGAAAAAGGCTACTACCCTACTTTTTATTATCAAGACTGGCAAAACAGTGCCGATAAAATTGCCGTTGGTATATCGAGCGTAAACTTTAAACAAGCTTACTGGGCTTTTTTACAATGCCGTGATGAGCTACTCCCTTACAGCTTTGAAGATATTTCGTTTACTGTAATGAACTATCAATCTAACAGCAGTAAATTAACTAAATCCTCGCAACAACGTCTTGATAAGATTGCTGAGTATTTAAAAAATGATGCAAGCATAGAGTCCATTAGTATTGACTCATACACAGATAGTTATGGCGGACGCTGGAATAACTTAGATTTATCGCGCAAGCGCGCCAAAACTATAAAAGATTATATGGTGAGCTTGGGTGTTGATGAAACAAAAGTACAAACAACCGGTTTGGGCGAAAAACGCTTTGTTGATAATAACGATAACATTTTAAGCCGAGACAAAAACCGTCGTTTAATTATTCAAATAGAAAAAATGTAGTAAAGCTAATTTGTGTTTACTTTCTTTCGCTTTAAAAACTTATCACCAAATTGGAAAAAACCTAGACTAATTAAAATAATAACCGCACCAATTATTAGTTCTTGGCTTAATGACTCATTATTTAGCCAAGCTCCCAAGGCTAACGCAAAGCTAGGAGTTATAAGTGTAGTAAGTGATACCGTGCTTGCATTTAGGTTTTGCAGCACATGAAAATACGCCAAAGCCCCTACTAAAGATCCAAATATTCCTAGATAACCAATAGCCCACAATGATTTTGCACTCCAGTTTTGTATATGCAACTCACCATCTAATAACCACCAAGCAATAAAAAAGAGTGGGGTTACAAAAACTAAGGCACCAAATGTTGTTGCCATAGGATGAATCGCAATCTGTACACGTTTGATCATCACACCACTTAAACTAAAAAAGCAGACAGCCATAAACACATAAAGCAACCCGAGCCCTTGAGTTTGCGAGTTTTGTACTTGGTTATAACTAACAAAATATAAGCCAATTAAGGCGCACGCTAACGCAACTAATTTAATCGGGCTAAATTTAGGTTCATTTAATAATTGCTGAGCAAGCAACCCCGACAAAATAGGTGCAAGGCCAAACATAAGCGAAATAATACCAGAAGGGACTGTTTTAGCTGCCATATAGCTCAACAACATACCGCCAAAAATACCTATACTCGAATAAAAATAAAGTAAGCATGCATTTTTGCTCCAAGGCACTCTAATATTTGTAATGGCAACAATTAAGCCACCTAACAATAGTCCCACCAGCATCCGCATTAACACAGCAAGTGTTGGCGATACAGTTTCACTACTCCACACGATACCCAGTGGTGTAGTGGACCATATAAGAACCATTAAAAAATACGATACTTTAACTGGCACGTGCCATCCCTACGCTTTATATGAATCAATAAAACAAAGAATAAATTATACGCTCACTACTGTGTTTTAGTACTTTTTAAACACTAAAGTCCTTAATAAATACAGTTGTAAATTGTAAGTTACATTTTAATACCGCTCTTTTATTACAAAACTATTTGAGATTTGAGCAACTAGTTATATGGTGCATCAATATTAATAATAATTAAGGTAATTAAGTGCTTAAAAATAAAACAACTGGAAGCATGTTAATTGTTGCAGGCACCACTATTGGTGCGGGTATGTTGGCATTGCCAATTGCATCTGCCGGGCTTGGGTTTAGTACTGCACTTGCATTAATAATTGCTAGCTGGTTACTAATGACCTACACCGCACTACTCATGTTAGAGCTACACCAATATGCACCACGCGATGCTACATTAAATACATTGGCTAAGTTATGGCTTGGAAAACGCGGACAATATATTGCGAATTTTTCGATGGTTTTTTTATTTTACGCTTTATGCGCTGCTTATATTGCAGGTGGTGGTGCACAACTCCAAGCGCGTATAAATATAGGCTTTGATGTAAATATAGCCCCACAGTTTGGCTCTGTAATCCTTGCTGTTATTATTGCAAGTGTAGTAACGCTAGGCACTAGCAAGGTAGATAAACTAAATAGAGTGTTATTTACAATAAAAATTATTGTGTTAGCTAGTTTGTTTTACATGCTTACCCCTTATGTACAAGGTAAGCACTTATTAGAAATGCCCGTAGAGCAAGGATTAATCCTTTCAGCTATACCGGTTATATTTACTTCGTTTGGCTTTCATGGTTCTATCCCCTCTATTGTTAAATATGTTGGTGTTGAAATAAAAGTACTGCGCAAAGTAATGATTGCTGGAGCCGCCCTACCTTTAGTCATTTATATTTTTTGGCAACTACTTAGCCAAGGTATTATGAGTCAAGCTGATTTACTCAACAGCCAAGGTCTTAATGGGTTTGTATCTAGCGTGGCAAGTATTGCGCATAACCCAAGTGTGGCAACGGCCGTTAAGTTATTTGCTGATTTAGCACTTGCGACATCATTTTTAGGGGTAAGTTTAGGGTTATTTGATTTTTTTGCTGATGCATTTAAAAAGGGTGACAATAAAACAGACCGAATTAAAACGGCCTTAATTACGTTTATTCCGCCACTTGGCTTTGCATTGTTTTATCCTCAAGGCTTTATTATGGCCTTAGGGTACGCTGCAATAGCACTTGTTGTACTGGCAATATTTTTGCCTGTAGCAATGGTTTATAAACAGCGTACAACATCAAATAAAACAGGCTACCAAGTTAAAAGTGGGAATGTTGGGCTTGGTATAGCAGCTATATGTGGCATAACTATTATTGCTGCGCAGTTTATGCAAATGGCGGGGCTTATTCCTGCTATCGGTTAAAGATTGCTGCTTTTTGTTTAAATTTAGATAATAAAAAACCGCACATCATTAGTAATGATGTGCGGTTTTTTATATTAACTGCGTTTATTTACAAACGTCAGCTACAGCATTTGAAAAGTATTCAATATTTGAATGACTAACACCTGCAACATTTACGCGGCTAGAGCCAACAATGTAAATGCCGTATTCTTTTTGTAGGCGAGCAATTTGCTCTTTATTAATACCTAAGAAAGAAAACATACCGTTTTGGCGTTCAATAAATGAGAAGTCTTGAGCAATATCTTTAGTTGCTAAGCTTTCTTTAATTAAGCTACGTAAGCCATTTATACGACTACGCATTTCATCAAGCTCAGAGTGCCACAATTGTGTAAGCTCTGTACTGCTTAAAATAGTATTAACAATGTCAGCACCATGCGCTGGCGGCATTGAGTAAATACTACGTACAACGCTTAGCATTACAGAGTTTGAAATATCTGCTGTTGCGCTGTCTTTTGCAATTAGTGAACATGCACCAATTCGCTCGCGGTATAAGCCAAAGTTTTTAGAACATGAAGAACAAATAATTAGCTCTTCTACTGCATCAGCTAAAATACGTAAGCCACGTGCATCTTCTTCAAGTGAGGCACCAAAGCCTTGGTACGCAATATCAACAAGTGGTGTAAAGCCAACTTCTTTTGCAAGTTCGGCAACTGTGTTCCACTGTGTTTCGTTTAAATCCATACCGCTTGGGTTATGACAACATGCATGCAGTAAAACCACATCACCTTTAGGCACTTGTTTAAGTGTGTTGATCATTTCATCAAACAATAAATCTTTATTTTCGTAATCGTAATATGGGTATTCTTTTACTGTTAAGCCTGCAGCTTCAAACAAGCTAATATGGTTAGCCCATGTTGGGTTAGTTACCCAAACAGTCGCGTCTGTATTACAACGCTTAATAAATTCAGCTGCAACACGAAGTGCCCCCGTACCACCAGGAGCTTGCGCAGTACGTACGCGGTTAGCTAGTAATACTTGATGCTCACCTAATAGTAACTGCTCCATTTTTTGGCAGTAATCTAAATTACCCGCTAAACCAATGTAAGATTTGCTCATTTCGTTTTCAAGACGAAACGCTTCAGCTTTTTTAACCGCTTTAAGAACCGGTGTATTGCCTTGCTCATCTTTGTAGACACCTACACCTAAATCAATTTTATTAGGGTTTGTATCTTGTTTATAGGCCGCCATAAGGCCAAGAATAGGATCTGTTGGTAATGGTTTTAATACTGAGAACATTGGCTATCTCTTATCGTTATTTAGGGGTTAGCTGTTAAGCTAAGCTTAACATAAAAGCACATCATATTGACTAGCGTTATTTACACTAGAAAGTGAGGAATTTTAATACAACATGCAATTAAAACGGCAAGCGTCTTTTCATCAAAAAAATCATTTTTAAAGGCTTCTGCATCTACAATACCAACGCATTCATTTTGTGCATTAAATAAAGGTAGGCAGGTTTCTGATTTAACTTTAGGATCGCATGTATAGTATTCACCACCTTGTGATAAATACGCCTCAACGTTATTAATAATGCGGCCCTTGTGAGATAGCGCAACCTGTACGTTGTTACTGCCAGCCGCAAATGCTTGCGTTAAAGGAAACAACGGACGACTAGGCGCACCATGATAAGCCAATTTTAATAGTTGATTACCTTCAGGGGTATTAGTTGATTGATAAATACCATACCAATCAACGCCCGTTTGCTGCTCAATGTAGCTTACAATACTTTGTAAAGTAGCCAGCTTAAACTGTGTTTGCTCATCATTTTTAATATAGTCAGTTAATTTGAATGGCTCATCTTGTAAGTAACCAAATAAACTACATGCACCGCCCTCGCCAAGCTCAGGTATTTGATACTCCCAACACACATCAGGCAAAGCAGTGTTTGCTAAATGTAGATCAAGCTTTTCAAGCTCTGTTGAAATCAAAGCTGGATTAGCACTAAGTTGTGCTTGTTTTAAGTAAGAAGAAATCATTTGGCCATCCATACATCTAAAGTTTCGAGAATAATAGCATGGATATTTTTACAGAGCTAGCTCAACTTGTAGCACATTTCAACTTGGTTACCACTGGCGTTATAAGTGACTTTTTCGGCTATTTCTTCTAATAAAGACACCCCTCTGCCAAATTCGTTATTAGCCTTTGCCAACTCATCGTGCTTACTACTAAACCCTCGGCCTGAATCACAAATAATAAAATATAAACTGAGCGTGTCGGGGCAATAGCGCATATCAATAATAATCATGGCATCTGTAAGTTTAGCAAGGGCTGCCTCTCTCAACTCGTAATATCGAAAAAAGCCGTCCTCTTGTTTTTTAATTTCTGAGTTAAGTCCTAATACACCATGATCAAGCGCATTGTTGTAAGCCTCAGACAACAGTAAAAATATATTAGAACGATGAGTATTTAGACCCTCAACACTGCTTAAAATATTAACGACGTCGTAAACGGGGTCTGTTTTTTTTATTTGCTCTGAGTTTAAGCTCAAAGACAAATTAAAAGCTAAAGTAGAAAATGCTTCTCGCTCTTGTTCCTCAGGAATTAAAGGCAGGCAGTTTAGTAAAACAATGCTTAAATCATCTTGCTGCTTAGTACCATCAGCAAACTTAGTAACATTAGCAACTATGTCTTCACTACTAATCATCGATTTACTTTTTAAGGTTTGTAAAAAACGCTCTTCCCCAAAAAATATATCCTCTTTGTTTGCCGTTTCTATAATACCGTCGGTTGCTAATACTAGGCGTGTATTACTATTTGTTTCAAAATGAATAACTTCATATTCAAATTCTTGTTCATCTAAAATCCCCAGCGCCATATGCTGCGATTCTAATGTTTGTTTTACATTACCGTCTTTATCTATTAGGTAGGCATCGGGTAAGCCGCCCATCCATGCAGAAACACTTTTACCTGATGCACTAAGCTCTATAATGGTTGCAGCACAAAACATATGCCCAGGTAGTAGGTTGTACAGTAGTGTATTTAGCTCACAGGCAATATCGTTAACCGCCATGCCTTTTTGTACCATAGTATAAAACACACGAGAAGTTGGTAATGCACCAATAGCTGCTGCAAGGCCATGGCCCGTAAAATCTCCCAACATGCAATACAAATTACCGATTGGGCTTTGCGCTACTAAAAACATATCGCCGTTAAACATAGAGGCCGGTGATAAATTAAAATCTAAATACTCTCTAAACTTACCTTGGTTTTCTAATGAGTTATTAAAAATATGCTCAATTATTTCGTGTTCACGTTCAATTTGATTATGATGATATTCAAGCAATTTCTTTTGTTGGTTTGCTTTTTTACTCAGCTCTCTGGTGCGAATATGTGCTTTAATTTTTGCATGCAGAATAACTTTTTCAAATGGTTTATGAATAAAGTCATCGCCACCCACTTCGAGGCAGCGCTCAAAACTTGCTTGATCTTCTAAGGAGGTTATAAAAATAATCGGTAAGTAAACTTCACTATACTGCTGCTTTATTTTTTCAGCAGCTTCAAAACCATCCATTACAGGCATTAAAACATCAAGTAAAACAACGTCTATTTGCTCTCTTTTAAGTACATTAAGCGCATCTAGCCCGTTATAAGCCACTGATATTTTATAACCCTCTTGCTCAAGCATTTTACTTAGTAAAATGCGATTGAGCGCCTGATCATCCACAATTAACACATGTATCATTAGCTAATATCAAACTTTTTATCAAAACGTGAAATTTGTAGAATTTTTCTAAGCTGTGGTTGGCAATTGCTTATTTCAATAGTTTTCACTTGGCTATCAATGGTTTTTTTCATGTTAAGTAACATGCCAAGTGCTGAGCTATCCATGTAGTCAGTCTCTCTTAAATCGATAATAACCTTTACTGTTTTTTCGCTCATTTGGGCATAAGCTTGGCGAAAAGATTGCACTAAATTAAAGTCAAATTTACCTTTGATTTGTATTGTTAATGTAGTGCCATCGACTGATTCATTCTTAGTTAAACTCATATTAAACTCCAATAATATTTCCTTTGAACTAAATATAACCTGTTAAAAGTATTTAGCAAAAAGAAAAACACACAACTTCAAATTTGCTATCATTTACGCCAACATTTAATTAATTTTTATCCATAAAGGTAATGTATGAGTGATAGTCACTTAGTATATTCAACAAGTACGGGTCGCATTGACCAGCCAAAACCAGAAAAAGAGTTAGAAGCTAAGCTTTTTAAAGATGGTTTTATTCGCATTGAGCGTCAAACAAAAGGACGTAAAGGCAAAGGCGTAATGTTAGTTGTAGGCATTGATCCAAAAGATCATGATTTAAAAAAGTTAGCTAAAACTATAAAAAGCAAAATGGGCCAAGGCGGCGCAGTAAAAGAAGGCATTATTGAAGTGCAAGGTGATGACCGCGATAAACTAAAAGCCATTTTAGAAGCGTTAAAATTTAAAGTTAAAATTGCGGGTGGTTAACCCGCAATTTTATTAACTACTTACTTCGCTATTTGAGAGTTCATTTAACTTTTCATACAATTTTGGCAGTTCGTGCTCAGCAATTGGTTTACTAAAATAATAGCCTTGTACAATGAAGCAGTTATTATTTTGTAAAAACTGCATCTGCTCTATTGTCTCAACCCCTTCTGCGACCACGTCTAGCTTTAACTTTTGCGCCATGGCAATAATAGCGGCAGTGATTTCCATATCATTTGTATCCTCAGGGATATCTTTTACAAATGAACGGTCAATTTTCAATATATCAACCGGGAATCGTTTTAAGTAACTGAGTGACGAATAGCCAGTACCAAAATCATCAATAGAAATAGATATACCTAAGGCTTTAAGCTCGTGGAGTTGTGTAATTGCAGCTTCTACATTTCCCATTAGCATACTTTCGGTAAGCTCTAAGTGAAGGCGCTTAGCCGAAACACCCGTTCTAATTATCATTTTACTCAGTGTTGAGACTAAGCTTGAGTCTTTGAACTGGCGAGCCGATAAGTTTATCGATATATTATTTTCTAAGCCTTGCTTTGTTAATCTTACGGCAAAATCACAAGACTCTTGAAGCACCCATTCGCCTAATTCAACTATAAGGCCTGTTGCTTCTGCAATAGGAATAAATTTATCTGGAGGGATTGCGCCTTCAGTTGGGTGGAACCATCTTAATAACGCTTCATAGCCAATGACCTGATGAGTACGACTATCAACTTGAGGTTGGTAGTAAACTACAAACTGTTTTTCTTTTAGACCTATACGTAGCTCATTTTCAATAAATAAACGCTCATTAGCGGCTGCGTTCAATTCTTGGCTATAAAAATGGAATGTATTACGCCCTTTTGCTTTTGCTTCATACATTGCTAAGTCAGCATGTTTTAATAACTGATCTTCTTCTAGGCTATCGTACGGAGCCATTGTAATACCAATACTAGCGCTCACAATAACTTCATTACTACCTAGTTTTATAGGCACATTCAGTGTTTTTTGAATTGTATTGGCAACATCAGTCGCGTGAGCTTGGCTTTCTATACCACTGAGCAACACTGCAAATTCATCACCACCTAAGCGCGCTATGGTGTCCTCGGCTCGTAAACGTTTTTTAAGTCTGTTTGCCACTTCAATTAATAATTGATCGCCGGCATCGTGGCCTAATGTATCGTTAATACGTTTAAATTCGTCTAAATCAAAGTAAAACAAAGCAAATGCATAATGCCCGCGTTCTGCTAATGCCATTGATTTACGTAATTGCATTCTAAAAAACGTTCTGTTGGCAAGACCAGTAAGGGTGTCAAAGTAAGCAAGCTGCTCCATTTTACGCTGGCTTTCTTTGACAAACGAAATATCTTGTGCAGATGCTACATAGCTGGTTATTTCACCGCCCTCTTCACGAATTGGCGAAACACTTAAAGACACCCAAATTGGCTCTTTATTCAAGCCTTGAATTAATGTATCACCGCGCCAGTAATTACGGCTGCGTAAATCTATGTCTATATCTTCAACTAAAATAGACATTTCTGAGGCAATAATATTAAGTAATGGTGCTCTATTAAAATGACTTTCTGGGTAGCCTGTCATTTCGAGCATTTTTGGATTTACGTATTCAATTACAAAATTCTCATCGGTGATCACAACGCCAGTGCCCGAGAATGCTACCGCTTTAGATAAACGGTTAGCTGCTTTTTCAGCAATTTCTTTTTCTGTAATTCTCTGGTTTAAGCCATCGATAAGTTTGCGAATTTCTACCGTCATGTCTCTAAATGAGCCATTAAGCGTGCCAATTTCATCTTTGTTTTCTGGTGGAAATTCTGTAGTTAATTGACCTTTGCCAAAACTTGTAACTGCATAAACCAAAGTATGTAAACGGCGAAGGACTAGTTGATAAAGCGCTTGATGCAGCAATAAAGCAACTAATATTGCGTATAAAATAAAGAGACCAAAAAACTTCAGTTTTAAATCTTGTAATGCAGATAACGTCGATGAACGCTTTTTATATACCCCTATGTACCAATCTAAGTCATCAATCTTACGAATATTGATAATATGAGCTTCGTCATTTTTTTCAAACGAATTTGCGTATTCAGGTAATTTCACCGCAATTACATCATCAATAATCGACTGCAGCGCTGGGTTTACAAATTCGTTAGTAGCGAGTGCTTTATTATCGCTACCATAGTCGGCTAGTAAGGTCGGATTTAAATCTGGGTGTGCTAACAATTGCCCTTTACTATCAAACACAAGTAGGTGTTTTTCTTTATCACCAACAGGTAAAAACGAAATAAGTTTGTTGAGGGAAATATCGCTCCCCGTCACACCTAAAAACTCATTATCGACATAAACTGGCACTAGTAAGCTAATAACCCATTTACGCCATACTGTATCGTAATAGACTTTTGACCATGCAGGCTCTCTTACTGTTTCAAGCGTGCTTTTAATCGATTTATAAGTTGAGCCATTCGTTGCTCTAAAGTCGGCAGGTGCGTTTAATGCCCAATTAGGGGGAGAAACACGAATAAAATCATCATCTGTTATTAAATAAAAGTTAAAAAAGTCGTGTACCAGTGTAGGAGAAATTATGCGCCACAGCATCTCAGAATCATTAAATAGGCGTTTATAAAAAGGAGAGTAATTTTGCTGTGGTAAAAATGCTGCTGATAAACCATCAGCAGAGGCACTTCGAATCGTACCGTCACTATTAAATTGTAACTGTGATTTATTGCTTAAATTAATTGGTGAATTGGGTTGAAAAAGTTGTTGTGTTACTACGTTATTAGCTTGCTGAGCAATATTTACTTTTGTTTTAATGCGCTCATTAAATTGCTTCACTAATAAATCTGTCGAGCTTTTTAAAACTTCGTGTTCTTCAAAAACGAGTTGTTTCTCTTCAGATTTAAGCATTAAGGCAGCCGCACATACCCCAGCTATTAAGCAAATAGCAGATATGAGTAGCGATAGTTTTACACTTAAAGAATTCAATCCAAAACGCGATGGAGGGCGTCTGTAAACCACGGGTCAACCTTAATTATTAATAATTGTTATTATTTGAACCAGTTAACGAAATATACCAGATCCGCATTCATATTTATAAATTATTTGTAAACTTTCTATAAAAACTAATATAGGGAAATAAATAGTACTCTAAGCTTATTTAGATCTTTATTGACATTGGTAGCAACTCTCCATACATTAACTGCATGAACATATTTATCTCTCGCACTTTTTTTTCGTTTTTTAGCTTCTTTATATAGAAGAGGCTTCCCTGTTTGTGAGATAAAATCAATCGAATAGTAAAGCCTCCCAACCGGGAGGCTTTTTTGTTTTTGCTGTGTAATAACAGCCTACTTTTGGAATGAGGATACCAAAATGACAAATGATGTATTAAATGCACTAAGACACGATATAAATGAAATAGACTCCGATTTACTCGTGTTATTAGCTAAACGTCGTCGTATTAGCCACGGTGTGGTTGAGTATAAAATTGCTAACAACAAGCCAATTCGCGATGAAGCACGTGAACTCGCACTTTTAGAGAAACTGATTGGTTATGGTAAATCACTAGGTTTGGATGCTTACTACGTGAATAATGTTTTTCAAACTATTTTGGAAGACTCAGTTTTACACCAACAAGCAATGCTACAAAAAAACCTGAATCCAGATGCCCTTAGTGAAACACACCGTGTAACTTACTTAGGTGGTCAGGGTTCTTATAGCCAACTAGCATGCCATAAATATTTTAGCCGCCGCCCGGGTAAATTAGTTGAAATTGGCTGTACATCGTTTGACGAAATAACAGGTAAAGTAGAAAACGGACAAGCTGATTTTGGTTTATTACCCATTGAAAACACAAGCTCTGGCAGTATTAACGAGGTGTTTGACTTATTACAGCACGCGCAAGTATCTATTGTTGGAGAAGTAACTCACAGTGTAGAGCATTGCTTACTCGCCAACCCTGATACTGAACTTAGCCAACTAACAAAAATATTTGCACACCCACAACCATTTGCGCAGTGCAGCCGTTTTTTACAGGGCTTAGGTGATTTACAACACGAAACATGTGACTCAACATCAAGCGCGCTACAATCAGCTCTGAACACTCCATACAGTGCTGCAATTGGCTCTGCACAAGCGGGGAAAAATGTCGGGCTTGAGGTTATTAAATCAAACCTAGCTAATCAAAGCGAAAACCATAGTCGCTTTATTGTTGTTGCACGTAAGCCTCTACAAGTGTCTAACCAAATTCCAACTAAAACTAGTTTGATCATGTCGACAAAACAACAAGCGGGCTCACTAGCCGATGCGTTAATGATTTTCAAGCAGCATAAGATTAATTTAGTAAAACTTGAATCTCGCCCTACTCCGGGCAATCCGTGGGAAGAAGTTTTTTATGTTGACCTAGAAGCAAACTTAGCTGAAAGCCAAGTAAAAGAAGCGCTAGAAGAACTTAAAGAGCACACCCAATATGTACGTATTTTAGGATGCTACCAAAGCGAGTCACTACAGGCAGTAAGCGTTAATACTTAATAAGCAATTTTACAAATCAAAAAAGGGCCGATATCGGCCCTTTTTCGTTAACTAGTACCAGTCTGCATAAATATTTTAGCAATTTAACGAATTAAATCCCCATACTTAAGCAAACGGTATAACAAATATTAATCTAAAACTTTTGAATCATTCGCTTTATTTAATAAGCTTCTGCTTTGCGTTAAAAAGTGTTCTGTCGAGTCAGAAAAGTAAACTTTCGCCTCAGCAAAAGAATCAATAAGCGCGGCTTTATCTCCCGCTTTTAATTTTGCTAATGTACTTGCAAAAGTATCTTGGTACTGTGCAAGTAAGGTTTCTACATCATCGAATTGTGCTAGCATAATATCTGAGTAAAGCTCAGGCGACTGCGCAAATAAACGCCCTACCATCATCAGTTCTAATTGATATATAGGTGACGAGCAGCTACGTAATTCTTCTAGTGTATGACTTTGTTTTGCTAAAAATTGTCCGTACACAAATGTCGTTAAATGGCGCATTACCTGAATAATTTGCATTGCTTCATCATGCTTTTTAGCATCAAGCTCAACAAGCTGACAACCCCATACTTGTAACTGCTGTAACAAACCTTTTGCCGCTTGGTGTTCTCGCCCTTCACATACAACAACTGTTTGTTTTACCCAGTGTGATATATCAGGCCCAAACATAGGATGTAAACCAACCACAGGGCCACTGTGCGCAGCTTTTAGTGCTTTAATAGGCGATTGCTTTACCGATGTAATATCAACTAGTAAACAGTCTTCATCTAGTTTAGGTAACTTAGCAACGACAGCGTCCAATGCATTAATAGGTACGCTAATCATTACCAGCTTGGCACCTTTTAAAATACTTTTAGCATCGTTTTGCTGATCTTTATCTAAGATTTTAACTTCGTAACCTGAGCGAATAAACTGCTGTGCAAATAACTGGCCCATGGCGCCTTGACCACCCACAATTACAATTGGCGAAAGCTCTGGCGCTGCGCATGCAAGTTTTGCTTGTTGGTTTTGATAGGCTTCTCGCATCATACGTCTTAGTATATCTTCAACGAGATCTGGGCTTACATTTTGATTTATTGCTTCTTGTCGTCTTGCCGCTAATAGCTCTGCTTCACGGGCAGGTGCATGTAAAGGTGCGCCTGTTTGTTGTTTTATCTCACCAATTTTTTGCGTAATACCATTACGTTTAGCGAGTAAGGCAACAAGTTGTGCATCGCATTCATCTATACCTTCTCTTAGCTGTGCTAAATCACTTATGTCAGCCACGTTCGTCCCACCTTAAAAAACCAAATAACGTAAATATAAATTTACATAAAAGTAAACTAATCAATACGATAAATACTAACAGGATCAGCTAACTGAGAAAAGGCTAAAGCGGAAATTTTACTAATGAGGAATTGAGAATTAAGAATTGAGAATTGAGAATTGAGAATTGAGAATTGAGAATTGAGAAAATAATATTCTAAAACCAAAACGGGTTGCAACCCGAAGGATGCAACCCGTTTTTTTGCGTTGATAAACAGCGCGTATTAGTTAAGTTTTTCTCTAATACGTGCAGATTTACCAGAACGCTCACGTAGATAGTAAAGCTTAGCACGGCGAACTGCACCGCGACGCTTAACTGTTACGCTATCAATAAGAGGGCTGTGCGTTTGGAATACACGCTCAACGCCTTCACCGTTCGAGATTTTACGAACTGTGAATGCTGAGTGAAGACCACGATTACGCTTAGCGATTACAACACCTTCAAAGGCCTGTAGACGCTCTTTAGCACCTTCTTTTACTTTTACCTGTACAACCACTGTATCACCAGGGCCAAATGCAGGTACGTCTGTTTTAAGCTGCTCATCTTCAAGCGCTTTAATAATATTTTGGTTTACTTTTGCCATTATGTTTCTCACTTTCCTAGGTGTAACTGTCTTCTAGCCACAAGCTTTTTGGTACTCTTGCTGAAATTTCGCGAGTAATACCGCTTGCTCCTCAGTCAGAGCTAGGTTATGCAACAAGTCAGGACGTCGTAACCAAGTTCTGCCTAATGACTGCATAAGCCGCCATTTTGCTATCTCTTGGTGGTTACCACTGAGTAATACAGCAGGAACCTGTTTGTCGTCCAATGTTTCTGGTCGTGTATAGTGTGGACAATCTAACAAGCCATCCGAAAACGAATCTTGTTCTGCTGACTGATTATGACCTAACACACCTGGCACTAATCGCGCTACTGCGTCAATTAATGTCATGGCAGGTAGTTCACCACCACTCAAAATAAAATCACCAATTGACCATTCTTCGTCAACATATGATTCTATTATTCTCTCATCTATACCTTCATAGCGACCGGCAATCAAAATCAGTTTTTTAGAGTTAGCGAGTTCGCTAGCACCTTGCTGATCAAGTTTGCGCCCTTGCGGGGACATATAAATTACTTTAGCACCATCACCAGCTGCTTTTTTAGCTTCGGCAATCGCTTTTTTTAATGGCTCAACCATCATTAACATACCAGGTCCGCCCCCGTAAGGACGGTCATCTACGGTTCTATGCTTATCTAAAGCGTAGTCTCGCGGATTCCAGCAGTTAAAATCAATTAAGCCATTTTTTACTGCGCGACCGGTAACACCTTGGTCTGTAATAGCGTCAAACATGTCTGGAAAAAGGCTTATCACCCCTACCCATAATGAACTAGTTTGCGTCATTAAAAACCAGGATCCCAGTCTACGGTAATTTCTCTTGCGTCGTATTTAACTTCTTTAATAACTGAATCAGTTAAAAAAGGAATCAAACGCTCAGCTTGACCAAATGCGTCTTTACTGTTTGCTTTAACAACCAGTACGTCATTTGACCCTGTCTCCATCAGGTCATCAACAATGCCTAAGCTATAACCTTTATCGGTTACAACAGACATGCCAATGAGATCTCGCCAATAGAACTCACCTTGCGGGAGTTCTGGTAAATGCGCTGCATCCATTGAGATTTCTGCATGGGTATAAGCCATTGCTTCGTCTCGGTCGTTTACCTGCGCAAATTTAGCGATAAAGCCTTTGTTGTGGCGACGCCAGTCGACCACTTCTAAGGACTGCCATTTACCTTGCTGCCCTATCAACCACGGGCTGAAATCGAAGATCCCTACGGGATCATCAGTAAATGAATGTACCTTAAGCCAGCCCTTTATACCATATGGGGCACCGAGCTTTCCTACGACAATTATTGATGAGGTGTTCTCTTGACTCATGGTTACACTTACGCCTATTAAGCCGCTTTACGAGCGTCTTTTACTAACTTAGCTACGCGATCTGAAAGAGATGCGCCCTGACCTACCCAGTGTTCAACACGTGGTAAATCTAAACGAATTTTTTCTTCTTGACCTGAAGCAATTGGGTTAAAAAAGCCTACTTTCTCGATGAAGCGACCGTCACGCGAGAAACGGCTATCCGCAACCACAATTTGATAGAAAGGGCGTTTTTTAGCGCCACCACGTTGCAAACGAATAGTTACCATACCGTCCTCTATAAAGATTGACTGTTTTCATTAATAAGATTTACTCCCCAGAATGGGGAGCTGGGGAATTGTACGAGTTTTTGGCAATAACGCAAGTAAGAAGTGAACCAAAAAGGCAGTTTAGTAGGTTAAACCGTGATCTCAACGACAAATAAGAGTTAAAGGTGTATTACATGCATAATTTATTCAACAAAAAAGGAGCTATTTGCTCCTTTAAATATGATTCGCTATTATTTTAAAAAGTAACTTAATGGTACTTTTTAAAATTTAGGACCGCCGCCGCCCATCATTCCAGGTGGTAACATGCCTTTCATACCGCGCATCATTTTAGTCATGCCGCCTTTACCTTTCATTTTTTTCATCATTTTTTGCATTTGCGTAAACTGCTTAAGCAACTTATTAATCTCTTGCACTTGTGTACCAGAGCCAGCTGCTATGCGTTTTTTACGCGAACCTTTAATGATTTCTGGGCGCGCACGCTCTTTTTTAGTCATAGAGCTAATAATAGCTTCCATTTGGATAAATGTTTTATCACCCATTTGACCTTTAACAGCATCTGGTAAGTTAGACATACCAGGGAGCTTATCAAGCATTGACATCATGCCACCCATGCTTTTCATTTGCTTTAATTGGTCAGCAAAATCATCAAGAGTAAAACCTGCGCCTTTAAATACTTTTTCAGCAACTCTAGCAGCTTGCTCTTTATCTACTTTCATCTCGACTTCTTCGATTAATGAAAGTACGTCACCCATACCTAAAATACGCGACGCTATACGGTCTGGGTGGAAAGGTTCAAGTGCGTCAGTGCGCTCACCCACACCCATAAACTTAATAGGCTTGCCAGTGATGTGACGAATAGATAAAGCAGCACCACCACGCGCATCACCATCGGTTTTTGTTAATATAACACCGGTAAGTGGTAATGCTTCGTCGAATGCTTTAGCTGTATTCGCCGCATCTTGACCTGTCATTGCATCAACAACGAACAAGGTTTCAATTGGATTGATTGCTTTATGAAGATCTTTAATTTCATCCATCATGTTGCTATCAACATGTAGACGACCTGCAGTATCAACAAGTACTACATCTATAAATTTCTTTTTAGCATGAGAAATTGCAGCGGTTGCAATATCAACTGGCTTTTGTGAAATATCACTTGGGAAGAAATCAACATCAACTTCTGCTGCAAGCGTTTCTAGCTGTTTAATAGCCGCAGGGCGATAAACATCGGCACTTACTACAAGTACTGATTTCTTTTTTCGCTCTTTTAAAAACTTAGCAAGCTTAGCTACACTGGTGGTTTTACCCGCACCTTGTAGACCCGCTACCATTACAACGGCTGGCGGTTGCGCATTTAGACTTAGCTCTTCATTAGCCTCGCCCATTGCTTTTTCTAGTTCTTCACGCACTATTTTTATAAATACTTGGCCTGGGCTTAAGCTTTTTGTAACTTCAACCCCAACTGCACGTTCTTTAACTTGTTTTACAAAGTCGCGAACAACAGGCAATGCCACATCGGCTTCTAAAAATGCCATACGCACTTCGCGAAGTGTGTCTTTTATGTTGTCTTCCGTCAGACGGCCACGGCCACTGATATTTTTTAAGGTTTTACCTAATCGTTCTTGGAGGTTCTCAAACATGTAACGGTTCCGATAAGACGTTTATATCAATCCATTTAAATTTTACGATTAATTTGATTTTTCAATTAACCTAGATTGACTTATTAAGTTTCAATTAAAAGTAGTATACCGTATATGGCGTCTTACAATATAGTGTTCAAGTGTACCTTGATGAGTTTCTTTTTTTAAGGTCTATGCATTTGCTTTGCTATAAAATACAATGGCTATATAACAACAAGGATTATTTTGTCTCAAATTAAGTGGCCCAAGCACAATGCTGATTATTAGTTTAACTATTATTGCCAGTTTATTTTATGTGTTAGCAACGTCTCACGTGCTTTCACGCCTGTTTCATCAACAAGGCCCAAGCCAAAAAGTAACCGTTATTTTAAGCACGGTTGCTATAGTGGCGCACATGCTGCTGTTAGTTAACTCTGTTTTTAGAGCCGACGGTCAAGATTTAAGTATCGTAAACGTCGCTCTTTTGACGTGCTGGGTGATTGTGGTCTCGGTGACGACTGTCTCGCTAAAATTCCCTGCTACTTTATTGTTGCCCGTTGTTTATGGTTTTGGTGCCTTACTAACCATTGCCAGTTTATTTATACCTCATCATATTTTATTGCAAAGTATTAATATTGAGGTGGGTTTAGTAACGCACATCTCTTTATCTTTGTTAGCCTACTGTATTTTAATTATCGCTACTTTATATGGTGTACAGTTTTACTTTATTGATAAACGTTTAAAACGTAAAGATTTAGCAATTGTGCATAGCCATCTTCCGCCTTTAATGGTTGTGGAGCGCCAGCTTTACCAACTTCTTAATTTAGGCACTATATTACTCACATTTGCATTACTTTCAGGGTTCGTATTTCTTGATGGAATGTTCGCTAAAGAGTTCATTCATAAAACAATATTATCGTTAGTTGCGTGGGCTATTTTTGCCGTTGTAGCTATCGGGCATATGAAAAAGGGTTGGCGCGGTAAACCGGTGGTTATTACAATCATGGTCGCTGCATTTGTCCTCACACTCGCTTATTTTGGCAGCCGTTTCATACAAGAAGTGATACTAAATAAGTTTTAACTTGACTCTGCTTGCTCACTCTAGCTTAATACGCATTGATTTATAAGAAAAGGATCCATCGTTGGACGACATATCGACAAGTACCCTATTTATCATTTTAGGTTTTTTGGTGCTTTTTTCTGCTTATTTTTCTGGTTCAGAAACCGGAATTATGTCAATCAATCGTATACGCCTGCGACACCTTGCTAAAGAGGATCATCGTGCAGCTAAACGAGTCAGTAAATTACTTAGCCGTCCAGATAGGCTCATCGGTTTAATCTTAATCGGTAATAACCTTGTTAATATTGCAGCAGCCCAAGTTGCAACCATTATAGGTATTCGCCTTTACGGTGACCTCGGTATTGCAATAGCTACAGGTGTGTTAACTTTAGTCGTGCTTATATTTGCTGAAGTAACCCCTAAAACCCTTGCTGCTCTTTATCCTGAAAAAGTTGCCTTTCCAAGCTCTATTATTTTAAAAGGGCTACTTAAAATAATGTTCCCTTTTGTGGTTGTTATTAACTGGATGACCAACGGAATATTGCGATTATTTGGTATTAGTGCCGCACAAATCGACGAACACAGCATGAGTAAAGAAGAATTAAAAACAGTACTCAATGAGTCAGGCGCACTTATTCCTGCTCGTCATCAAAGTATGCTGACTTCAATTTTAGATTTAGAACAAGTAACCGTTGAAGATATTATGATCCCACGAAACGAAATTGTGGCCATTGATATTAATGACGATTGGAAGCTAATTAGTCGCCAACTTACCCATGCACAACATACTCGTGTGTTGTTGTATCGCGATAATATAGATGATGCAGTAGGTTTTATTCACTCACGTGATGCGCTTCGTCTACTTACAAAAGAGCAATTTGATAAACCATCTTTGCTACGAGCTGTACGTGAAATTTACTTTATCCCTGAAGGAACCTCACTAAATACTCAGCTATTAAAGTTTCAGCAATCTAAAGAACGCATAGGCTTAGTGGTAGATGAGTATGGCGACATCCAAGGCCTAGTGACCCTAGAAGATATTTTAGAAGAAGTTGTTGGCGATTTCACAACTACGCAAACTCGTACGCCGAGCGAAGAAGTAGAAACACAAACTGATGGCTCATGTATTGTGGATGGCGGCGCTAACGTACGCGATTTAAATAAAGAAATGGGTTGGGATTTCCCGCTCGATGGACCTAAAACTTTGAGTGGTTTAATTGTTGAATACTTGGAGAATATTCCTGATGCAAATATTAGTTTGCGTATCGCGGGATATCCTATTGAAGTACTCGAAGTTAAAGAAAATATGATAAAACAAGTGAAGATACTGCCGAATAAGCGTTCTCGCTAAATAAAAAAGGAGCCAATTGGCTCCTTTTTTATATCCATTAATAACTATCTAGCCAAATATAAGACGTTCAAACCAACCTTTATCAAGCTCTTCTTCGCAGTGTTTTAATTGCGCACCATAACGGCTCGCTCTGTGCTTAACTTTGTTCGCAACACCCATTAGCCACTTTTTCTTTTTGTACGTGCCACGCTTATACCCACCCCAACCTTCATGATAATTAAGGTATTGTGCGTAAGCATCCCATTTAGATATTTTATTTACTTTATGCGTTTTATAAACAAACCACGCCATAAAGTCGATTGCATCGTCAAAGTCGTCTCTATCAGCACCGTTGTTGCCTGTTTCACGAATATAATCAGACCATGTTGGTGTTTTAGCTTGCGAGTAACCATAGGCATCACTTGCGCGACCGGTAGGAATTATCCATAAGAAGTACTCCATAGGCGGAGCGGCATCATGCTTAAATGAGCTTTCTTGGTACATCATACTCATGAGTACATGCTTGGGAGAACCCCATTTTTCTTGTGCATCTTTTGCGTCGAAATACCAATCTGGCTTTTCTTCAAAGATTTTACATAAATCGTTAGGTTGCTTTGGAGGTGCTGTAGCACAACCGGCTAAAGTAATGGCGAGAGATAGGATAATTGCATTTTTTTTCATTTTTCTAAGATCTCACAGAACTTTTTTATAAAGTGTGGGTCTGACTCAATGAATGCAGCAGTACAGCATTAATTCATCCCTGAATATATTTACGCAGCCAACTTAGGCTGCGTTTTTTTTGCTTAAATGTTGCTAAATACCAAGGTTATTTACCGTCAAAATACGCATCTAAAAACGCGGTAAATGACTGGGTATCTGCTTGCTCAATTGCAGCTTGTGCTTCGTTAGACTCTACAACTTGTTGTTCCAGCCAAGGCTTTAAAAACTCGCTGTAGTCAGTATCTGCGTGGCTTTGCTTATATTTACTAGCCAATGCTAGTGCAAAGTGGCCGTTGTCTAAACCAGACTCTTTTAATTGTGACACGTAACGTCCAGAGTAAGTAAGCTCTGGATTATGTATCCACGTTGCCATGCGCTTTATAGTATCTGAGTAATAGTTAACACCATAAGCATTATCCATCCATTTAGCGACATCTGTAAGCTGGGTAAATATTTCATCGCCCCACGACTGAAGGCTACGCTGTGTGTTATTAAAGTTAAGCATTAGCCCTTCTTCTCGACCTTGGTTTACTACTGTGTCGAGATTTTCAGTACTACGTGCTTGTTCTTTCCAATCCATTGGAGCTGAATCTTTTAATAAACAATACGTTAAAAACACATCTAAAAAGTGAATTTGCTCAATATCAATACCAACTTCGCTAAACGGGTTAACGTCTAATGCGCGAATTTCTACGTATTCAATGCCTGCTCGAAGCAATGCATCCGTTGGCGTTTCGCCACTTTTCGCATTGCGCTTAGGACGAATTGGCGAGTAAAATTCGTTTTCAATCTGCAGAATATTTTTATTTAACTGCTTAGGGTTTTCACTCTTGTAGTCATCAAGATCACCATAAATTTCTGATGGTGTGTTGATTGCTTTTTTAAGGCCCGCTACATATTCATCTAACGAGTTATACATTACGCGTAGTGACGACTGAGCGCTATTTGTATAGCCTAAATTACCTAAACGCAGTGCTGTACCAACTTCTAAGTAAAGCGTGCCTTTACCTAGTTTTTTAAATGGTAAGTCAGTTTTTCGACCTTGCAAAAATGAGTTACACAATGCTGGCGATGCGCCAAACATGTAACTTATTAGCCATAGTTCGCGTTTAAAGTTACGAATAAGCGATAAGT
Organism: Pseudoalteromonas sp. NZS71_1; assembly: GCF_015864305.1. Lineage (NCBI taxonomy): Bacteria > Pseudomonadati > Pseudomonadota > Gammaproteobacteria > Alteromonadales > Pseudoalteromonadaceae > Pseudoalteromonas > Pseudoalteromonas sp. NZS71_1. The sequence continues at coordinate 278,124 of NZ_JADYXM010000003.1, read as the reverse complement.
AGCCTTCTGAAATAAAATCTTGAAGGCTTGCATTGCTTTTTTGTAACGAATGAAGTGACTGCCAAAGCGTATCTGGGAATGAAATATTAAAGTGAACACCTGCAATTGCTTGCATCATACTACCGTAGCGATTTTTTAATCCTTCACGGTATAGTGTTTTCATTTGACCAGTATTTGAACTACCAAACTGAGCTAGCACTATATCGTCTTGGTGCTCAATAAAACACGGCATGCTAATGGGCCAAAGTAGTTCATCGCCCATTTTTTCTAGAGTGAACTTTTGAAGGTCTTTTAATTGCTTAAGCGTTTGCGTTGACGATTCACTAACTGGAGTAATAAATTCAAGTAAAGACTCAGAAAAATCAGTTGTGATATGGCCGTTAGTTAACGCACTGCCCACACCTTTTGGGTGACCTTGAGGTGATATTGCACCATTATCTTGTATTCTTAGCGACTCTCGCTCTATGCCACGTTTAATGCCTTTAACTGCATGTTGGTGCTCATTTACTGATAACGCTTCAAGTGCGTTAGCTAAATCATGTGTTGTCAAAAAATCTTTCCTCGGGCCACGTGGCTTAATCATAAGGTTATGGGGGCTAATTACTTAGACTCAAGATTAATACCAATTTTATTGAAAATATGATCATTCTATCGCATTAAATAGCGCACTCACTGCGTTAAAAATTATTCATATAGAACAACTATATGTCATAATTTTCGCCTTGTTATTGTGCTATTTTCTTAGCGCTATAATTGATCACTTATTTAATGCAACTGGTATAAATTGCTAGAACAATATAATTTTTCTAAGTTAATAATTATTTACCCACTCTATACATGCGTTTGATATGACCAACATCATTATATTAAGTCGTAATATTGCCATTGCTCTGGGCATTATACAAATGCTTTAAATGCGTATTTAAGTATAAATTAAATACGCAAAATATAAGCCTAAAATAATAGACCGGAACTTATTTAAAATGAGTTCAATTTAGCTACTCGATATTTAAATTTGATCTAGATCAATAAAAACAATTATTTGCCTTATGAGCATAAAAGGAAAGACGCTATTTTTTGCTTTGTAGTGTGTAACCAATATAATGACAGCAACAATAAAGGATGATAATAAACATAATGCACAATGATAAAAGCTTAAAAAATGAAGAAGTATACTTTGATGAGTCACAAGAGCTTGTTTCTACTACCGACCTCAAAGGTGTAATAACATACGTCAATCAAGAGTTTTGCTCTGTAGCAGGTTATAGCGCACAAGAGCTTATCGGTCAGCATCATAATATTGTTCGTCACCCTGATATGCCAAAAGCGGCCTTTAAAGAAATGTGGGCAACATTAAAACAAGAACACTCGTGGCGCGGTATGGTTAAAAACCGCTGTAAAGATGGCCGTTATTATTGGGTAGATGCCTTTGTAACTCCTATTTTTGAGCATAACCGACTTGTTGGTTATCAATCAGTAAGAACCAAAGCGAGCTCTCAACTTAAACAACGCGCACAAAACCTTTACGACAAAATAAATACCAATAAGTCATTATTTAATCTGCGGGAGCACACTGGGATAAGACAAAGTATTACTTTTGTATGCCTATTACTTTGGCTGATTTTTATTGCTGTTACGGGATCAATCTCTATAGCTGCAATTAGCCTATTTATTTGCGCTTTGGTTATTGGGCTAAATTATGACGAACTGCTTGTTACCCCTAAAATATTACGCGAACAAAAAGCAAAAGCCGATTCAATCTCTCGCTATATTTACAGCGGCCACACACCGCATAGCGTAAGTGATTATAGAGAGCAAATGCTAAGCGCAAAATTGCGCACGGTTCTTGGCCGTATGAAAGATTCCACATTAAGCTTTAATGGGATCGCGACTGATCTAGATAAACAATCAACGCTTACTGAAAAAGGCATTTCTTCGCAAGGTGAGCGTTTAGAACAAATTGCATCAGCGATGACTCAAATGAGCTCTACCATTGGTGAAATATCAGTAAATACCGCTCAAACAGCTGATAAAGTGAATAACACCCATCAAAGTTGCTCTGAAATAAAAGACCATATTGCAGATAATAGTAAAATGGTATCTGATTTAGCTTTTCAAGTAGAAAAGGCTGCAACCACAGCCACCAGCTTAGCCTCTGAAGCAGATAAGATTGGTAAAGTAATGAGTGAAATAGAGGGAATTGCCGATCAAACTAACTTACTTGCCCTTAATGCAGCGATTGAAGCAGCTAGAGCGGGAGAGCATGGTCGAGGCTTTGCTGTAGTAGCCGACGAGGTAAGGACCCTTTCGTCACGTACTCAAAATGCTACAACACAAATCCACAGTTCTATTAAAGAAATACAAGATACTTTATTTAGCTGGTCTAAAGTAATGCAAAGCACTAAAGCACAAGCCGATAATTGTGTGCTGACAACCGATAAAACTCAAGTTGAATTAGAGGGGATTTTTATCCAAATCAGTGAAATATCTCATTTAGCAATACAAATATCATCTGCTGCAGAAGAGCAACAAATGGTTAGTAATGATATTAGTAATAATGTTTCGCAAATTAAAGACTTTGGAGATAACAACTTAAGCTTAAGCTTTAATGTGGCAAAAGGAGCAGCTGAACTTGTTGAAGGTTCACGTAGGGTGAACGATTTATTACTAACTTTTAAAGTTTAACAAACATAAAAAAGCCGCTATTTTAGCGGCTTTTGAGTTTAATTATTTACAATTAACGCTTGGAAAATACCAGAGAGTCGTCATTTGCATCAATAACGATCACGCAACCTGGTAAGTAGTCTCCATTGAGTAACTTTTGTGCCAGCGGGTTTTCAATCGTTTGTTGAATAGCACGCTTAAGCGGACGTGCACCGTACACAGGATCAAACCCACTTTCTGCAATTCGCTCAAGAGCAGCATCGCTTATTTCAAGCAGATATCCCATCTCAGTTAAACGCTCACGTAATTTCATTAACTGAATATCAGCTATTTCTTTTATATGCTCGTTTGCTAACGGGTGGAACACGACAGTCTCGTCTATACGGTTAATAAATTCAGGCCTAAACTCATTAATTAATACTTCCATTACTTTAGCTTTAAGGGTCGTGTAATCATTATTACCCGCTTGCTCTTGGATAATATCTGAGCCTAGATTTGAGGTCATGATAATAACGGTATTTTTAAAATCAACGGTTCTACCCTGCCCGTCAGTTAATCGGCCATCATCTAATACTTGCAGTAAAATATTAAACACATCCGGATGTGCCTTTTCTATTTCATCAAGCAATATCACTGAGTAAGGTTTACGACGAACAGCTTCTGTTAAATAACCGCCCTCTTCGTAACCCACGTAACCTGGAGGAGCCCCTACTAGACGTGCAACTGAATGTTTTTCCATAAACTCAGACATGTCGATACGCACCATGGCATCTTCGGTATCAAACATAAAACCAGCCAGTGCTTTTGTCAGCTCGGTTTTACCCACACCAGTTGGACCTAAAAATAAGAAAGAACCAATAGGACGATTAGGATCTGCAAGCCCGGCACGTGAGCGTCGTATTGCGTTAGAAACAGCAACAACCGCTTCATCTTGCCCTATTACTTTACTGTGTAACTTATCTTCCATTTGCAGCAGCTTTTCACGCTCACCTTGTAGCATTCTTGCAACAGGAATTCCTGTCCAGCGAGACAGTATTTCAGCAATTTCATCCTCACCTACTTGGTTTTTAAGCAGAGTCATTTCTTGCATTTCGGCTTGTGAGGCTAAATCAAGTTTTCGTTCAAGTTCTGGAATTCGCCCATATTGCAGCTCTGACATACGCTGTAAATCACTTGCTCTTCGCGCTACATCTAAATCTAATCTTGCTTGTTCAAGCTCGGCTTTAATTACTTGCGTGCCTTGAAGTGATGCTTTTTCAGCATTCCATATCTCGTCTAGCTCGCGGTATTGGCCGTCAAGGTCGGTGATCAATTCTTGCATTTCAGCTCGACGTTTTTGACTGGCTTCGTCTTTTTCTTTCGCTAGTGCGTTATCTTCAAGTTTTAATTGAATAATACGACGTTCGAGTTTATCTAATGACTCTGGTTTTGAATCAATTTGTAATCGAATTGAAGAACCCGCTTCATCTATTAAATCAATCGCTTTATCGGGTAACTGACGATCGCTAATGTAACGATGAGATAACTGCGCCGCAGCAACAATCGCGGGATCAGTAATTTCTACTGAATGATGTAACTCATATCGCTCTTTTAAGCCACGTAATATTGCAATGGTATCTTCAACAGATGGCTCTTCAATAAGTACCTTTTGGAATCGACGCTCAAGAGCTGCGTCTTTTTCTATATATTTACGGTATTCATCAAGCGTGGTTGCGCCAACACAGTGTAATTCACCGCGTGCTAATGCTGGCTTTAACATATTACCTGCATCCATGGCGCCGTCACTTTTTCCTGCACCTACAATAGTATGTATTTCATCAATAAATAAAATGACTTGGCCTTCTTCTTTAGCCAATTCGTTTAATACTGATTTTAAACGTTCTTCAAATTCGCCACGGTATTTAGCACCCGCAACTAACGCCCCTAAATCAAGTGATAGTACGCGTTTATTTTTTAATCCTTCAGGTACTTCACCATTAATAATACGCTGTGCTAACCCCTCGGCAATTGCTGTTTTACCAACACCTGGTTCACCGATTAATACAGGATTATTTTTAGTACGACGTTGTAGTACCTGAATCGTGCGGCGAATTTCGTCATCGCGACCAATAACGGGGTCAAGCTTACCTTGCTCTGCTCGCTCAGTTAGATCAATCGTGAATTTTTCAAGCGCTTGACGTGTTTCTTCGGCATTTGGGTCATCAACTTTTTGACCGCCGCGAATCGCTTTAATTGCAGTTTCAATTTTAGTTGCGGTAATATTTAACGACCTAAATATATCGCCAAGTGGACCTTTATCATCGCATGCCGCCAGTACAAATAATTCACTTGAAATATATTTGTCTTTGCGTTTTTGCGCGTACTTATCACATAGATTAATAAGTGATGCCATATTGTTTGATAGCTGGACGTCGCCACCTACACCTTCTACTTTAAATAATTTTTCTATTTCTTGTGAAAGCTTGGTGTTGAGTTCGTCAGCGCTGACACCCGTTTGTGCAAATAATGCACGTACACTAGAGCCACTTTGCTTTAGCAATGAATACATTAAATGTACGGGTTCAATAAATTGATGATCGCGACCAAGGGCTAGCGATTGCGCATCAGAAAGCGCAGATTGAAATTTACTTGTAAATCTATCTAAACGCATGGTGTTACCTATTAAATAATCTAATTGCTTAATTAATGGGTATGTTTAGGTGTTTGTTCAAGGTGTAGGGGGAAATATAATGATTAAAGATGTGAATTACTTGCGCCAGATCAAACTAGCCATACGTCCAGTTTGTCCATCTCGTCGATAAGAAAAAAATAAGTCACTTTGAGAGACTGTGCAGTAGTCGCCACCCGTAATATTTTTAACGCCTTGCTGGGTAAGTAAAGTACGCGCGATACCATAGATATCAGCAAGATATTTACCATTAGTTTGTAGTGTAAATGCGTGAATAAATAAAGGGGACCTTTTTTGAAATAACTCAAACACTTCAGCCCCAACCTCAAATCGAGTTGGCCCAATTGCAGGCCCTAGCCACGCATTTATATTTTCACACTTTGAGCTAAAACATTCCAAAGTATTTTTAATAATTCCCTGCTCAAGCCCTCGCCAGCCGCCATGTATAGCTGCAACTTCCTTTTCATCATCACTGACTAATAAAATAGGTAAACAATCGGCGGTCATTATAGCCAAAGGCTGATTTAATAACTGAGTATAAAGCGCATCAGCATCGTGTAACTCATCAAAATCAAAATGTTCATCAACAATAACAACATTAGAGCTATGAACTTGATTTAGCCACACGGCAGGTTTAGGTAGGAGATTTGTTAATAATGAGCGATTTTTTGATACATGATTTTGATTATCACCAACATGGAATCCCAAATTAAAACTTTTAAATGGGATTTTTGAAACACCACCTCCACAAGTAGTACTTAACGTTCCCACTTTATGAAGGTTTTGCCATGTCGCTGACAATAAGTGCATTATCTATCGATATCAGGATTAGCTTTGGTATCTTCACGTAATGCGAGTGTCATAGCAACCATATCATCTGGGATAGGTGCTTGCCATGTCATCATTTCACCCGTGATTGGGTGCGCAATACTCAATTTTACAGCATGTAGTGCTTGGCGTCTAAAGCTACGAAGTAACTCAAACAACTCAGGTGTTGCGCCTTTAGGTGGACGCGGACGGCCGCCATAAGATTGATCGCCAATTAGCGGGTGATTTAAATGTGCCATATGCACACGAATCTGGTGAGTACGACCTGTTTCTAAGCGCAAACGTAAACGAGTATGAGCACGGAATTTCTCAGCAACACGGTAATGTGTAATTGCCGGTTTACCCAGTTCATGTACTGCCATATGCGTACGCTGAGTCGGATGGCGGCCAATCGCTTTTTCAACCATACCACCTGCGGTCATAGTACCATTACACAGTGCTTCATATTCACGCGTGAAGTTTTCACGCTTTTGTAGCGCTGTTACTAAATGCGTTTGTGCTGGAATCGTTTTAGCTACAACCATTAAACCGGTCGTGTCTTTATCTAAACGATGCACAATACCCGCGCGTGGTACGTTAATTATTTCAGGGTAGTAATGTAGTAATGCGTTTAGCACTGTTCCATTAGGGTTACCCGCACCAGGGTGAACCACTAGGCCCATTGGTTTATTAATTACCAAAATATCATCGTCTTCATAAACAATGTTTAATTTGATATCTTGTGCTTCGTATTCGCGTGGTGCTTCAATTGTTGTTTCAACACTTACAACTTCACCACCTAGTAGCTTTTCGCGTGGAGTGTTGAAAATTTCACCGTCTACGGTGATTTTATCATCCAATATCCACGTTTTTATACGAGAACGTGAATAATCAGGGAACAATTGTGCTAATACTTGGTCTAGACGTTTACCACCTAATTCGGTTGGAACGTCGGCTTGAAGAGAAATTTGCTCTGACATTAGTAACTTTACCCAATTTACCAGTGCAAGCTTTGCTCGACTGGGTTAGAATCGCTTTTAATAAAAGCATAATATAATACGCATAGTTTACTCGGTTTTACCGACTTGGCCTAGCCGAAGACATCGAAGGTAACAAATAAAATGATAAATAAAATAGGGAAACGTGCATTTGCCATTGTTTTTTCAGTTTCTGTACTTAGTTTAGGCGCTTGTTCGTCTGCTCCAGACCAAGAAGACATTCAACGTGTACCGAATAAATCTGCACACGCTTTATATGAAGATGCAAAAGAAACACTAGATTCTGGTTTATATGCTCGCGCAATTGAACTTTTGAGTGCAATAGATTCTCGCTACCCGTTTGGCCCATTCTCTAAACAAGTACAAATGGACTTAGTGTATGCACATTACCAATCAGGTAATACTGAACAAGCACTTGCAACCATTGACCGCTTTATCCGCTTAAATCCAAACCATAAAGACCTAGATTACATGTATTACATGCGTGGTTTAGTAAACATTAAAGCAGATAAAAATGCGTTCCAAGAGTACTTTGGTGTAGATAGAGCCGACCGTGATGCTAACCGTACACGTGTTGCATTTACCGATTTATCGACACTAGTAAAACGCTTTCCGAAAAGTGATTACGCGCCTGAAGCTAAGCGTCGTTTAGTATGGCTTTTAAACCGTATGGCACGTTATGAATTAAAAGTAGCCACTTACTATTATGAGCGTGAAGCTTATTTAGCTGCTGCTAATAGAGGTAAGTTTGTTGTTGAACACTACTCACAAAGCAGTTACTTAGATCCCGCGCTTGAAATGATGGAAAAAAGTTACGACCAATTAGGTTTAACTGAGCTTAGTGAGCACGCAAAGCAAACACGAAGACTAAATAAAAGAACTAAATAAACAAAAAGGCGCTTAGTAAGCGCCTTTTTACTGCGTAGAAGAAAATCTTAAATCGCCTCTTCATCTTCCTCAGCAGTACGAATACGTATTACACGCTCAACATCAGTGACAAATATTTTACCGTCACCGATTTTTCCTGTTTGTGCCGTTTTTACAATAACTTCAATTGCACGGTCTACATCTTCATCAGTCAATACAATATCAAGTTTTACTTTAGGTAAAAAATCAACCATATACTCTGCGCCACGATATAACTCAGTGTGACCTTTTTGACGTCCAAAGCCTTTAACTTCGCTTACCGTCATACCTGTAATACCTACATCAGACAATGCTTCACGCACATCGTCTAACTTAAAAGGTTTGATAATTGCTTCTATTTTTTTCATATTAATTACTTTTGAAAGCTCCAGTTGCCTCGATTTTAGACAATCATGATGCTCATAGCAAACAAAGCGATTGAATTACGGTGATAAAACAACCGATCATGGTATAATTTATTGTATAAAAATAGCGATACTTAAATGACTAGCAGTAAATGAGATTAATATGAAAAATAAACAAAACGGATTCACTCTTTTAGAACTCATGGTAACCGTTGCTATCGTTGGGATCATTGCATCCATTGCGATCTGGAATAGCAGCGATATGCTAGAAGAAAATAGAGCTGAGAATTTTTTGTTGGAATTAAAAAGAAGCATTACTTATGCACGCTCTCAAGCGGCAAGTACGGATGAAATAGTTATTTTATGTCCCGCACAAGAAGGCGCTATTAAACAAGCTAAAGATGAGTTTGAATGTGAACCAGAATGGGACACGAATAAAATCATTGTTGTTTTTGTTGATGCTGATAACAATGGAAGTTATAACGTAGCTAACGATGCCTTGTTGAGAGTTATAGAGGATATTCCTGCAACTGATAGCCTTAGTTATAGTGGTAACGAGACAAGTCTTCGTTTTAATACCAGTGGTCGTATTACAACAAATCCGGGAGACTTTATCTATTGCCCTAATAGTGATAATGAAAATAACAAAGCTTTAACAGTATCTCAATCTGGTACTTCTTTTTATACTGGTGATACAGCTCAGACTTGCGGTTAAAAAACATACAAATTAATCTTGTCATATTTGTATCATTTACTAGACTGAGTTAATCATTTATTAACTCAGGTCTTCAAGGATGAGATTATCAATATCAAAAAACAAGGGAGTGACACTTCTTGAATTAATGGTTTCAATTGCTGTTGTCAGTGTAATCAGTCAATTATCGATGTGGTTTTATCCAGACTTCTTGGCTAAAAACCGATTAGATAACCATGTGAATCTACTACACCGAAATATAAATTATGGCCGTCTTTACGCAATTGAAAATGGTACTTACGTCACGCTTTGCGCACTAAAAGGCAGTCAATGCACAAAGGACGAGTGGGATGGTCAAATGTCACTATTTATCGACAAAGATAAATCAACGACTCTAGATGATGATGAGTTACTCTTAAGCACTTTCGAGGATGTTCATGATGCTGATACTTTAGAGTATCCGCGCAACGCCATTACATTTCGTCCAGATGGTTCTTTAAATGGTTTTCAAAATGGGACTTTTATATATTGCCCCAATAGCGATAAAGCCAATCTCGAAGGATTGGCTTTATCTGTAAGTCAAACGGGTAGAATTCGCATCAAATCAACTGATAAGTGTCAGAAGAAGTAATCTAGGCTATCGACCCCAGCAATAGTCAACATCTGAGTCTCCTTTAGACCCTTTTGCACCTTTGAGGCCTGTGTCAGTAATTGTAAGCTCTTTACAATCATTATCGCCTTTTACAGCACCGTCTATAGGTTTAGCTGTAATAGTGAAGGTATTGCTATCGACTACCTTTATGGATAGCTCAAAATGGCCATTTTCGGTTTTACTTTGCAATCCTAAATCAGTAAATGTCTCTGTATATTCCCTATTATCGACAAAATATTGCTCTTCCTTGTTTGCAGCATCTAACAATGCTGCAGCAGCTTCAGCGCGCGAAGCACGCTTTACATATTCAGTATAGTTAGGCAGCGCAATTGAAGCGAGTATGCCGACGATAGCAACGGCTATCATCAGCTCAATTAAGGTAAACCCGTGTTGTTTTTTCATCTAATTTCCTTAATTATTAACTTCGTCATTTTCTTCACGTTTATAGATATATGTTTGTTGGGTTTTAAAGCCAAACCCTACTGTATTGTCATTAACCAACACAACTTTACCATCGACAACAGTTAAACCAGGACCTTTTATTTCTACAGGTTTCATTGGATTTTCCGCATTTTCACCTTTAATACCAGGCCCAATTAAATAAAACTGACTTTCTTGTATTACGTCAACTGTTGGGTCGTCATCACATTTACCATCGCCATTACCATCTACACATGAAGGGCTTTCACCAAAGTATAACTGAGGTGTGTCTGGTACATCATAGCTGGTTGTAAATTTAAGGTCGTCATACACCTTAGTACCGTAATGTAAGTGAAAAGCGTATAAAGAACCACCACCACCACTTAGCGAACATTGATTTTCAGTCGATGTATCTGATGCAGGTGTGAAGCTTGTAAAATAGGCAACACCTCCAACAACTGTGGCAGCAGCTAGCGACTTTTCACCCGTTCCTAACTCATATCTCCAGCCATTAAATTTAGCCAAGTCTACTTCTAAGTCAACAAAATCATCAACGTCATCTAGAGCATTGCCAAATGGGTCTGAATTCATTTGCATCAAATCAGCAGGCAGAATAGTATCTGGTGCATTCGTTTTATACGATTTAGTAACCGTATTTTCATCTCTGATCATAAACAATTGATCTTTTTCATTGGTGCCGGTTGGTTTTGAGCGATTACCACTGCCGATAACTATCGCATCATACGGTGTATCTAAGCGTGTTATAACGGTGCTACCATTAACTGTTGACTCGCTTACTTTACTATAAATTGTACGTGCTACGAGTGGTTTATAGAAAAAGCGTCGGTCCTCAGTTGCTTTATTACTACCAAGCTCAGCTAATTTAAAGTGGCTAAACTCGCTAGTATTACTACCAGGCATATCTATACGCCAAATATCTCCACCTGTATCTGCCGCATAAATTCGGTCTATATATCCATCATAATCTGAGTCAAGCGTGGTTATATCTGCAGCAATACTATGCTTACCTTTAAAGCCATTAATATCGGGTGTTAATGCCCATACTCTTTTACCTGTTTCGGCTTCAACAATATAGATACCTCGCCCTGTACTATCTTCACTACGGATAGCTGCGTCTTTATTAGTATCATAACCAGCACCAAAAACTAATAAGGGTTTATCCCCAAATGCTTTAATGTAGGCTATTTGTGGCTTTGACCAGGTTTGTGCAAGCTCTTTAAAATCACCTTTACCACCTTCGATTGGAGCGTCCCATAATTTTTTCGGTATGTTCGGATTTGTTATATCAAGTCCGTAGTAATTTTTACCACCGCGACGCATCCCCGCAAAAGCCCACACTTTATCGTCGCCACTCGCATCAATAATACCGTCATTTAAACCATCACTATTTAAGTTTTTATTATCAAAATAAATACTAATAGGACCGTCCACACCATATACTTTCGTATCGGCTTGATTTTCACGTAGAGGTTCAATAATGTTGTATAAAGCAGACGGTATAAATGCCCAACTTTCACTTACACTATCATCTGAATCCTTAAACATATGTAAAAAGCCAGCATTAGTTCCTATCAAAACTCGAATATCATCATTACCATAATCGATTGCAACAGGTTTAGAATGCAGAGGGTCACCAAAAATATCTTTGCGCTGGTCAACGCTAGACCCATCGCCATCTTCATCATCAACGTCTATACCCATTGCCCATTTGATATCATTACTCGATAAGCTTAGCGGATTGTTATCGACTAAATTGAGAATATCACTCACAACTGAGGTATTAAAATTTACTATAGCTCCCTGATTGTCAGTGTATAAATTACGGCTATCTGAATCTAATGTCGTTAAATGAAGGTTCACACCACCTTGTGCAACTAAGTTACCATCCGCTGGCTCCCCACTTGGCAACCAAAATGTTTCTGCATTTTCGTCAATTAAGCCATTCTCATCAAGTGCCGACAATCCTTTTGAATCAACAATTTGATTCCCTGATACTTTCAGTTTTTTTAAGTTTCCACGCCAACGAGCACCGGTTTCAGGGTAAAACATGGCAAAATAAACAGCATCCCGGCTACGAGTTTGATCTACATTATTACTCGCAACTGAAGGCGATGAAAAACTATCATTTACTTCTCTAATTCTTGAAATAGTATTTTTTAATGCTTCAGATAAAGCTTCTGAAGTTCGCGCCTCTAAGTACTGGCCTCCACCAACTGATGCAGCTTTCTCTAGTAAGTCGATACCGCCCTCGCTCATTCCTGTGCCAAAGCCAATGGTAAAAACTCTACCAGTATCTAGCACATCACTTGTATCAGAGTATAAATCTACTTTTGTATTATTTGTTCCATGTATTATTTTTGATAGAGCAACTAAATAGCTATTAGAATAATCACCGCTCACAAAAGGGATTGAATCATTAAATAAATTATTATGTACACTTTTAATCTGATCATCACGACCATCATCGTTAGTAGGGTCTCCATCAGTCATCAAAATAATATTAATTGAGTTATCGCACCTGAGAGGATCTCCTGATTCCTTTTTAAATGGTGACTTATAAGTTCCATTAGCATCGGCTGCTTTATCTCTGCTGTTAATACCATACCCATAATAAAGGCTTTGCCCAGTAATATACCTATACGCCTCCCATAATGTTTCAGTTAAAGGAGTTGCACCACTTGCAGGCAAATCGTCAACTTCATTAAGTAAAGTGTTTTTGTTAGCACCAAGCCTTGCTAGTACATAGCCACCTGAACTTTCTCTAAATCTCATTAAACCAAAATCAATATCATCATTATCGGTAATAAGTTGGCTAACAGCGTTTTTTGCTACTAATAAGCGGCTATCTTCACAAACAGCTTGTGCATATCCGTTTACAGACTTGTAACATTGCTGTGTGTAACTAAAGTAAGTCTGACTTTTAAAACAATCTGATGTATAAAACTGTCCATTTTGATATCGACGATAACACTGGCCTCCATCTACAACATCCCAGGCCATACTCCCAGAGGTATCAAATATCATTAACACTCTTGGATTTTCGTCTGTCTCTACATCATGATTTACATAAAGCTCAATATCCTCAGCGAATACCGACATACTTATTGTTAAGCCAAGCAAAGAGGCTAACACTTTGTTTAATTTAAATTTCATCTTAAATCCCCTTGCTTACGCTGGCCATTTCTTGTGCTATACCTGTAACAATAGTTAGTTCATGCTTACTTTTAGATCCATATTCTATTGTGGTGGCGACCTGTAACATATTGCACGATATACCTGCTGTAAAATTAAAGCGTCGAGGACATTCTAAATCTAACGCCCCCTTGTTCAGGTTAGTCATTTTGCTTTGCATATCTGCATGATTTGCAATCACCATACCTTTGTCATCACCATCCGCGATTGCAGTTACTTCATCGGGAGTCAGGAAGAACTGATTATTAGCGCCTTGATTTGCCTCATCAGAGATCATGCGCTGCACTTCACCAATGAGTTCATTTTCGGCCACTTCGCGCTCTTGTGCTGCATTGGTAATTTTAATATCAATACTACTACTGCTCATAAGTGTTACAGCAATACCGGTCACTGCAATAACCATTATTAAAGCTGTAATTAGAACTACACCTTGCTGTTTTTTTTGTGATTGTTTTAAATACGCCATAAATTTGATCCAACATTATTTAATCGAATAGTAGTAGTGAACACAGTACGTCTGAAATTATCGGTAAATGTTAATACACGCTTATCTTCATCCTCACCTAACGTATAAGTTTGGTTTTTAATTTTAACTCCTGGGTCTGGCTGTAATGCGCGTATTAATAAAAAAACCTGAACAGTTAAAATACCTTTACGATTTTCCCAATCTGTATACTTCATATCTTGAATACTTCGGTAGGTATCTACACGATTATCACTGTTAGTATCAAGACCAAAAACAAACCGCATGTTCTCAACACCTTCCATAATAGTTTCTGTGTTGATATTTCCACCAACCAGGCGCTTTCTCATTAATGCAGGTACAGTTAAATTCTTATTATTAACTTTATAAGTTTGTTCTGATAGATAATAAACATGATGGCTGTAAGGCCAAACGGTTGCATTAACATTAAGAGTCGCAGCGTTAACCGTTCCACGGAAAAATTGAGCTTTTTCTTGCTCAGCTACAAAGTAGTTTTCATCAGCCTGAGTCTCATTAGTTACTGTATTAACTGTTAAGCTCTTACCTTGTAAAAATTTTAATTGAATAATGTCAGTGCTTTTAATCGGATTATTTAGGCAGTTAAGCTCTTTTGATTCTCCAGCAACCTTTGCGTAAATAGTTCTAAAATTACTAGCTGTAGCAAAGTCAGGAAAACTCCCATTATTTAATCCTTCAAAGCAGTCTGTTCCAGGGTTTGCTAGTGTATCTGTATTTACTGCAGTGAACGAATCGTCATAATAAGTTCCCCAAAAGCCAATTTGTTCAATATCACGTTGCATTATGTTAATTGCAAGGCGCCCTGATTCTTGAAGTTCACCAATAGTCATCGTATCTTTAGTGGTTACTTTCATACCTATATAGGTGAACATAACGCCACCTAGTATTAATCCACCAATAAATAATGAAATCATCATTTCTACAAGTGTAAAACCTTTTTGCTTCATGTTAGCTCCTAAGGTAAATGTAACTAGTTAATACAACTAAGCGGCGCTTTTTGTCAGCCGTTCCACACTTTATTGCGCCAGTAGCATCATTTGCATTAAACTCTTGTCGACCTTGCCACGAAACAATTACTTCTAAATTAAATGCCTTACCACCCGAGCCAGCAACTACTGTAGGTGCAATACATACGGTAGCACCATCTAAAGACCCCGTATTTTCTCGAGCTCTTATAGCTCTTTTCCACTGCTCAAGATCTAAGGCCGCAACTTGCGCTGCGCTACAAGTATTTGTAAAGCACGTTTGCGAGGTTGTCGTTGCAGTTTCACTATCAAATGTTTGTGTGTACAGCCCGGCTATTTGAGGGGTATCGTTAGCACGGATACGCTGCACAATATCATTACCAAGTGCAACTGCAGCAGCGCGCTGCATAGAATCAAAGCTTGCTTGCTTTGCTTTTGCTTGCAGGGCAACTGCGCCTAAAAGGCCAAAACTAAGAATAATAAATGCAATTAACACTTCAATTAGAGTGAAGCCTCTTTGCACTTTTGTTTGAGATGACTGCATAGTAGAACCAAATAAAAATTATCTGATTATAAGTTTATGCTATTTATTTGAGGAATCAATGAGGACTAAGACAAGCGGTTATATTTGTTGATAAACGGTTAATTAAATCGGCTCATTCAACAAAACAGTAGTAATTAAATGTAAATGCATTTAAGTCAGAGGCAACTTAATTGCGAAATAAGTCTAAAGCGTATTTTTAACTAATTTAAGCTCGCGGCGGCTCACTGGCAATAACTCACTGCACCCTTGTAGCTCAATCATATGATTGCCATTCCCTTTTGAATGCAAGGCTATTACTTTTTGTTTATTCACTAAAGTATTGCGGTGAATTCGTAAAACATATGCGGGATATTGCAGCTCTAATTGCTTTAGGCTTTGCTCCAGTAAAGCCTCTCCACCCGAGAATATCATTTTGGTATACTTTTCTTCGGCACTAAAGTACAAAACATCATTTATATCAACACTACGTAGAGTACCAGCTAGCTGATAAGAGATTTTTACATTTTGTTGTTTTTGAATATGTACTTTATTTAAACGCCCAACTTGCTTAAGCACCTTTTGCAATGATTGCTCTGAAATAGGTTTAACTAAATAACCTGCAGCGCTTAATTGTAAAGCATCGAAGGCATGCTCAGGGTGAGCAGTTATAAAAACAATAGCAGGAGGTAGAGTTAAACTATTGAGCTCATTAGCAACTTGTAAACCATTCATACCAGGCATATCAACATCTAAAAAAATCAAATCCGGCGTTTGCTTTTTAGCAAGTACTAGGGCTTCATTACCATTACTTGCCTCACCTTGTACAACTATACTTTTATCATGTGTTAACAAACGGATTAAGCGAGATCTCGCAAGAGGTTCATCATCAACAATGAGTACATTCATACACTGCCCTCAATTAGCTTAGGGATAACGACCTTGACCCTAAACACATCATTTTTATTAGTAATTGTTAGCTGCGCTTTATTTTTATAATAAATATTTAATCGCTGGCGAATATTTTCAAGCGCCATTCCGTTATTAGGCCTAGTTTGAGCATTAGAAATTGTTATAGGGTTAGAAACAATCATGGTTATATAGCCGGTAGTGATATGTAGCTCTACTTTTATTTCTGCACCATGCTCACTTGTTTCAACGCCGTGGCATACCGCATTTTCAATTAATGGCTGCAGGGTTAAGCAAGGAATACTCAATGCGGGTAGTTCATTAGGTATTTGCCAATCAACTCTTAAGCGATTACCAAAACGCCACGTTTCAAGTGCGATATATTGCTTACTCAGCGTTATTTCATCTTCAAGAGATACATTCTTCCCCGAGTGCATTGCAGCCTGCGATAAGGCGGCTAATGCTAAAATAGCCTGTTCTGCCGCATCGGCATCATGATGAGTAAGTTCTGCAGCAGTGTTTAAACTATTATATAAAAAATGAGGACGTATTCTAGCTTGTAGGGCATCAAGCTCAGCACGAGAAAGCGCTTTAGTTTGCTGCTCTTTTTCAAAATGAATTAATAAAAACTGGACGAATAAAGCCGCCAGTAAAGCCACTATAATGCAATTGCGAAGTGTGAAATAAATTAGGTTATTTGTATCATCTATATCAAAAGCAAAATGAGAAAATAAAATACTAAAAATACAGGTAGATAATAAAAAAAAGGCAAAAAATAGACTTAATTGAAAAGTTTGAGTACGTTTTTGTAAGAAAAATCTACAGAAGTATAAAGAAGAGGTACCGACTAAAACAATTAAATGCATAAACAAACTAATGATCCCAAGTCGTAGCCAAATATCTCCTTCTACATTAGGTGCAAAAGCTAAAACAATAGCAATAACTTGAGAAACAATAAGCGTGGCTAATACGCCTCGCTCATTAAAAAGAGCCGAAAAAAGCAAACCATCATTTTGAAGTGACTTGCTCATAACGACTCTCCTTTAATCTAAATGTTTAATATATTTAAATTAACGTAGCTCTACAGGAACAGCAAATACTATATTTTCTACTTCACCTGGGTTCTCAACAACCTGTGTGCCACCAAGCTCTTTTAATCGGCTTATTACTTGTTGTACAAGTACTTCTGGCGCAGATGCTCCCGCAGTTACGCCAACTGATTTAGAGCCTGAAACCCACTGCTCTTGTACATCAGTTGCGTCATCAATTAAATAAGCAACTGTGCCCATTTTATCTGCAAGTTCACGTAAGCGATTAGAGTTAGAGCTATTTTTAGCGCCAACAACTAATAGCACATCAACTTTATCAGCTAAGTCACGAACAGCGTCTTGACGATTTTGCGTTGCATAACAAATGTCATCTTTACGAGGTCCGTCAATTGATGGAAA
Organism: Pseudoalteromonas sp. NZS71_1; assembly: GCF_015864305.1. Taxonomy (NCBI): domain Bacteria; kingdom Pseudomonadati; phylum Pseudomonadota; class Gammaproteobacteria; order Alteromonadales; family Pseudoalteromonadaceae; genus Pseudoalteromonas; species Pseudoalteromonas sp. NZS71_1. Next base: position 260,393 of record NZ_JADYXM010000003.1, on the reverse strand, counting down.
CTTATTGCGTAGTGCATCAATAACATCTGCTGTGTCATCAACTGAGAGTGTTGTTTGGCTGCAATAAAAAAGATTTTCAGCATTTTTTACATTAAGCGCAACAACATCATCAACGGTTTCAACAAGATAAATGCCACCGGCTGAGTTATCATATTGTCCCATTGTTCCCTCTACTTCAGGGTGGCCATGGTGTCCAATTAAAATACACTCAATACCTTTACGACTCGCACGTGTAACTTCCATATGTACTTTAGTTACAAGCGGACACGTTGCATCAAATACTTTTAAATCACGACGTTTAGCTTCGCTGCGAACAGCTTGCGAAACACCATGTGCACTAAAAATAACAATGCTGTCGTCAGGTACTTGATCAAGCTCTTCAACAAATACCGCACCACGACTTTTTAATCCATCAACCACATAGCGGTTATGTACTACTTCGTGGCGCACATAAATTGGCTTTTCAAAAATATCTAGGGCGCGCTCAACAATACTAATAGCACGGTCAACACCAGCGCAAAAGCCGCGTGGATTAGCTAGTAATATTTCCATTAACCTTCCACCTCAATAATATCAACTTCAAACGTTAAACGTTGGCCAGATAAAGGGTGATTAAAATCAATCGTTACCGACTCACCTTGCACTTCGCGAACTAATCCAGGAAGCTCAGTACCGTCTGGTTGAGTAAACGCAATAATTGCACCTACCTTAGCTGGTGTTTCTGGGCCAAATTTACTACGGTCAACGTAGTAAATATTATCTGGATTTGGCTGACCAAACGCATCTTCAGGTTCTAATTCAAACGTTTTACTTTCGCCTGCAGTTAAACCTAATAAACACTTTTCGAAGTTTGCCGTTAAACTGCCATCGCCCATTGTTAATTTAGCAGGTTTGTTGTGCACCTTGGTAGAATCGGCGGCAGAGCCATCTTCTAATTTAATAGAAAAATGGAAAATAACTTGCGAGTTTTCACCAATTACAGCTTGGCTCATGCTTTATGCTCCTTCGGACTCTCGCCGGTAAAGGCATCAAATAACAATAATGCTGCGCCAATACAAATAGCGCAATCAGCAATATTAAATACAGGAAAATGTGAGTCTTTATAAAATACGTGAATAAAGTCGATTACATAACCATACGCAATACGATCGTATAAATTACCAATAGCGCCTGCAAGTACCAGTGCATAAGCACCGCATAGTACTTTGTTTGTTGCAGGTAAGCGTTTTAGCCACCACACAAGCAAAGCACTAATAGCAATGGCAATCGCACTTAAAAACCAACGCTGCCAACCACCCGCTTCACTTAAGAAGCTATAAGCAGCACCATAGTTATGCACATAAGTAATACTAAAAACAGGGAGTAAGTTTATCGACTCTTGATAAGCCATAGTCCCTACAACAAGTGTTTTACTGGCAAAGTCTATTACTAGTAGTAATAGACTCAACCAAAGCCACACTAAACCACTTTTTTGGGCTAGTTTGCTCACTAAGAATAACTCCTAAGCGAATTGACGCTTTTCGCCTTCGCCGTCAACATTACTTACACAACGACCACAAATTTCAGGATGAGCAGGGTTAACACCTACATCTTCACTGTAATGCCAACAACGCTCACATTTCGCAGCATCTGTTGCAGCAACACTAATGAATAAACCTTCAATTTCGGTAGTTTGTGTATCAGCTGGCTGACTATCAACTTCAGAAACATTTACGGCCGATGTTAATAATACAAAACGCAGTTCATCACCAAGCGCATTTAATTTAGCGGCAAGCTCTTTACCAGTAAATAAATTAACCGTTGCTTGAAGCGTTGCACCAATGACTTCTTCTTTACGTGCAGCTTCTAATAAGCGGTTTACTTCGTCGCGTACTGTTAGAATTTCTAACCAGTCATCGTTACTAAATTGGCTATTTGTTGGCGCTTGTAAGCCATCATACCAAACAGATGTAAATACGTAGTCACTACGCTCACCCGGTAAAGCTTCCCAAATTTCTTGTGCGGTAAAGCTCATAATAGGTGCCATCCAACGCGTCATTGCTTCTGCAATATGATAAAGCGCTGTTTGACAAGAACGACGTGCATGGCTGTCACTCTTAGCTGTGTACTGACGATCTTTAATAACGTCTAAATAGAACGAACCAAGCTCACCCGTACAGAAGTTCATTAGCTTTTGCGTTACTAATAGCATTTGGTAGCTATCGTATGCGGCTAAAATTTCGTCTTGCAACTGAGCAGCACGACCAACAATCCACTTATCAAGCTCAACCATATCATCAACAGCAACTTGATCAGTTTTTGGCTCAAAACCATTTAGGTTAGCTAGTAAGTAACGGCTAGTGTTACGAATACGGCGGTAGCGATCGGCAGAGCGCTTAAATATTTCATCCGACACAGTCATTTCTGCCGTGTAATCGGTAGAGGCAACCCATAAACGTAGAATGTCGGCACCTAGTTTATTCATCACATTTTGTGGTGAAATAACATTGCCTAGTGACTTAGACATTTTTCGGCCGTTTTCATCAACAGTAAAACCATGAGTCAATACTTGGCGGTATGGCGCATGACCATTAATAGCCACTGATGTCATCATTGATGACATAAACCAACCACGGTGTTGATCAGAACCTTCAAGGTATAAATCAGCTGGACCAACCAAGTCTTCACGTGCGTCTACAACACATGCGTGTGAAACACCTGAGTCAAACCATACATCTAGCGTATCTTGCACTTTCATGTATTGCTTGGCATCTTCTTCACCAAGTAATGTAGCTGGTTCTAAATCGTACCATGCCTGAATACCAGATTTTTCAACTAGCTGTGCAGCTTGCTCAATGAGTTCTTGAGTATTTGGATGAAGTGCACCGGTATCTTTATCAGCAAACAATGCAATTGGCACACCCCAAGTACGTTGGCGAGATATACACCAATCTGGGCGGCTTTCAACCATGTTCGAAATACGGCTTTCGCCCCACTCTGGCAACCACTGCGTGTTTTTAATTTCTTTTAAAGAATCTTCACGCAAGTTAGCCTGATCCATACTTACAAACCATTGTGGTGTAGCACGGAAAATAATCGGTGTTTTATGGCGCCAACAATGTGGGTAACTATGAGTTATAGCATGATGATGCATTAATGCACCGTGCTCTTTTAATACTTCAATTACGCTCGCATTTGCTTTAAATACATGCTGACCTGCAAAAAGTTCAGTATCTGGTAAATAAACGCCATTAGCGCCAACAGGGTTAGCTACTTCAAGGTTGTAATTTAAACCAGCCACGAAATCTTCTTGACCATGCCCTGGTGCTGTATGTACAACACCGGTACCTGAGTCAGTCGTTACGTGTTCTGCAACAATCACGGGTACATTAAAATCATAAAAAGGATGGGCTACTTGTAAGTTTTCAAGTGCAGCACCTTTTACATAACCTAATACGTGGAAGTGATTAAAACCAAAGCGGTCCATTGCATCTTTAACAAGCTCAGAGCCTAAAATTAGACGTTGTTGTACGCCTTCATCTTCAACCTGCACCAATGCATATTCTAAATCGGCATGCACAGCTACTGCGCGGTTTGCTGGAAGCGTCCACGGTGTTGTTGTCCAAATAACAGTACCAACACTGCCTTCACCTTTATGACCATCAGCCAAATCAAATGCACTTACAACAGCATCTTGATCAACAAATGTAAAACGTACATCAATCGCTGGTGATTGCTTGTCTTGGTACTCAACTTCAGCTTCTGCTAATGCAGAACCACAATCTGTACACCAATGCACAGGCTTAGCACCTTTATGCAAATGACCTTTTTCAATAATACGACCAAGTACACGAATTGCATTCGCTTCAAAGTCAAAGTTCATTGTTAAGTAAGGCTTATCCCAATCTGCAAATACGCCTAAACGTTTAAAATCAACTTTTTGACCTTCAACTTGTTTTTTAGCGTATGCACGGCATTTTTCACGAAACTCGCTCGCGGTTACTTTTACGCCCGGCTTGCCTACTTTTTTCTCAACCATTAACTCGATTGGTAAACCATGACAATCCCAACCTGGGACTAATGGTGAATCAAAGTCAGATAATGTTTTAGACTTAACAATAATGTCTTTTAATATTTTATTAACTGAGTGGCCTAAATGGATATCGCCATTTGCATACGGAGGGCCGTCATGCAAAATAAAGGTCTTTTTACCTTTCTTAGCGCTGCGAATTTGACCGTACAGGTCGTCTTCATACCATGCTTTAAGCATTTTTGGTTCACGTTGTGCCAAATTGCCACGCATTGGAAACGGTGTTTCCGGTAAGTTCAAAGTATGTTTATAGTCGCTCATTTATCCTACATTCCGTCTCTATCGGCTACCTGATTTAAACCAAAACACTGCTTAGCGGCAGCAACATCAGTTGCTATTTGCGCCGTTAATTGTGTTAATGTCTCGAATTTTTTTTCGTTGCGAAGTTTTTTTATTAACTCCACATGCATAAATTGTCCGTAAATATCCTGTGCAAAATCAAAAAGGTGAACTTCTAATAATGCACGAGTTCCATTAAATGTCGGCTTATTGCCTACATTTGCAACTCCAAAAATCTGTTTTCCTGCAATCGTTGCTTGCACTGCAAACACCCCGTTGACAGGACACACTTGGCGTTTTAGGGCAATATTTGCCGTTCTAAAACCGAGTTCACGTCCTCTTTTCCAGCCGTGTATAACACGCCCAGAAATAGCATAATCGTGACCAAGCATTGTTTTAGCACTTGCTAAGTCACCAGATGCCAAAGCATCTCGTATTAAAGTGCTGCTTACTCTAGCATTTAATTGACGAAAACTCGCGGTGCTTTTTACGTCCATGCCCGCTTGCTTGCCCATGCTAGCAAGTAAGTCAAAGTTACCTTGGCGCTGCTTTCCAAACTTAAAATCATCGCCAACAGTGAGAGCTTTAACACCTAACTTTTTAATCAAAATATCATTAACAAATTGCTCAGCATGCATGTTTGCAAATTGCTGATTAAAGCTAATGCAAATAACTCGCTCAATACCTAAATCACTAAGCAAACGTAGCTTATCTCGTAAGCGCGTTAGCCGTGCTGGGGCATTTTTTTTAGCAAAAAATTCTTGTGGCTGGGGTTCAAATAGCATTACAGTGCTAGACAAACTATGCGCTTTAGCATCAGTAAGTAAGCCTTTTAGTACTTCTGCGTGGCCTAAATGAACACCGTCAAAATTACCAATAGTTAACACACAACCAAAGTGGTGTGGGCGAATATTGTGTATACCTCTAATTAACTCCATGCCACCTAATGCCTTGTTTAGCGAGCTATTAATTACGACTAAAAATTAATTAAAGCCGCAGAGTTGCCGATTATAATCTTTTTTTTAGTTTGATTCAGTAATTGCTACACTTTTTATCGTATTTAGTCTAACGCCCATCAAAAATAGCATTGCAAAGTAACTAATACCTGCCAAAGCCACGAGTGCTATTAATAAGACTACCTGCTGTGTAAAAGCCCATGTAGCCCAGTAATAGTAACTGCTCACAAACCATGTAACAGCTCCCATAACCATACTTGCAACAACACATTTAAGTGTAAAGCGCATACTCATTGATGAAAACTGATACACATTTTCTTTTTTAAGCTGCCTATACAGCAAAAATGCATTACAACTAGCCGATAGCGAAGTAGCGAGTGCTAATCCTAAATAACCAATAAAAGGAGCCAGCATAATATTAAATACCATATTCAACACTAAGGTAATAATACCAATACGCACCGGCGTTTTTGTGTCTTGACGAGCATAAAAGCCAGGAGCAAGTACTTTAATCAGCATAAAGCTTACAAGCCCTACTGAATATGCGACTACGCCTAAACTTACTGCTTTAACATGATCAACACTGTCTTCTTTAAACGCACCGTGGTCGAACAATACGGTGATAATAAGCGGGCTGATGATCATTAGACCTATCATTGCTGGTAGGCCTAAAAATATAACAAAACGCACCCCCCAGTCGAGAGTATGCTGAAAGTCACTACTTTTTTTACTGCTATGTAACCTAGAGAGCGCCGGTAAAATAACTGTCGCAATACCAATACCAAATAAGCCCAGCGGAAATTCAATTAAACGGTCTGAATAATAAAGCCATGCAATCGAGCCTGTCATCAGTAATGAAGCAATCATGGTATCAAGCAACAAATTAATTTGGCTAATAGATACGCCAAACAAAGCAGGAAGCATAAGTTTACGTACTTTTTTTACGTTTTCGTCTTGCCATGCCCAGCGTGGACGCGCCAACATTTTTGCACGGTATAAAAATGGAAGTTGAAACAATAACTGCACAACGCCACCAATAAATACGCCAATTGCGAGAGAATAAGCCCCGACACTAAATTTATCATGTAAAAAAATTGCACACGTAATAATAGAAACATTGAGTAAAACAGGTGTAAATGCAGCAACAGCAAAACGGTTATACACGTTCATTACCGCACCACTAAGCGCAACTAAGCTTACAAAAAACAAATAAGGGAATGTAAATTTAAGTAATGAACTTGCAAGTTCAAACTTTTCGGCATTGGGTCCGCCCTGCCACCAATCTATAAACCAACCGGTGCCAAACAATGCTGCAATAACGGGTGAAGCAACAACACCTATAATAGTGACAATCAGTAAAATGGTTCCTAATGTGCCTGCTGCTTGTGCAACAAAAAGTCTGACCTTGTCGTCGCCTTGCTGTTCTTTAATTTCACTCAGCACGGGTACAAATGCTTGTGCGAAGGCACCTTCTGCAAATAAACGACGTAAAAAATTAGGAATACGGTTAGCAAATAAAAAAACATCAGCCGCCGCACTTGCGCCTAATAAATTGGCAACGACTGCATCTCGAACGAGCCCTAAAATACGCGATATCATAGTCATACAACTAACAATCATACCGGAGCGAAATAAACCTTTTGACACCTTAAACCTACTCAAAAATCCTCAAGATAGGCGATTATGCCACAGTCTTTTTTATAAATCGCTTTAAAGCACTAGGCTGGGGGTCTGTGCTTTGTTACAATGTCGGTATTAACTGCTAAAGCGGCAAATTGATGCTCGTTATATGGTGCAGTTTTTCTTGGATTGTTAAATTTAAATTGACATTCATGATAGAAACAGGCATATTCCACGGCCTTTAATTTAAGCTTTATTTTAAGATTGTTAGGAGCAAACCTTGGCTAACATCAAGTCTGCAAAAAAACGCGCTATCACAAGCGAAAAAAACCGTCAGCACAACGCAAGCCGTCGTTCAATGATGCGCACTTACTTCAAAAAAGTAATTGTTGCTATTGAAGCGGGCGATAAAGAAGCTGCACAGCAAGCTTTTTCTGTTGCTACACCTATCCTAGACCGTTACGCAACTAAGGGTCTAATTCACAAAAACAAAGCAGCTCGTCATAAGAGCCGTATAGCAGCTAAGATTAAAGCTCTATAATTTGTTTTTGATAGAATATAAAAAACCGGCTTTTGCCGGTTTTTTTTTGTTTAAATTTTAAATGTACTTACTTTATTAGACATTTTCTAAATCTGGATAAAACTTCTTAAGCATTGCCGCTATTTTTTTAGGTGTAAATGGCTTTACTACAAACCCTTTAGCGCCTTTATCAATTGCATCCTTAACATTCTCAATACCTGAATGTGCCGACACCATAACCACATTTGTCTCTGGGCTTAATTCATTGATTTGTGCAATCAAATCTTTACCATCACCGTCTGGCAATTCAATGTCTAAAAAAATGATATTATAATTTGCAGCTTGGCACTCACTAATGCATTGTGAGGCAGTAGATGCTTCCTTTACGTTATCTATCCCTAAGTGCATGAGCGTTTGGCTCAAAAAACTACGCACTGTGCTAACGTCATCTACAATTAAAATTGATAGCTGCGTATTCATCTTTATTCCTCGTAGGCTATAAGCTAACTTTAAGTTATCATAATAATTAGCTTAGTATATAAATTTACTCATTTAATTATAGAGACCTACGGAAAAAAGGCCAGATTTGCTTTATGTCTAAAACCCCAAATAAACAATCGTTGCTAGGTAAAGCACCGGCTAGAAAAAAAACAGCGCAAAAAAGAAAACCACAGCGTTCTACTCAGCGCCCTTCACCGGCAGAGTTAAATTCCAGTGCAAAGAATGATACAAGCCAAAAAACAACGCAAAAAAAAGGACTGTTTATATCACTCGCTGTCGTTGCTGTAATAATTTTAGCTTTTCCAAAACCTACCTTACTCACCTATAAAAAATTAGGGATGGTAAGTGAGAGTGTTTACTGGCCCGGATTCTTTGGCAAGGGGGCTACTTTAATTGATTCAAACCTACACCCCACCTATGATTCTAGCCGTGAGTCCCTTTATTTATGCAGTGACTTGCAGAAACCGCAGAGCTGCCAAAAGTATCAAGTAATTGCTGATAATGGTTTATTTTCAGCAATCGGCAGCTACTTTTAGCATTAAAAAAACTAATCTGAAAATTTAAAATTACTTGGTTGAAAGGTGCGCAAAAGATCAACATAATGGCGCTCCTTTTTTCAACAACTGAACTATTGAAACGACCATGCTAAACGAGCTAGATTGGCTTTTAAATACTACACTACTTGCACTAGGTTTAGGTGCATTCTTTATTAACCATATAACACTGCTGCGCGTTGCCGCCATTAGTGCGTGTGGTTTATTATTCTTATCATTTAGCTTAGATCTTATGTCGTCGAGTGTTATTTCAAATATGAGTTTAGTGTTGATCAATACTTTTTACTTGTTTAAAGTTTATACATTTGGGCAATTTAATGTAACCCAAAGTTAACAACTTTTCCCTAGAATATTTAATAGCCCAGCATTGCTGGGCTTTTTTATTAAGAATTCAAAAATATTAAAAAGCACTTTGAACCAAGGTGAAAATTAGAACTTCAAGCGACACGCCAACACTACTGTGAAAGTAGTGCTAGTGGGCTGCAAAAAAAATGATGCGAAGAAACACTAAAACTGAGGAATACATAGTAAGTAAAGTTAGTCCGCTACTGTTAACTCGCTTTTGGTTTGTATTTTAGATGGACTATCTTCAGCGTTAGCCTGATTAAACCAAGCTGAAACACCTAGTATAATAATTGAAACAATAACTAGGCTTAATTTAACGCCACTTTGACTCGATTTCATAACACCCTCTTTATATTTTTATTAGTGAGAATACCTTTTACACTAATGAAAATTACAAATGTTAACAAGCTGTTTTTTAAACTAATTAGCTATCAGCTAATAACCTTTAGTTCTATCTACTGAATTATTGAGTGCTAAGCCCTTATTCAAACGTTCAATATTATCGGCTATTTGGTCTATAACACTATTTAAATCAGAAATCGCCGCGCAATGTGGTGTAAGCGTTATTTTGGGGCTCCCCCAGTAAGGGTGATTCGACGCTAAAGGTTCTTGATCAAATACGTCGAGTGTAGCTGCGCGTAAGCTATCGTTATTTAATGCACTTAGTAAGTCTTGTTCAACAACATGAGCACCACGTGCCACATTAATAACAACAGCATGTTTAGGTAGCTTTGCGAGCATTGAGTGATTAATAATGCCTGTCGTTGCTTGCGTAAGGGGTAATAGACATACAAGGTAGTCAACCTCAGGAAGCATACAATTAAGGCCTTCCTCGCCATAAAAAATTTCGACATTAGTTGCGCTTTTATTACTTTGCGCCCAGGCACTTACCTTAAAGCCATTATTTATAAGCTTTTGCGCGCATGCTTTACCTAATTCACCCATCCCAAGTATGCCGACATGTTTATTACTATGTGCCCGCTTTGGCTTCCATGTTTGCTGTGTTTGTTTAATGTAATACTCTTTTAAACGTAACTTTTGAGCTAACACATGTGTCAGTACATATTCCGCCATATCTTCAGCTAGTTGATTGTCAACAATGCGGACTACTTCAACACTTTCGTCGAGTAATGTTAAATCGATACTGTCTACGCCAGCACCAAATGACGACACAGCCTTTAAGTTAGGTAGCTGTGGCCACATAGATTCTGGCGCTTTCCACGCAAGTACAAAATCCACATCATGTGCGTTTTTGCAATCAGGCCATTGCTCTATCAGCGTATTTGGTAACCGCTCTTGTAACTTCGTCATTAGTTTTGTGTTGTCACGCCCAGTAATAGCAACTAATACAGACATAAATTCTCCTAACAATACACTGTTTATAAGTTTGCACTTTAAAAAGTCACACTACTGCAAAGTAACTGTCACACCCTTTTTTTAATCTTACATGTATGGCGAATTGGCCAAACGGAATATGAGGTTAATATGATAAGTGTTGATAAAGTAATTGCTGCAAACTTACCACAACTAGAGAACTCTCCTAAAGTAAAAGGTTTAGTAAAAAAAGGTCTAGGCTACTTATTGCATGAACAGGAGTTTGTTGCTTTTGGTGATGCCTACCCTCACCTACAAGGATTAGAATTTGTTGAACAAGTGCTTGATGAACTCAATTTTGATACCCGCTATAAACCTAAGCAGATAGAGCACATTCCTAACGAGGGTAAACTTGTTATCGTTGCAAATCACCCTATTGGTTCATTAGATGCTCTAGCACTTATTAAAGTACTTTCAACTGTAAGACAAGATTTAAAAGTAGTGGCAAACCGCATGTTGATGTCGGTTACCCCAATGCACTCACTTTTACTCCCCGTAGATAACTTATCAGGCATGAGCAATAAACAAGAGCTTAGTAATATACAAAACCATTTAAAAGACGAAGGTGCATTACTTATATTTCCGGCAGGAGAAGTATCGCGATTAGGGCCAACAGGTATTAAAGACTGCAAATGGAATAGTGGTTTTTTACGTATGGCAAAAAAAGCTAACTGCCCTATTTTACCTATTTATATTAAAGCCAAAAACAGTCCACTTTTTTATGGCACATCAATGATTTATAAACCTTTGGCAAGTTTACTATTAGTGGCCGAAATGTTTAAGCAGCGCCAAAAATCTTTAGAGTTTGAGATTGGCGCCTCTATCCCTCCTGAATCTTACTTAATAGAAAATCTTAAAGATAAAGAAGTTGTAAACCTCATCCGTAAACAGCTTTATAGGCTTACAACAAAAAAAGCACTGCCGCTAAAAACACAAACACCTATCGCTGTTCCCGAGTGCAGAAAAGAGCTAAAAAAAGCAATTGAGCAATGCCAACTACTTGGTAAAACACAAGACGGTATGCATATTCACCTATACCAGTATGTAGGTAGCTCACCTATTTTTAGAGAGTTAGGGCGCCTGAGAGAAATCGCGTTTAGAGCGGTAGGTGAAGGTAGCGGTAAACGTCGTGATATAGATAAATACGATATGGATTACCAGCACCTTGTACTGTGGGACCCCATGCAACTAGAACTGGTAGGTGCTTATCGATTAGCCTGCGCACAAGAGATAATACAAAAGCACGGCCGCAAAGGTTTATATACTGATAGCTTATTTTCTTACACCGACGATATGGCCCCTTACCTACAACAAGGAATTGAGCTTGGTCGCAGCTTTGTGCAGCCTAAATATTGGGGACGTAAAAGCCTCGATTATTTATGGTATGGCATTGGCGCTTTTATCAAAAACTATCCACAGTACAGATACTTGTTTGGTGCTGTAAGTGTATCAAACGCTCTACCCGAGCAAGCAAAGGCCATGCTCGTTTATTATTATCAGCATTATTATAAAAGTGGCATTGAATTAGCTACGCCTAATAATGAGTTTAAGTTAACCGAGCTACAGCTAACCCAGTGTAATACTCTTTTTAGCGGCAATGACGTGAAAGAAGATTTTGTAGAGCTAAAACATGTACTAGCTAATATAGGTGCTCAAGTCCCTACTTTATTTAAACAATACACTGAACTTTGTAAACCCGGTGGAGTGCAATTTTTAAGCTTTAGTATTGATCCCGATTTCAATAATTGTATTGATGGATTGGTATTGGTCGATCTTGAAAATGTAAAAGAAAATAAAGCCAAACGTTATTTAGAATAACCAATAAGAAGTGAGTCCTTATATCTATAAAGTACTCTATTTATATTTAATTATTAATAAATACTTGCTCAAGTAAAGTTGTATAAATAGCTTCAATTTTAAGTAAATCACTAATAGATACATGTTCGTTAACTTGATGAATCGTATTGTTTCGTACACCACATTCAATGACTTGAGTATGGGGGCTGGCAAAAAATCGTCCATCTGATGTCCCTCCATCTGTACTTAGTAATGGGTGACTTGATGTGTTTTTATAAATAGCCTGCTCAATATGAGTAAGTAAACTCCATCCCGTATTATGGCTTGTGTAATAAGGCTCGCATGGGCGTTCCCACTCAATCGTAAAATGCTCAGCAAACTTGTTTAGGGTCTTCATTAATTGCGTTTTAACTGCTGCACTACTGTAACCGTGGCTATAACGTACATTAAATGTAATCTCACAATGACTTGGCACTAAATTATCGACCACATTATTTATGTTAATTCCAGTCACTTGCAGTGTGGTTTTTGAGCTAGCCACATCGAGTAACCAGATCTGATCACTCAAGCTATTTACTATTTTTGCAGCAATATGAGCAGCATTGAGTGCGTTTTGAGGATAAGCTACATGACCTGCCTTACCAGTAACTAAAATCCGAGCTGAAAGCGCACCACGACGGCCATTCTTAACCGTATCGCCAACTTGTGCCACACTTGATGGCTCCCCGACAATACAGCCATCTAATACAACACCTTGCTTGGCAAGCTTATTAACTATTTCTTGAGAACCAAATTCAGCCTCTCCCTCTTCATCTGACGTGATAAGCCAGTAAAGAGTCCCTACTTTAGCGGATTTACTATTAATTAACTTTTTTGTGGCGCTAAGCATGGCGGCAACACCCCCTTTCATATCGGCCGCCCCTCTACCGTATATTGCATCATTTCGCACTCGCCCTTCAAAAGGAGGACTTAACCAACCGCTACTTGTTGCTGGTACTACATCAATGTGCCCTGAGAAAGCAACACATGGGCCTTCTTTGAATTTTATGCAGGCAATTAAATTAGTCACACCATTTATAGTAAATTGCTCGCAACTTAAACCTAAACCCAACAATTTAACTGCAAGCCAATCAATTGCACCCGCTTGGTTAGGGGTTACTGATTCAAAGCGAATTAGTGTTTGTAAGTGCTCTACAACTTCTTTTTGAATATCCGTTGTTTTTGATTTTTTTTCGAATGCTTCTAAAAACATGTTAAACACACTTTATTATTTAATGTGCCTTTATTAAAACGTGAGTTTATGACTAAGCGATGTCAGCCTTAATACATTCATATGACTGTTGATGAAATAAATATGTCAATCTTTTCAAAAGCAGAACGACGCTAAATTTAATCTAAATCAATAAAGCATTCCACAAGGTTAAAATGTTTTTTAAACTTTGATCTAGAACAGGTTTTCATTTTTATTGCTCGGTAATAATAGCGCCAATCAAACAGTAGTTCTTGGAGAACAACATGAAAACTCAAATTAGCATCGCATTATTAACCTCTTTATTAGCACTCTCTCCAGCTGCACACGCTAACTTTAGCGTAAATGTTGGCGCTATTAACGTAAACCCTGATAACAGTAGCTCAGCAATTAATGAAGCACCTACGCTGGGCCTTAAAGGTGATTCAGATACTCAACTAGGTATCACCGTAGATTATGCATTTAACGATCAATGGGTGTTAGAACTAATAGCAGCAACACCGTTTTCACACGATGTAAATGGCGCAGGCGGCTTAGCAGGCAACAAAATTGCAGATATAAAACAGCTTCCTCCTTCTTTAGTTGCGCAATACCACTTTTTAGACACAAGTTATGCGCTAAGACCTTTTATAGGCGTAGGCATAAACTACACTGCATTTTTTGATGAGCAACCTTCTCAAGCACTTAAAGCAACACTAGGAACAGACGATGTAGAAGTAAAATTAGATGATTCGTTTGGCTTTATGGCTCAGGTAGGTGCTAACTATAAAATTGATGCAAACTGGGGTCTACACGCCATGGTATCAATTATGGATATTGATACCGATGCCACTGTTTATGCTAATGGTGCAAAAGCACTTACATCAACTGTTGAGCTTGACCCCGTTGTTGCTATGTTCGGTGTTAGATACAGCTTTTAAAGCATATATAAAGTAGTACGTAGTTACCCAATTACAATGTGTGTTAAAAGGCCGAAAGGCCTTTTTTTCATTTGTAGAGATTAGGGCAGGTTACTTAACTTTTTCTGCTCTAGCATTTCTTTCCAGTGCATAACTTCACTTGGCAATATAGGTGTTTGGCCATCAAAACCAGCCACTTCAAGCATTTCTTCAATACTTATAATACCTTTTTTACTTTTAAATACACCGCGTACATAAGCAATAGCATGTAAACCTCGTTCTGAGTGAAACTTTTGCTCAATATAAAAGTATTTATGATCCCATCCAACTAACTTAGTACTTATTGTATATCGCTGCATAGGCTTAATATCACGAATATAAGTAATAGCAGTTGCGTTAACAATCGGAAACCAGCGACGCTTCATTATTTGTTTAAGCAAGCCAACGCGCTCAGTCATCCAAGTTCGAGATAAATCCATCATCGCGAGGTAACGTGAGTTTGTTAAATGTAAATTAATGTCACAATCAGTAGGTAGAGCTTTGTAATCAATATCTACCGTATCAAGTAAATTTTGATATTGCTTGTTACGTTTAATTTTAAAAAACAATAATAAAAGTCGAATATATAAGTTCACAAAAAAGGTCTTACCTGTTAAATTTATTCGAGTGTAGCATAGCCCCTTGCGAAGACGAATATTCTACTTTAATCTTAAATCACTATTACAATAAAAAGATAACTCATGAAGTCAAAACTAAAAATTATTACTGCGCTAACTCTATTAGTGCCTAGTTATAATGCTTTTGCCGATTTTTCATTACCGGGTAAAGGCTCTGTTACTTACCCTACTGGTGTAGTTAAAGAATTTAAATTTGGTTTTGAATGGCAGCAAAAAGCTGAAAAATTCACTATTGGCTCTAAAAGTTACAATATGGAGCAGATCCCTAGCTCTTACTCGGTAGCTATAACGCTTTCAAAAGATGACAGCCAAATATGGGTGCAAGAATTTAATAATGGATTTATTGAAGAGTTTGAATGGCAAATTGGCGAACATAAGATCACTTTAAAAAAGCAGCAATTTAGCGACCCCGTAAAAGGCGATTATGTTATTGAACTTAATGACCGTAGCTATTTTTTCACTCGTAATAACGCCAGCATTGTAATGAACTTTAATGAAGAAGGTATCGAGACGATTGCAATTGACGGGGTAACAAAAAATATGGGCACTAAAAATTAGTCCCCATATTTTAATTTATTTAGGCCAATTACACTTTTACTGTTTTTCGGTTAATACCGTAATCACGTAACTTATTAGCTACCGCGGTGTGACTTAGACCCAATCGCTTAGCTAACTGACGTGAGCTTGGATAAGCTGGGTAGAGTTTGCGAAGTAAAGTCGCTTCAAAGCGCTTAACAGCTTGATCTAGTGAGCCCTCAAAATCAGACTCTAAATACCCTAAATCATGGGTAAAAGTTGGTAACTGCAAATGCTCTACGCGAAGCTCGCTATCATCTAGTAACGACACTGCGCGGTAAATTGCATTTTCCAGCTGACGAACATTTCCTGGCCACGGATACTCTTGTAAAAAGCTCAAACACTCTTGTGATAAAACAGGAATTGCATGACCATTTTGTTGCGCATATTTTTGAATAAAATGCTCTGCAAGTGGTCCTACATCTGCTTTTCTATCTCTTAGTGGCGCTATTTCTAAAGTAAGCACGTTTATACGGTAATATAAGTCTTCTCTAAAAACCCCTTCTTGTACCATTGCAGGTAAGTCTTTTTGAGTAGCGGCAACAATACGTACATTTACTTTAACTTCGTTCTCATCGCCTACTTTTCTAAACGTACCATCTTGTAAAAAACGCAGTAACTTAGTTTGTAGTTGAGTCGACATTTCGCCAACTTCATCTAAAAATACAGTTCCACCATCGGCTTGCTCTAATACACCGCGCTTTGGCGCTGCATTTTCTTCGTACCCGGCATAACCAAATAACTCAGACTCAGCAACATCATCAGGAAGTGAAGCACACGACAGTGCAATAAAAGGTTTAACAGAACGATTAGATGCGTAATGGCACGCTCTAGCTAATAACTCTTTACCTGTTCCTGTTTCACCAGTAATCAAAATAGGGGCTTCTAGTTGCGCCATTTTGCGTGCTTCGCGCACAACTCGGCGCATTGCCGTACTAAAGTTATGAATAGTAGCAAAGCTTTCTTGCCCGTAACGTCTAAATGCACTGACTTGCTGCCCTAACCGACTTTGCGATTTAATGTTAATAACCGCACCAGCAAGCACATCACCTTCACTACCTTGAGGCACTGCAATTGGCAAAATGTCTGCAATAAAATCCTCACCAGCAACTTCAACGCGAGTAGTTTGTCCGAGTACTTCTTTACCTTCTAACCAGCGTGTAAAGTTAAAGCCTTTAAGCAGGTTATTAATATTTGCACCAATCACGTCTTTTTCAATTAGCTGTAAGTCTTTACATGCTGCATCGTTACATAAACGCACCCAGCCTTTAGCATCAATAGAGATAACCCCATCAGGCAATGCACGTAGTAAAGTATTTAATTCGTTGTGTTCACGCTCAGATGGTAAAAATGCAGTGGTACGCACATCATGTACGCCGTCGATTAAACGTATCGATGGCATAATTTTTTGGAATTGTTCAAATTCAATTTCGGGAAAACTAACGTACATACGACAATTTACAGAATCGACTTCAATTCCTTTCAAATCAACGCTGTAGTTAACTAATATATTAAGGATTTCTTGAGCAATACCAATTCGATCAGCACAGTGAATATCTAGACGCATACATCCTCAAAGAAGGAAAAACTATATTAGCCGAATAATACGCTAAGTCGCTTTGAGAAGGTAGTTTATTGTAAACATTTTTGGACAAAATAGCTTTTAGAGCCAAAGGGTGGGATGTAATTAAACGAAGAAAAACAGCACTGATATCTATATTTAACTATACCAGTGCTGTTTATTAAATCTTATTATGAGACTACTTACCTTGTGGGTAAGCTGACCAATCACCACCATCTAATTGTATGAATGGTCTTTGGTTAACATACATCATTATTGTGCCTTCATTTTCAGCAACTTTAGGTGCTTTAGGTAGGTTTTCAAGTAAATTAGCAACACTATTATTCCCACCAAACACATCAGTTTGCAGCGTCTTACTTACCAGCTCTGAAAGCGCAAAGTAACTTGTTGAATCATCAACCACAATTTGCGAGTAGTTTTGTACGTCTGGGCCTATAAATTTAATCGCTACAGGTACAGACACAATTGCAGGACTAGGGATTTCACGTAATCCTGCAAATTGTACTTTATCACCTTTTAAGTTAGCGCCGTGTTCAGGCACTATCATTAACATAACGTTGCGACCACGCTTTTCTAATTTTTTTACAAATTGGTTAATATCAGCAAACAAGTTTTTATGTCTGATTGGGTATGTCTCTTTACTATTCACCCTTGGTTGATTCTCTAGCTGATTACCGTCATGTAAACTTGTGGTGTTGTAGTACATCGCACACGGCTTACAATCATCAGCTTGCTCTAACCAACCATCCAGCACAGCTTCATCTGAGTAAATAGGGCTATTATCAAAACCTCGAAGCGCCACTGGCATTGAATCGATATTAAATGGCGTGCTATCTAGGCCACCATACTTATTTATTAAACCTTTAAACTCATCAAAATGTCCGTCGTGATTCATCACAACATTATTTTGATAACCTAGTTTCTCTAGGTTTTTAAACAAGTGACATTGTTCAGGTGCCTCTTTAAATAATGCCGTTTGACTAGTTTGGCCACAACTAGCGCGCAGTAGCCTTACCGCAGCTGGTCCGCTGTATGATGTAGCCGAATTAAAGTCTGAAAACACCACATCAAAGTCTTTATACATATCAGTAACACTTACACCAATAGCATTTAAATCAGCAACAGCCATTGAGCATATGTTCAAAATAATTACATCAAACAGTTCACCATTTACTTGGCTTGGAAAGTGACTCATTAATAAGCTTTGTTGTTGATAAAAATCAGCTAATTTTTGATCAGGAGATTGTGCTGCCTGAGTGATCACTTGTGTTTGAGGATTACTTTGACTCTGTGTAACCGGCTCAGGGTTAGCCACATTGTTAACAAATTGTGATTGAGAGTTACCCCCTTGCCATCCTACAACTAACAGCCCAACGATAGTGACTGTTGTAAAGCGTATCCATTGCGATGTATACCAAAAACACACACTAATTACGAACAAAGCCAATAACATATCAATGTTAATAACACGGGTTAATAACTCAATAAAGTAACCAAAACTAAAATCTTGAACGTTACCCGCTTGTTTAGTCAACCTGTTTATTGGTGGCAACCATGAGTCTTGGTAAAGTAATACCACAGCAAACACAGCACCTACTATATGTTTTGCCTTCTCTATTAATGGCTGTTTAAATTTAATCGCAAGCAACGCAGCAAAAGCCGCATTAGTTAATACGTTAAAATCAATTGCACCATAATAAAACAGAGCAAACTTAACTAAAAAATAAAGGTTCCAAACCCCTAAACCTGATAATTTCACTTCTTATCCTTTTTTACTGTATTTGGTGTATAAGGCTCTAGTACTTCATGTTTAAAAGTAAGCTTATAATAATATTTTGTTATTTGAGATAAAATGTATTTGCCTAGCATACAAAGCACCGCGCCAAGTACCATTGCAAGAAACACGGTAATTAAAAGCTGATTCATACTCATAAGTTATCTCTTAATTTCATTATAAAAGGCTTAGCATCTGGGCGGCTTTTGCTAGAAAATTCAGGTGTGTTAATATTTTCAGTAACGCTGTTTGCTATATCAGGTGCAAATTTATAGCTATCATTCTCGGCAAGTTTTTGCGAGAAATCTACAACACTCTTACCTTTATAAAAACGCCTTAATTGTTTACATTCTTGTTGAATGTAAAAGTGATCAGAAATTACATTTTGCTGTACAAAAAAATCGCTTGTTTTTAATTTAAACAAATGCTTAATCGCATTATCAACGTCATTCTCTCTACAAGCATGCAAATATAAATAAACTGTATTATCTGCAATACTAAATACATCACCTTCGCGTTTAATATGAAATAAATGCAAAGGGTGTATTGGGTCAATTCGTGGCAGTAATTCAAGCTTTACTAGCACACCGCTCACACCTAAATTAACGGCTGAGTCACTATGAATTTCTACTTGTTTTGTAAACTCAATAAAAGGTAAATATCCTTTCGAAAAAGTGTTTTCGGTGTATTTCAATACGTCCTCAACTGAGGGAGGTAAAGGCCTAGAAAACTGAAAACCTTGAATAGATTGAATTTGTGAGAGCAGCCGAGAAGGCTCTGAAAAACTATATAGAATAAGGTTTACACCCAATGTTAAAAATAAACATTCATCTTGATGGCGAATAACACCATCAACATTTTGAATAACAAGCTTTAACCAGCGCCCACAGTTTTTTCTAAGTTCAAAACACTGCTTACCTAATAACGCTAAATCAGTGTAGCGCGTTACTGCAAAAATTAAGGTGGCTGCTTCTACCTTTGGTCCTTTATTAAATAAGTCATTATTATCTTTTACACTGTTATAGTGCATTGGTAATTTAGTACCTTCGGGCACCGCACTTTGCACAAGCCAAACATCGTCTTCATCGGAAAAGTCTGAACTTTTAGGTGCTTTGCTCTCGCTTATTATTCCCTTTTGAACAACAAACTGATTATTACTTAATAATAACGGGTAATGTTCACCAGCAATAACACCCGTGCTATGGCGCCAATAATCATATTCAAGAACTCGCATTGCAGAATCATTATCAACAAAAACCAGCCCATCAAATACATTATTTAATCGCCTAACTAAAAAACGGTAGTTAGCAATATCAGGCCCAGATATTAAAAATAGTAATGTAGCTCCGGTACGACGAACAAAGTCGTTGTACTCATTCATCATCAGTTTTAAGCTTTTTTCGCCAGCACTGTTTAACTGTGTTGTATTAAAATGAACAAAAATGAGCGCTTCGTTTAGACGTTTATAAGCACTTATCTCTTTTATAATACCTGAATTGATTCGCTCAATTGAATAGTGTTGTGTTTCTGGGGCCAACGAAAAAGGATGTACTCGATTATGTTCATAAGCATAATTTAACGATGCAGAAAAAGAAGAATCAAAAAATGATTCAGCCTCTTGAGAAACTATATATATATCATTAGCCAAACTTTGGTTAATTGAATGTAACGCTAATTCGATTGCAAAATTGTCTAAAGGGGCTAAAACAGCATAACTTGAAGCCGATTTTAACTCTTTTGCAGCAGGCTCTAATCCCGTTATGTTAAAGTTATGCACTTAAAATGCCCTATAAAAAATACTTTTTTACTAGTTTTAACCGTTATTCTATATATAATAGCCAAATATTGTCCACTTTTAATCAAAATAATTAAAGTAACTGTAAAGGTAAAGATGAACAACTTAACATCTAAAAACTCACAAACGTTAACATCGAGTGATATAGAAAACCTTACACTGCGTTTTGGTGGAAAGAGTGATGACTACATAGAAATCGTAAACAAGCAGCAAAATAATAATACAATTAATAAATATGCATTGCTTAAAGAGATAAACAACGAACTAAACACATACACTAGTTAAACTAAGGATAGGTAACCCCGTTGCAAAGAGTTTTCATTAAAGGTATCAAAGGCGGTTTAGGCAGTACTTCTGTAGTTGCCAATCTTGCATGCGTGCTAAAAAAGTCTGACGTTGACGTTGTTGCTATCGATTTAGATGCAAAAAGTGACTTAGGTTTACATTTTGGTTTACCGTGGAAATACACCAAAGGCTGGAGTAATGAAGTGCGCTTTGAAGATGCACTTACGCATTTTCACCAAGATAACGATGGCATTATATTTTTACCATTTGGTGATAACGACGACACTAGCACCGATAACATCACTAAAATGGTCAATAAATGCAAAAACCTAAATTATAACAACGAAGCCTGGATACTTTTTGACTGCCCTTCACATATTAACCTTTCTCACTACCCATTAGAGAAAGACGATATTGTAATTGAACTTGTTAATTGCGACGCTATTTGTCACAGCTTAATTTACAGACGCCTGCAAAAACTTAAATATTCAGATACCAATTGGAAACATTACTTTTTAGTTAACCGCTATAACTCTGCATCAACGCTAGAATTTGACTTATTTTCCCTATGGCAATCAACACTTCCCCTTATGGCTCCCTTTTTTATTAATAGTGACGAAGTTATTAAAGAGTCAACCGCATACAGAAATGTAGCACTTAATTGCGCGCCATATAGTGTCGCAAACGATGACTTTGAAACACTAGCTGGTTGGCTAGTTAGTAAAGCGGCCTTATAAAATGAGCATTACACTATTTTATCAGCGCCCTATTCACAGCACTTTATACTTGCTGCTGAGCATTTTATTTACTGATAAGTTAGTTCGGTACATTTTATTTAAGTTTCATAGCTACTTTAATCAACATAAAGTAAATGTAATTGAAGCTTTCTTAATGCCTTTTATTACGCTTTTAAGCTCGCTATTTATAAACATTAAACAGCATAAAATCAGCTTTGAGTTTACCCTTTATGACTACTACCCTCATTTAAGGTTGCCTTACCGAACCTATATTTACTCAAATATATTACGCTTTATTATTCAAAGTGTTTTTTTAGTGTTTTTCAAAAACCAGCTTAAATCTAGTTCAGTAAAAGAAGATGCAGTTAATTATTTCTATGATGGCGTTAGCTACCTTTTAAGGCAATTACGTTGGTTTGATTTAAAGTTAGGTAAATTATTAAAACGCCTACTATCAAAAAACAAAAAAGGCCCTAAAAAAAGTGCATTTAAAGCCATGGCTGATGCACGTGTATGGCAAAATAAATTAGTTAAATACGTCATCCTCGCGTTTATTTTATTTTTATTAGCAATATTCATTACAATTCCTTTTAGCTTGGAAGCTCAAGCCGTATTTATAAGCTTTATTTTATTAGTTGCGTATGCACTTAAACGAGTAAAAGGCCAAATGGCAACCATTGTCATGATCACCTTGTCAGTAACTACCTCTTCTCGTTACTTATGGTGGCGTTACACTGAGACTTTAAACTGGGATGATCCACTTGCACTTGCACTAGGTGGCGGCTTACTACTTGCTGAAACATATGCATGGCTTGTACTGATTTTAGGTTTTTTTCAAACAGTTAATCCGCTTGAGCGAAAACCAGTGCCTTTACCTAAAGACACTGACCTATGGCCAACTGTTGATGTATATATTCCAACTTATAACGAGCCGTTAAGCGTTGTAAGACCCACTACTCTCGCTGCTTTAAGTATCGATTGGCCTGCAGACAAGCTAAATGTTTATATATTAGATGATGGTAAGCGCTCAGAGTTTAAGGATTTTGCAGCCGAGATTGGAGTGGGTTATTTAGCGCGTTCGGATAACAATCATGCTAAAGCCGGTAATATGAATAGCGCTATGCGTTATACCGATGGCGAATATATCGCAATTTTTGATTGTGACCACGTTCCTGCTCGCTCGTTCTTACAAATGACAATGGGACAGTTTTTAAAAGACAGTAAAGTGTGTTTAGTCCAAACACCGCATCACTTTTTTTCTGCCGATCCATTTGAGCGAAATCTTAATAACCACAGTCAAATCCCTAACGAAAACATGTTGTTTTATGGACTAATTCAAGACGGTAACGACATGTGGGATGCAACCTTCTTTTGTGGTTCTTGCGCCGTATTAAAACGAGAAGCGCTTGATAATATTGGTGGTTTTGCATTTGAAACAGTAACTGAGGATGCTCACACGGCCCTTCGTATGCAGCGCGCAGGTTATAAAACTGCATATATAAACATCCCACAAGCCGCAGGCCTTGCAACCGACAGCTTGTCAGCGCATATAGGCCAACGTATTCGCTGGGCGCGTGGTATGGCGCAAATATTTAGGCTTGATAATCCATTGATGGGTAAAGGTTTAAGCATTCCTCAACGATTATGCTATATAAACGCAATGTTGCATTTCCTTTCGGGTATTCCTCGTATTGTATTTTTAACAGCTCCTTTAGCGCTAATATATTTTAATGCCTACATAATTTATGCTCCTTTTATTGCTATTTTTATCTATGTGGTACCGACACTAATTCAAATAAAAGCGACTAACTCACGTATTCAAGGTAAATACCGTTACTCCTTCTGGGGTGAAGTGTATGAGTCAGTACTTGCTTGGTACATACTAAAACCAACTACCGTTGCTTTATTTAATCCTAATAAAGGTAAATTTAACGTAACCGAAAAAGGCGGTTTAAATGATGAAGAGCATTACGACTGGGGGATTTCTAAACCGTATTTAATTCTCTTACTTATTAACTTACTTGGAATAATAGTGGGTGTATTGCGTCTGTTTTTAGGTGATTCAAGCCAGATTGGCGTACTTATAATAAGTATGGGTTGGGCTTTTTATAATATTATTATTTTGGGTGCTGCGGTTGCGGTTGCTGCTGAGGCTCGCCAAGTGAGGCACTCGCATCGTATAAAGGCAAACTTTCCTGCCGGCGTTCGTTTAGCAAATGGTCATACTTTAAAAGTAAAAATAACGGATTATTCAGATAACGGTGTAGGTATAGAGACTGAACACGCACATTTATGCCGCGTTAACGATAAAATCGAATTATTAATGAGTCGCGGTAACAAGCAATTTTCGTTTACAACGTATGTATGTAATACCCGTAAAAAACAAATTGGCCTTACACTTAAAGATTTATCTCTCGAAAAGCAAAGAGCTTTTATACAATGTACTTTCTCCAGAGCAGATGCTTGGCTAGATTGGCAAAATAACTTTAGACATGACCGTCCATCGTATAGCTTCAAAGAAGTGCAAAAAACCAGTTTACGGGGCTTTAGTAATTTATTATTTCATGCCCCAAGAGCGTTACAACCAATAATTAAGTTTATGACTAATACTGTCATTTACATAAATTCATTTACTCCAAAAAAACCGATAGTGCATAATAATTATGATTAAAAAGTTACTTAATACATTTCTAACATTGTTACTTATTAGTAGCGCATATCAAGTGCTCGCTATCGAGCCTATGCACGACAAAACTATGTTTGTAAATGGCTACCCTGAGAGCGCTCAGGTTTCTAGTTTACGTCTTAGCTTTGAAAAGTTAGGGTTCAACGACTATAAACTCGACGGCGTGAATAATAATTCTCGAGTCGATTTCACAAATAGAATTGATAAATTAAGCACTAATCTAAAGCTTAACTTTTCGTACACCAACTCACCTTCATTGCTGGCTAATGTATCGCATTTAAAAGTTTATTTTAACGATAACTTAGTTACTGTTTTACCTATTAATGAGCAATTAAGTATTGTAAAAAATACGGTAAGTCATAGCCTAGACCTAAATGCTAAATACATTCAAGACTACAACCAAATTCGCTTTGAACTAGTTGGCTACTACGACTTACGATGCCAAGATTACTTTAGCCGCTCAATTTGGACTGAAATAAACAAATCAAGCCACATCACGCTTGATCAAAAACAGTTAGCAATTGATAGCCGCCTTGAATATTTACCAGAACCATTTTTTGATGCTAAAGATTACAACAAATTAAACTTACCTTTTGTATTTGCAAGCACACCTAATACACAAGCAATCGAAGCTGCAGCCACTTTATCTAGTTGGTTTGGCGCACAAGCTGACTGGCGTGGCGCTAACTTTCCAGTAGTTTTAAATAAAGCACCAGAGCAGCACAGTGTGGTGTTTATTACTAATGACTCAAAACCTGATTTTTTAAAAGATTATCCAGATGTTGAAAAGCCAACCGTCGAGCTAATTTCAAGCCCTATTCACAGATACAATAAAATGCTGTTAATTTTGGGGCGTGACGAAAAAGACTTAAAAACAGCGGTCACTGGTCTTGTATTTGGTCATAAAATTATGACTGGCCGAAGTGCAAGCATCGAGGCTATTAACAAACTCCCACTGCGTAAAGCTTATGATGCGCCGAGATGGCTAAGAAACGATCGTCCCGTGCACTTTGACGAGCTTATTGACTACCCAACTCAGTTACAAGCTGAGGGTCTTAACAACGGCCCTATAAAATTAAATGTTCGTTTTGCACCAGATTTATTTACTTGGCGTGAAAAAGGTATTCCTATTACTTTGCAATACCGTAATACGCCAGAGAGCGAAACATTAAATTCACGTTTAAACATGTTAATAAACCAAGAATTTATAAGTGGTTTTTTACTTGATAAAAAAGACTCATCGTTAACTACCGCTAAAACGTTGCTGCCTTTAATTGCTAATACAGACACAACGCAAAGCGCTGAAGACTTTTCATTAGACGGTATTAATCTTGCCAGCCGAAATGAGTTAAATTTTGACTTTAGATTTGCAGTACTTAAAAAAGGCGAATGTGCCGTTGCTCCACCTGGTGGCGAGTACGGGGTAATTGATGGAAACTCTAACATTGATGTAAGTGGGTTTGATCATTACATGGCTTTACCTGATTTAAATGTATTTGCAAACAGCGGATTCCCATTTACAAAATACGCAGACTTACAACAAACTTTAGTATTGATAGATGAAGTTCCATCACCTAAAGCACTATCTGTATTGTTTAATTTAACAGGCCACTTTGGTGCTATTACAGGCTACCCAGCTCATAGAATAAGTGTTGCTCATTTAAATCAAGATGCCAACTTAGATGATAAAGACATCTTAGTAATCGCAAAACCTAATAGCATTGCTAATAACTTAGATGAAGATGCGCAAACTAATATCCTGCTTGATAATAATCAGCGCGCTATAAAACAAGCCATATACAATGGTGCTTACGATGAGCAGACAACAGATAAAGTCCAAGTAAGTATAAAAAGTAGTGGTGATATGGCCGTTATTACTGGCTTTCAATCACCGTTTGATTCAGAGCGTTCAATTGTATCGCTTAGTGCAACATCACAAAAAGCCTTTACTCTACTAGATGATGCGTTAATGAGTTCAGAAGCTCTTGCGCAAATTAAAGGCAGTGCTGCGGTCATAAATTCTCAAGGCATTAAAACAATTAAAACTGATGAGCAATATTTTGTTGGTCACATTCCTGTGCATACCCTAATTTGGTTCCATTTATCGGATCACCCATTTGTACTGGCACTCTTGTCTATTTTAACACTACTGCTGATCTCATTTATTATATGGCGATTACTACAAGCATTAACATACAAGCGCTTAGCTGAAGGAGATAAGTAATGAAGTCACTCATTAATGTATTTTTTACCGTGATTGCATTATTTACCTTTAATGCCAATGCACAAATAGAGCAATGCCAACCATGGGATGCATGGCAAACGTTTAAAAGTAACTTTATAAGCCAAGATGGTCGCGTTATTGATTTGGGGAGTGAGCAAAAAGTCACAACCTCTGAAGGCCAGTCTTATGCCTTATTTTTTGCTGTCGTAGCAAATGACAAAGCAATGTTTGACCTAGTCCTGGATTGGACGCAAGAACATTTATCAGAAGGTGATTTAAGCACTCGTTTACCGGCATGGCAATGGGGTGTTAACAATCAAAATGTTGGCGGAATTTTAGATTCAAATCCAGCGTCTGATTCTGACTTATGGATAGCATACAGTTTATCGCAAGCTGCTATTCTTTGGGATGACCGCCGCTACAGCATATTAGCAGCCGTACTTGCACAGCGAATAATGCGTGAAGAAACCGCCTATATTTCGGGCCTAGGTTTATCATTACTACCCGCCCCTACTGGTTTTGAATTTGATAATGAGCGTTTTAAGTTAAACCCAAGCTACTCACCGTTATTTATTTATCAGCAGTTTAAAAAGCTTTATCCACACTCGCCTTGGCATCAACTGCACGAAGGCTCAGCAAAGTTGATTTTAGATACAGCAAAGCAAGGTGTTACCCCTGACTGGGTAATGTTTGATGCAAATAACGGCTTTTATTACGATAAAAAAACGAGCGATTTGGGCAGTTACAACGCTATTAGAGTATATTTATGGGCAAGTATGATGGCAGACAACGCACCTTATAAAAAAGAGCTATTAGCGCAATTCAACCCTTTTATAGAAACAATTAATAAACGTGGTTACGTGCCTTTAAATACTTTTGCTAAATCTGGAAAATCTGAAAAAAGAGGCCCTCTAGGCTTTAACTCAGCTTTATTACCTTTACTAGCAACTAATAACGATAATTCTACAGTAATGGCTATTCAGCAAAAACTAATGATTGATAAATCATTTACCCAGACTCGTTATTACGACAGCGTACTTAACTTATTTGGTACAAGTGCTTTAAATAAGCGTTTTTCAATTACAGCAGATGGGACGCTACAACCGGTATGGAGCACTGAATGCCGTTAAGGTTTGCCCTCGCTTGCACATTAGCGCTTAGCTCTGGATTGAGCGCTAACACAGTCAACGATATTGATACGCAATCTGTTGATTGGTTACTAAGCCAAATAGGTATTGGTGAAGCACAGCAAAATAAAAAACTAGTTGAAGATAGCTTACGAAAGCTAGTCGCTATTGCCCCTGCCCGAATAGAAACGCAGTGCGCAGTAGCGCGTTATGATTTTGCCAATGGCGAATCAGCGAAAGCCAACCAATTACTAAGTAAAATAGATAATGGGCTTACCAAACAAGCTCCGTGCGTTGAAAAGCTAAAAGTCCTTTCGCGTACTGAAGGAAAAGACAAATCTTCAATTCAGCAAGCTAAATTATTGGCTCGCGCGGGTCGTTATGAACAAGCTCGCGAAATCTATAATAATATTTTTAAAAACGTCTACCCTACATTAGATTACGAGCTTGAGCATTTAAGCTGGTATGGACAAGATAGCTCCCAATGGGAAAGTGTTAAAAAAGGCTATAATAAATTAGCTCAAAGCTACCCAAGTATTGCGCAGATAGAAATTGCTTATGCCCGTCACCTACTTAGGCGTAATCTTACAGATAAAAAAGCGATTGATATTTTAAGTAAATATGGCGCAGGCCCTACTTTTATTAATGAAGTAGAATATATTTGGCTTAGTGCTTTGCTAGAAATGCCCTTAACGGATGATACAGTTAAGCAGTATCAGCGCTATTTCACTCTTTATCCCTTTAGTAGTAAAGGTGAATTACAATACCAAGATTTTCTAAAAGATTATAAAAAACGTCAAACACTTCTTGCCGACCCCGCCTATCAGCTTTGGGTTAGGGGCGATAGATTACTTGAGAAAAATAAACTTGCTGCCGCAGAGCCTTTACTTTTAAAAGCTTTAAGAGGCCGACCGCAAGACGGCGCTATAATGCGAAGCCTTGGCACACTCTATTTACGCCTTGGTGAAAACCAAAAGTCGTATCAATATTTTACTCGTGCACAAAAGTACACAACTGAGTTCGCTGAACGTGAAACACTACAAGAATTAGCAAAAACAGCTAAGCTTTGGCTTTATATACGCGAAGCTAAAAATGCCATTAATAATAAAGAATTTAAAACGGCTAAGCTTAAGCTTGATTTAGCAGCCACCTTAGAACAAGAAACTAATACAGTAATATATAACAAAGGTTTATTACAATTTGCTCAAGGGCAATATTCACAGGCTGCACTTACATATCAAATTGTTTTAAGAAGTGATCCACTTAATAGCAGCGCTTTAATAGGTCTACTTGAAATAGCTGAATTAGAGCAGAATGAAAAAGCCCTAACCTCTTTTTACAACAGTTTATCGTTTAATCAAAAGAAACTAATTAAAGAATCTTATTCTGTATCTTTAAGTAGTCAGTACCGCGCAAAGGCAAATACGTTTGCACAGTCGGGAGATTTAGAGCAAGCCGAAAAAGTACTAAAAGACGCTATTGAAATAGCGCCAGAACAGCCTTGGTTATACTACGATTTAGCCTTTATATACCAACAAAAGGGGCTGACAGAAGAGGCCCGCGCTTTATTTAATAATGTGCTGTGGCAATTTCCGTTAAACCCTCAGATTCGTTACAGCCACGCGCTTTTTTTACGCTCTCTTGATGACTATCAAGGTGCTATTAAAACATTGCAGTACATTCCATTTAAATCCAGAGATAAAGACATTATTGCGCTTGAACAGCAGCTGCAACTTAATGAGTCTTTAACACAAAGTGAGCGCCACCTTGATGCTAAAGATAAAGCCACTGCAATCTATCATTTAAGCAACCTAGAGGCACAAAATTTAACACCCGCTATGCAGGCAGAGTTATCGCGAAGCTGGTATCGAATTAATGAAAAAAAACACGCTATAAAACTTATAAACAAAGCACTGGAAGCTGAGCCTTCTCTTTCTGCTTATTGGCATACACTTTATGGTGAGTGGCTTTTAGAGCAAGGTGATGAAAATAAAACGAAGCAATGGTTTGAAAAGTACGTATTACCAGAGAGCGCAACTGAAAACGAAACAACTCAATATGTACAGCTACAAAATAGCTATATTACTCAGTATTACAATGGTAGTGATTTAATCGCTAAGCTTAACCAGCTGGATCAAAAATATAAAAATACTCCAGCAACAACTACTGCCCTTATTAATGCAAATTTAGCACTTGAACAACGCGAAGCGGCCGTTATTTTGTACCAGCAAAAAGTACAAAATAAACAAACCATTGAGCCTCAAGCACTACTCGCTATTGCTAATGCATACATAGAACTTGGGGACGACTTTCAAGCAAAAGAAGTTACGCAAAAAGCGATTACGCAAACCACATCGCAAGAAGGTTATTTGCAACGCCAAATCATGTCATCTCTCAATGAGTTTAATTACTCAGGGGATGCACTTTACTTAGCTAAGCAACTTGTTGAAAAGTCACCCAACGATCAAGAACTACGTTATTTAGGCGCTCAAGTAGCCAGCAAATTCAACGAAACCGAACAAGCACAATCTTGGTACACGCAAACCCTATTTCCTAATCGTACATTAAATGAAAAAGAGCTTTACGGAGCGCTTTCAAAAATAGATGAAAACGATGAATGGTATGTAAACGGTGCTAAAAGAGAGCTAATAAACGAGCAAAACAAAAACCAAGCATACATTGCTATTGGTGTTAACTTTAGTGGGCAAACAAGCACCGAAAGCGAAGCAACACTTGGTGCGGGCTTAGTCCCGATTGAAGCTTACTTTCCGCTTTGGCAAGGCCAAGGGTTTATTAAAGTAGACCCAACTACTATTAGCGCACAAACAACGCGCTTTGATGAGCAATTTGCTGGCAGCCGCTATGGACAAGGTGCACTGTGTATTTTTACCTGTTCAATCGATGAAGTAACACCTGAGGAAAGTGGTGTAGATATAGGTATTGGTTGGCAAAACGAAAACTGGCGTGTAGATGTAGGCACTACCCCACTTGGCTTTTTAATTGAAGACATTGTATGGGGTGTAAATTACGCAGACAGTTTTGGCGACTTTGGATACAGCCTAGAACTTGAAAAACGCCCAGTTACGAGCTCAGTACTTTCTTATGCAGGTCTTAAAGATGTAAAAACAGGTGAAGTTTGGGGTGGTGTTCGCTCTACAGGCCTAACTGCTAATGTATCACACGACTTAGGCGGAAAATGGGGTTTTTGGTCAAGCGCCGACTTTACCCTATATAAAGGCCAAAATGTAAAAGACAACCAACGCTATCGTATGATGGGCGGTACTTATTACCGTGTAATTAGCAATCAAGAGCGTGAATTCACCGCAGGCGCTAGCTTATTACATTGGGCATACAAGTATAATTTAAGTGAAGAAACATGGGGTCATGGTGGTTATTACAGCCCACAAAACTATGTAGGTTTATCTGTGCCACTCACTTATGACGCGCGTTGGGGAGATGATTTTGTTTATCGATTAAAAACCGGTGTTTCGTACTCGCAAACAAAAACTCAATCTATTGATTTCTTCCCTAATGATGGCGATTTGCAAATAGCTGCATATGATAGAGAGTCAATAACAGGTGTTGATCCTGTATTTGAAGGTGAAACAAGTTCTGGTGTTTCATATAATATTGAAGGTAGTTTTGAGTATAGAATAACGCCGAATTGGTTCTTTGGTGGTTACTTAGCCATCGATCGTTCTGACTTTTACGAACCAAATTTTGGTCAGCTTTATATACGTTACTACTTTAATCCTGTGTACGGAACACTTGAGTTTCCAGGCACCCCTATTGTTCCTTATGCTGAGTTTTAACTTGGCATAAGGTGATACACCGCGAACACTTCCCCTAGCACTAAGGTATATGTATACTTGAGCGCAATTGTAACTAGGATAAGGGTGTGTCTCTTACCTTGTGGTGTTACTGCCATATAGCAAATCATTATCTTAGCTACAAATAATATACTGATGGTCGAGCATTTTAGTGGTTACAAATTCTAAAATAGCTAAAGCAAAAAATTATAAGGCCATTACAACAATTCTTAAAGTTAGGAAGTAAATATGAGTTCAGCTCCAGATAGTGGTTGGTGTGGCCACCCTAAAGGACTTTCGACATTGTTCTTCACTGAAATGTGGGAACGAATGAGTTATTACGGTATGCGAGCTATGCTCGTATTATTCATGACAGCAAGCTTACAAGAAGAAGGCCTTGCCTTTACTGTTGCCTCAGCTGCTGCAATTTATGGTTTGTATACGGGCGCAGTATACTTTTTAGGCTTACCTGGTGGTTGGCTAGCTGATAGATTGTTTGGCGGTCAAAAAGCAGTATGGTATGGCGGCATAATTATTATGATTGGCCATATTATTTTGGCTATTCCACATGATTATTCTTTCTTCATTGGCTTAATATTTGTAGCAACAGGTACTGGTTTGCTAAAACCAAATATCAGTGCAATGGTAGGCCAACTATACAGTGATACAGATGAGCGTCGTGATGGCGGTTACGCTCTTTATTACATGGGTATTAACATGGGTTCTTTAATCGGTTACTACGTATGTGGTTACTTTATGGAGAACGTAGGCTGGCACTGGGCATTTGGTGCGGCAGCTGTCGGTATGGCCATTGGTTTAGTTCAGTACAAACTCACACTTAATAACTTACCAGAGCACAGCGCTTTACCTGCTAATCCACTTGGTCCTAAAGGTACTTCACGTGCATGGATTGGTATTGCTGCATTTGTAATTGCAGCTGCTGCAGTTACTACGGCTGCAATGACCGGCGCAATTGTAATCAATCCAACAGTGGTTGCAGGTTACACAGCGATTGTATTTACTATTATCTTTTTTGTTTATTTTGGTGTTATTTACTTTACAGGTAAATTAACCGATGCCGAAAAACAAAGAATGTGGGCACTATTTTTAGTCTGTATTGCTTCTGCATGTTTTTGGTCTGGCTTTGAACAAGCCGGTTCTTCATTAAACCTATTTGCCCGTGATTACACCGACCGATTTATTGGTACGTTTGAAATCCCTACAACGTGGTTTCAATCATTAAACTCACTGTTTATTATTGCTTTATCGCCATTTTTTGCAGCACTTTGGATTAACTTATCTAAAAGCTTAGTGTCACCTAGCTACAGCGTTAAATGTGCAATTGGCTTAATTATCATGGCATCTGGCTTTTTAGTTATGTTTATGGCGGCTCATTACGCAGCTGAAGGTTTAAAAGTAGCGCCTTACTGGCTTGTTACTACGTACTTTTTACATACAGTGGGTGAGCTTTGTTTAAGCCCTGTAGCGTTAAGTGCTGTAAGTAAGTTATCGCCTAGACGTTACACAGGTCAAATGATGGGTGTATTTGTATTAACTTACTCGATTGGTAATATTATTGCGGGTTTACTTGCTGGTAATTTCGATCCGAATAATGTTTCTGAAATTCCTAACTTATACTTACAAATTGCATTATTTAGCATTGGTGTTGGTGCTGTCTTAGTACTAATGACCTTTAAAGCTAAAGTATGGGAAAAACAAGGGTTAGAAGAGAAAGTCTCTTAATTGTTGTTTATTTTAATATAACAACATAACCTAAACATTCCTCCATAGCCTCTATGGGGGAATTTTTTTATTCAACTTTGCCCTGCCCCCGTTAACTGATATTATGTCCTGATTGATTATTCAATAGACCCAGGGACAGCAGTATATGCATTCATTAACATTATTACGTGCCACTCTAATAGCATTTCTCCTTATTTTTTTATCTGCCTGTGGTGGAGCCGAAGATCAAGTTACAGTAAATCCAAATGATCCTGTAGAACCTGAGCCTAGTGGCTTAATTATTACCAATGCTAATGGCTTACAAACGTCATTAGATGAAGGTAACTTTACTATCAATGCCCCTGGGGAAATAGTGGCTAACGATACTGAAATAACCTACGAAAAATTAGTCCTTGATGAGAATAATCAAGCTAAAAATATCATTTCAGATATACATACGCTTACCCCGAATACACTCCAACTTTCTAGCTCAATGACAATCACTATAAAAATACCTGACGACTATGTATTAGGCGGCCAATTAACTATTGCGCGTTTGAGCGGCGATTCTTGGTCAAGTATTACTAATTCAACGGTATCGCAAGGCTTTGTTAGCGCACAAGTAGACCAACTAGGTAGCTATGCAATAGAAATGCAACGTACTGTCGCGTTTTCTGATATTGGCCCAACCTGTGATGCAAATGCAACAGAGCAATCTGTAAGGTTTGTGCACGTTGCCGACATGCATTCTCGCTTTGGGTATCAGGAACAATATTTTAGCCGCATTAAAGCTTATTATAAAAAAGCGCTAAGCGAATCACCCCATACATTATTTACCGATGGTGGCGATGATTACGAAAAAGGGACCGTTGCAGAGCAAATATCACAAGGCTTAGCCTCTGATGAAACCGTAAAGCTAATGGCTTTTGATTTACGTGTTTTAGGGAATCATGACTATGCATGGGGTCCTGAAAAGCTGCTTGAGTTTTCACAAGACGATAATGCCATTGTACTCGCCAGTAATACCCGATTTGAGGGAGAACAAAATAAGAGTTTTGGCGGTGTGGACTTTGCTAAAGTACAGGTTGGCTGCATAACATTGGGTGTGTTTGGGATGACGTCAGTACCATGGGATGAACTTGACGAGCCAATTGAAGATGACCCTATTCCTGACTTTATAAAACAATTTAAAATGAGTTGGAAATGGCAACAAATCGCACAAAGTATTGTAAGCCAATACAGCGGTGATGTTGATTACATGATAATGCTAAGCCACTTAGGTAAAGGAACTGACGTTGAGATAGCAACCAATGTGCCCGGTATAGACTTAGTGCTTGGTGGGCATACTCATGGTGGTGAAGACTTTATAGAGCTTGAAAATAATGCTTTAGTCATTCAACCAGAATTTTATGCTCGCGGAGTCACCGATTTAAATTTAGTATTTAATACTGCAGATAAAGCACTAAGTCGTTACGATTATCAACATGTAGATACGCGAACATCTATAGAACCTGACGAAGAAACCAAGCTAGCTATCGATGAAGTAATGGGCCGATATGCACCCGATGCTGATACAGAAATTGCCATTTCAGAAAACTACCCAAGTAGTTTTGAAGTTGCAGAAATAGCAGCACTTGCAACTAAACATTCAAGCTCAATCAACGCAGCGCTGCTTAACCCTGAACTTGTACAAAAAAGATGGACGCCAGGCACTGTTACACAAGAAGATTTTCACAAAGCATTTTATGTTGAAAGACAGCCTTCAAACACGCCTGGCTTTAATTCACTGTATCAAGTAACCGTTACAGGCACTGATTTAAACACAATGATTGCCAGCCAACCCGATTGGTTTGTGTTAAAGCCAGAAGATATTCAAGTAACGACAAATTATAATGTCGCTTTATTTAAAGGTCCGGCACTTAATCCAGATTTATTTTTTAGCAGTGTTACTTTTAATGATGTAAAGCCAATTGCCGAAGCATGGTGGCTACTTGATCAATACGCGCGCTTTAGAACAACTCAATGTCTTCACCTTGATACAGACACACAGCTTAATGCTTGCCAAGATGTTGCAAATATAACAACTTGGAACTTTGACGATCCAACAAACCCACTAACTCCAGACTCAGGCCCATCTGTTTTAAGCTACTTTGACCCAGAAAATGACGGTTGGGGCCCAGAAGACACCCGCTATGAGACAACCACTGATCTTAATATTGGGGATTTAACTGATGGTCCTTCTGGTGTAATGGCTTTTACTCGTCACTCCCCAACAGAAGGCCTATTAATTACGTTAAACACAGCTGCAAATGGTGATTTTAAAGATGACGGGTTAGTGTCTGACTACACAATAGTTATGGATATAAACTGGCCATTGGAAACAAACGACATTTACCGCGCAATAATCCAAGCAGATACCGAAAACTACGATACAGATGACGCAGATATATTTGCAAGCCCAGACGGTGGGTACGGTGAAGCAACCAGCAATAGTGGATACTTTGGCGATACTGAACCAGGTAACTGGCATCGTATTGCCTTTGTATTTTATGCCGCACCAACAAATGGCGTATTTGAAATATACGTAGATGGTGAACTCGAAGGTGTTAAAGAAGAAGGTGAGATAAACCGTCGATGGGCACTTGATAAAACAATCCTGTTATTTACAGATAACAACTACGAAACCCGACCTGGTTACTTAAATGCATTACTCTATGCTGGTCGTGCTATGACTCGCGGTGAAATTAAAAGTATGGGCGGCGCACAACAAAAGTTGTCCTTTGAGCAACCAACGCGAGTGTTAAATCAAACGATTGAACGTCACTATCAAGCTGCGCCAGCGATAAAAACAAACCAATGGATTGAGCAACGTAACAAGTTCTTTGGTGGCAACTCTAAAAGTGTAAACAATTAAATACAACTAAGCTTTTTCTTGTTCATTCTAAAAGGAGGCTTCATGCAGGTGAACCTTCCTTTTTATTATTTAAAAACAACGAATTAAGAATAAAAACCACTATTCAACCCTATGGCGTATAACTTCATTTTACTTAACTGTATTACAAACACGTAACTTTATAATAACCGTCTTATAAAATTTACACATACACTACACACTAAATAGTGCCTCCCCCTTCCCCAAATCAAAAATCTGGTTGATTATCTACTGCAATATGACAACAACACATAATCGCAGTGCTTAATTGCGGGAGTAATAATAATGAGTGAAGTAAATAACTATTTAGGTTTAGTCGGTATTGAATTTACCGAGTACGCAACACCTGATGCTGATTATATGGATAAAGTATTTACTGATTTTGGCTTCTCTAAGCTTAAAAAATTCAAAGGTAAAGACATTGTTTATTACAACCAAAACGATATTCATTTTTTACTGAATAACGAGCGTGAAGGTTTTTCTGCAGAATTTGCTAAAAGCCATGGTCCTGCTATTTGTTCAATGGGTTGGCGTGTTGAGAATGCGCAAAAAGCATTTGAAACTGCAGTAGAGCGTGGTGCAAAACCAGCCACTGATTCAACACATAAAAACATGCCTTACCCTGCAATTTATGGCATTGGCGACAGCCTAATTTATTTTATTGAAAATTTTGGCGACAAAGGCACTGTTTACGAAAGTGATTTTGAAGATTTAGAAACGCAAAATGTTGTAGAAGATAAAGGCTTTATCCGAATCGATCATTTAACCAATAACGTTTATAAAGGCACCATGGAAAAATGGGCTAACTTTTATAAAGACGTATTTGGTTTTACTGAAGTACGCTACTTTGACATTAAAGGTCAAAAAACAGCGCTTATTTCGTATGCACTAAAATCACCTTGTGGCACCTTCTCTATTCCAATAAACGAAGGTAAAGGTAACGATAACAACCAAATTGATGAATACCTTGGTGAGTACAACGGCCCAGGCGTTCAACATTTAGCGTTTTTAACAGATGACTTAGTGAGCTCTCTTGATAAGCTAGATAAATCAACAATTGCAACCCTCGATATTATCCCAGAGTACTACGATACTATTTTTGACCGAGTACCTTGGGTAGCTGAAGATAAAGAAAAAATTCGTAAGCACCAGATACTCGTAGATAGCCAAAGTGAAAATTGTTATTTATTACAAATTTTCTCTAAAAACTTATTTGGTCCAATCTTTATAGAAATGATCCAACGCGTTGATGATGGTGGCTTTGGTGAAGGTAACTTCCAAGCATTATTTGAATCAATCGAACGCGACCAAGAGCGTCGCGGCGTTTTATAAAATATTTGAGTAAATTAAAAGCAGCGAACTTCGCTGCTTTTTGTCGTTTTAATATTTAAAAAGTATGGCGCCAAGTACAAGTATGATTAAATAAACTATACCTTGTCGCCATACAGTAAAATCCAAAGGAAATGTAATGAGCCTAATTAACGAAACCCACGATATTAATTTAACCAGCTGGGTAGAGTCAGCTAATGTTGATAATTGCGACTTCCCTATTCAAAACTTACCGTTTGCAGAGTTTCGCCGTAAAGGGTCTGATGAGGCCTTTCGTGGTGGTGTTGCAATTGGTGACCAAGTAATTGATTTAGCAAAACTGAGTAAATTAAATGTTTTAACAGGTGACGCTAAAACAGCCGCTGATGCAGCAAGTGAAGCAACTCTAAATACATTTATGGGTTTAGGGGGGCAGTATTGGTCAGCACTTCGTTTAGCCCTTTCAAAAGCACTAAGAGCAGGCTCTGAGCACCAACAAGCACTTAGCGATACATTGGTTGCACAGTCTGATATAGAGTTTTCTTTGCCTTGTCGTATCGGTGATTACACTGACTTTTACACTTCTATTTATCATGCTACAGCTGTGGGTAGTTTATTTCGCCCTGATAACCCATTACTACCTAACTATAAATGGGTACCTATTGGTTATCATGGTCGCTCTTCATCTATTGACGTATCGGGTCAAACATTTCATCGCCCTAAAGGCCAAACTAAAGCGCCTGATGCAGAAGTGCCGTCATTCGGTCCTTGTAAACGTCTTGATTACGAATTAGAGCTGGGTATTTACTTAGGTAAAGGCAATGCACTGGGCGATGCAATCGCTATCGAAAATGCAGAAAACCACGTATTTGGCTTTTGTGTATTTAACGATTGGTCAGCACGTGACTTGCAAGCGTGGGAATACCAACCGCTTGGTCCATTTTTAGCTAAAAACTTTGCCTCAACTGTATCGCCTTGGATTGTTACAACCGAAGCGCTAGCGCCTTATAGAACAAGCTGGACGCGTGATGAAAACGATCCGCAGCCTATGGACTATTTAGAGTCAAAAGCGAATCGCGACCAAGGTGCTTTTGATATTCAAATGGATGTTAAAATTCAAACGCAAAAAATGCGTAGCGAAGGCCATAACCCAACGCGCGTATCAACATCTAGTTTTAAGCACTCTTACTGGACTGTGGCACAAATGGTTACTCACCACACAGTAAATGGCTGTAACTTTATGCCAGGTGACATGTTAGGTTCGGGCACTCAGTCGGGTCCAACGCACGAAGAAGCGGGTTCTTTACTTGAACTATCTCGTGGCGGTAAAGAAAAAATTACGCTAAGTAATGGCGAACAACGTAGCTTTTTAGAAGATGGCGATAACGTTATTATGCGCGGTTGGTGTGAAAAAGAAGGCTATGCACGCATAGGTTTTGGCTCTGTAGAGAGCACAGTACTGCCTACAAAGTAATACGAGTATTAAAAAAATTATTAAAAGGGCTGCTTACTAAAAGCAGCCCTTTTTTATTAATTTTTGAACAGTTACAATTTTTTTCTAGCTTTTTTAACTCAAATTGCTATCTTAATTCGGTTAATAGCCAGTGTTTATATGCCATGTCAGTATTTATAAAGTCTTTTTATCATAAATTTTTCCCAGCTCGTCAGCTACTTATTCGCCAAAATGGCGAAGTTAAGCATGTTGTTTTAGCCTCTTGGTTTCAACTTTTTGTAGCATCGCTTATTTTAGCCACTTTTATTTGGCTGAGTATTTCGAGCTTTCGTGTTTATACACAAACAAATAAAATCTCTGACATAAAACAAAATCAAATAACCGAGCAAACGCTGTGGCAACAAAAAGTCAGTGAGCAACAAGCCCTGCAAGCAACGCAGTTAGAGCAACTTGCAATACTTGAGCAAAAACAGGCGCTACTGCAAAGCATGATAGAGTCCCTTCCCGCTTCAATTAGCAAAGATGTTATTAAGCTTGATACAGAACTTGATGTACCTATTAATGAAAATGGCAATGAGTTTCATGAGCCATTAGTCGATGAAAATCAAAAAGGTAAACAAGCGCAGTTAATAGCTCCAATTCCATTCGCAACAAGAATTGCCAATTTGAATAATCATTATGAGCAAAGCTTTAACTTTTTAGATAACCAAATTAGCGAACGTCACCAAGCTATTTTAGCTATGGTTAAAGGCGCTGGAATTGAGTCAGCGCTTGAGCAACACTTAATATTAAGTGCCCAAACAACCGCACAAGGTGGCCCACTTGATACATTTAACGAAACAAAAATTCCAAGCCACTTTTTAGCCATCGTTGATAAGTTATTAGCATTAAATAATTTAGAAAACTTTTTAACTGAACTACCAAACACCCTCCCCTTAGCTAAAGCTAAATATTATATTTCGAGTAGTTTTGGTCTTAGAAAAGATCCTATGAATAGTAATCATGCCTTTCATAAAGGAATTGATTTAGCAGGTTGGCATAAAACCGAGATATTTGCCCCAGCAGACGCTGTAGTGCTTCGTGCCGGTCGTAATGGTGGTTATGGTAACTTTATTGAGCTTGAACATAAAAATGGCTTAGTGACTCGATTTGGACACTTAAATAAAATTAAAGTAAAAAAAGGTCAGTTAATCACTAAACATGACGTAATTGGTTTAATGGGCAGCACCGGCCGAAGCACAGGCACGCATTTACACTACGAAGTATTACTTAACGGTAAACAAGTCAATCCTCTAAAAATAACAAAGGCGCTTTCTCGTGTTTGGTAGAAAAAAACAAAAAACAGTTAGCTCTAATTTAAAAAGAGTAAATCACACACCGTCTATTATTTCTGAAGACGTACGCCTTACAGGCACTTTAGTTAGCCAAGGTGAAGTACAGCTTGATGGCCGCATTGATGGCGATATAAAAGTGGAGCATTTAGTTATTGGCTCAACGGGTGTTGTTGAAGGTATTGTTGAAGCTAAAAGCGTTATTGTTAAAGGCAAAGTTATTGGCTCAATTAATGCTAGTGAAGTAAAGGTACAAAGTGGCGCTCATGTTCATGGCGATGTGTTTCACGATACATTGAGTATTGATGCAGGTGCAGTAATTGAAGGCAGTTTAAAGCAACGCTTTGAAAAAGAAGAGCCTGAACTAATTTCGAAAGAACTTAAACCTGCAAAAGAAGTTAAAGCATTGTTGAAGGAAGATGGCAGCGACTTATCGTTTGTAAATAAACAAGCCGCTGATAAAAACTAAGTAAAATCAGCTTAACGTAAGCTACCTTTTTTCAGTAATATACATAGTAATATCTGCAGTGAAAACAAGCTCATTGCGGGTATTATACAGTTTAACCGGTACTACTAAGTCTTCTTTATCAATCCACTTATGCGGTAAATCAATTTCAGCGACTGCTCTTACATCTGTATCTACTTTAGCCAAATACCTAACTGTCATCCCTTTTGGGATCCAACGATGCGTTTTAACTGGCACTGTTGCATCAACCATTACACCTGCACACAATTCAGCTAAGTTACACTGCGCAATAGCATGAATAGTTCCAATATGATTATGAACGCTGCGACGATTTTTAACCAACGCACTACAATGCCCTTCTCGAAGGTCGAGCACGTAAGGTTTCATTGAACCAAAATATGGCGCTTTAAAGCAAACAGCTTTAGTAAAAAGCCAATTCCCGAAAGGTAGGCGCTTAAATTTATGCCATGTTTGTACAAGTGCAGATTTATTACTCATTATTATTTTCCATCAACAGTTACTTTTTTAAAATTAACACATCAGACCAGTTTTAAAAAGTGCATTTACACTGCCTTTTTAGCTTAATCCAATCAAAAAGTAAGAATGACAACCTATGCAGGGGTCATAAGCCCTTTCTTTTTTATGAGTGCCCACCTAAAATACTCGACAAAAGGAGACTCAATGCAAACACAGCCCGCTAAACCTAATATGACTTTGTTACTTATCCTAGCGTTACTCGTTATATTTTGCCCTATGGCAATCGATATTTACTTACCCGCTTTTCCTACTATTGCAGAACAATTTGCAGTTACAGAACAACAAGTTCAGCAAACCGTTGCTATTTTTATGCTAACAGTAGGTTTAGGCCAATTAATTGCGGGGCCTTTGGCCGATAGGTTTGGCCGAAAGCCAGTGGCTATAGTGGGTATAAGTTTATATGCAGGCTCAGCATTACTTGCCTATTACTCGCCTTCTTTTGAAGTATTGATGATTGCACGTGCTCTTCAAGGTTTTGGAGCCTGTGCCACATTTGTTGTCGCATTTGCGATAGTACGTGACAAATATGGTAGTGAACGAAGTGGACAAATGATCACTTACCTTAACGGGATTGTGTGCTTTATTCCGGCAATGGCACCTATTTTAGGGGCTTGGCTTACCGTACAATTTGGCTGGCGTATGAACTTTATGTTTTTAACCGCGTTTGCCATTGTAGGCCTTGTTGTTACGCTATTCTTTTTTAGAGAAACTCGTCCTGCTGATAGCCATTATCAGGGGCATATTTTAGATTTACGTCGCTTTACACCTATTATAAAAACACCGGTATTTTTGTTTAATAGCCTAATTTGCATGGTCTCAATGTCGGCGATATTAGTTTATGTGACGCTAGCTCCAGGCTGGCTTATTACGCATTTAGGCGGCACTGTAGCCGACTTTACTTTTTGGTTTACGTTAAATGCCGTAATAAGTATTGTCGCTAGTTTTATTTTACCAACGTACATTAAACGAAATAGCCAACGTGCTTTGCGTGTCGGTGTGAGTGTACTGGTTTTTTCAGGTGTTTTAATGCTAGCCCTTAGCGGTATAGAGACGGCATTTGCGCTTATGTTACCTATTTTAATTGCAGCATTAGGCTTTGCTCTAAGTTTAGGCTCAGCTGCAGGTATGGCTCTGTCGAGTTTTCCTAAACAAGCAGGCACAGCCTCGGCATTACTTGGTGCTATGCAAATGAGTGGCGCGAGTATACTCGTTGTTTTAACCCAATATTTGGGGTTAAGTACACCGTGGTTAATTGCTTTTCATTTATTATTACTAGTTCCGCTTTGGATTATTTTAATGAGCAAAAAAGCACATACTTTACACCCAACTAAAAGCGCTCAATGATCAATCCTGATTTTTTAGCCTCGTTTTTATTAGCCAGCTTTTTAATGGCTGTAGCACCTGGGCCATCAAATGCATTTTTGATGGCACAAACATTTGCTAATGGTCGAAGCGCCGGTATGCAAAGTGCTTTTGGTTTTGCATTAGGTGGGGTTATTCATACTCTATTTGCTGTTGTAGGCCTAAGCGCAGTCCTAAAAGCTTCCCCAAGTGCCTATGCCGCAGTGCAATATGTAGGCGCAGCATATTTATGTTATTTGGGATTTATGATGATTAAAGGCACGCTAAAGCAGCCAGAGCCTATATCTGATGACAAGCAAACCGATAAACCGCATATAAGTACCAGTAAAAAAAGTAATGTCATGTTTCAAGCCATGATGACTGAAGTGCTAAACCCTAAAGTGGCGCTGTTTTTTATTGCATTTATTCCGCAATTTGTAGATCCAACGCTTTCATCTGCTACTTTTCAACTCGCTTTTTTTGGCTTGCTTTACCCTATTTTTGCTTTTCCGATTGACTGCACGTATATTTATTTTGGCGACAAAATTGCACAGTTTTTTAGACGTAACCCAAATAGCCAACTTTGGATTGATAGGATCACCGGCATTGTATTTATAGCCCTTGCTATCAATCTATTATTTTAACTAACCTGCACTTTGGTTAAGAGATTTATTACCCAGAGTTTAAGCTAACTAATAAAAAAGAATCAGCATGGAACAAAAAACACAATCTCTTCCCGCACAAAAAAATATTGCTTTAGTTGCCCACGACGGTAAAAAAGCAGCATTAAAATTATGGTGTGAAAAGCACAAAGAAATACTAAGTAAGCACACTTTATATGGCACAGGTACTACCGGGCATTTAATTCAAAAAACCACGGGACTTGATGTGGTTCAGCTATTAAGTGGTCCTATGGGCGGCGATCAACAACTTGGCGCTAAAATAGCTGAACATGAGATACATGTTTTGATATTTTTTTGGGACCCATTAGCATCACAGCCTCATGACCCTGATGTTAAAGCACTGCTGCGT
The DNA here is from genome assembly GCF_015864305.1 of Pseudoalteromonas sp. NZS71_1. Lineage (NCBI taxonomy): Bacteria > Pseudomonadati > Pseudomonadota > Gammaproteobacteria > Alteromonadales > Pseudoalteromonadaceae > Pseudoalteromonas > Pseudoalteromonas sp. NZS71_1. The sequence continues at coordinate 216,836 of NZ_JADYXM010000003.1, read as the reverse complement.
TTAGCCGCTGTTTGGAATATTCCGGTGGCGTGTAATGAGGTGAGTGCAGATATGTTATTAAGCTCACCACTTATGGATGTAGAGCTTGAACGTACATTGCCAGATTACGAAAAATACCTCGCAACCCGACAAATAGATCTTTAAACCTCAATTGTAATCTAGGTTATTTATAAAGCATGCTGGCCCATTTAGTCAGGCCAGCAGTTACACTACCAAAGTGGTCCCCGTTAACCATTTTTATATTACCTAAGTGCTCACTTAAAGCCGCTTTAATCAATGGTGACTGTGCACTACCGCCTGTTAAGTAAATAATGTCTGGCGTGGTCGCAGCGTCGCTGATTGCTTGTTTTGCTAAAGTAACTATTTGGCTAATACTACTCTCAACGGCAACAGCTAAATCGCTTACCGATACATTTTTATTCAGCCCACTATCTAAAAAGCTTAAATCACAATCAAACGCACTAGCTGACGAAAGTGCTATTTTAGCCGCTTCACCTTGTTGTACTAACTGATGACCCTGCTTGTTTTGCTGTAAATGTATTAAACGCTTATAAAGCTCAGGTGCACTTACATCACGTAATTGTGCATTTAGCTCTCGGGTATGGCTTTCACTATAGAATTGGCTTTGTAAATTTACATCGTTAATTTTACACGCTTGCCAAAACGCTTGATTAGGCAAAGGTAGACCTGATTTAAACGTACTGCCTAAACCCAATAACGGCATTAAACCATGAAAGCTCAAAGCAATATCTAAATCGTTTCCGCCAACACGTTTACCACTGTGAGATAAAAAGTCGCCATCGCGCTGGCTATTTCCTCTAAAGCTTGGGCCCATTTGTACAAATGAGCAGTCACTCGTACCACCACCAATATCAATAACGAGTACTTTTTGATCTTGAGTTAAATCACTCTCGTAATCGATACCCGCAGCAAGTGGCTCATATAAAAACTCTACGTCTTTAAAACCAGCGCGTTTAGCAGCGCGTTCTAAAATACCGACCGCTTGTTGATTTGATTGCTCACCACCCACAGCTTGGAAGTTTACTGGGCGACCAATCACTGTTTGTGTAAGTGTTTTACCTAAAGAGAGCTCAGCGCGTTGCTTAATTTTTAAGATCATCGCGGTTGCGATATCTTCAAAAAAGTTAATTTGACCTTGCTTTAAACCTGTTGCGCCAAAAAATGATTTAGGGGACTTAACAAAGTAGCCTTCTTCAGGGAACTGCACGTACTCGCTAATCGCTTCACGACCAATAAATAGGGTTTCATCTGAAGGCTGTAAATCAAGGTCTGACTTAATACGAGGTAAGGTATTTAATAATGCTTGGCGCTGTGTTAAAAAGTCATGCTCATGGGCTGTGCCATGTAAGTGCTTAGCAACAAAGTCAACAACCAAGGCACTGTGATGAGTGTAAAGTGTAGACGGTAAGTAATGTTTTCCTTGCTCTAGCGGTACTAATTGAACATTACCCTCGCTCATTACACCCATAGCACAATTAGAACTACCGTAATCAAAACCTACAAACATACTTCACCACACATTACCAAAAAGGCCGCGCAATTTAGCACACTTTGTAAAATTTATAAATGTTATAAATTATCTCTAACTCGTAAAAAACTAGCAAAACGCGGTAACCCGTTTTTTGTTAAGCCATGATACCGGTACGTTACAGCGCTGCCTATCTCAGGTGGAGTGGCGCGCTCTGCATCATTAAACCCAGTACCAATTGAAAACACCTGCCCTTGTGCTGTTTTTACTCTTAATGCACCTAACATACCTTGGTATTTGCCTTTACCTGGTAAGTGCGCAATTACAATCGCTTCTGCATCTAAATAAGGCTTTAATTTTAGTAATGCACTGCTTCGCCCATTGCTGTGCTTAGCACTGGCCAAATGAAGCATTACGCCCTCGCCGCCCTGCTTAGTTATGTTTTCAAAATATTCTGTGAGCTGCTCATTATTAGTAAAGCTATATTGAACTACAACGCTAATGTGCGGCGAGTTTAGGCTAGTAATAAGCTCATTATAGTTTTTATAGCGAATGCTAAAAGGCAGGGTTTTATCTGGCATATCAAATACTTTATAAGTAATAGTTTGCCAATCATGATTATTAGGGGTTTTAGTTCTTACTATGCCACTAAGCGCAGAAAAGTGCTCACGTTTGGTCCACAGCTCACCATCAAGCCATACGTTTGGCAATGGCGCTGTAAACCAACTTGGCGCATTAATAATATTACCCTTGCGAGTAACAAACTGCGTGCCGGTCCATATAGCTCTTACGCCATCATATTTTTCACTGACTAAATATTTACTTACATCGTAATGCTTAGTTTCGTCATATACTTTCGCGAGTAAAACAGAGGGTTGTGCTGCACTTATACATTGCGTAAAAAGTACAAAAACAATTAAAAACAGGTGTTTAATAGTAAACATTGGCGCATCCAAGCAAGTAAAAGTTGGCTTAAACTATAGTTGAGATTGCACCCATTGCCAAAACTCATCTAAGTTACTCATTTTATAGGTAGCTTGGCTAAAATCGTGATCTTTTGTGTGGCTATTAGCAATGGCTACAACACGTAACAAGGCGTTATTGGCCGCCGTAACGCCGGTAAATGTATCCTCAACGGCGATTGCATTGCCTGCCTGTATATTTATCTGCTTAAGTGCCAGTAAATATGGGTCTCCAGCAGGTTTAGGATTAGTTACATCGTCTTTTGTTACCACCGTGTCAAACAGCTCATAAAATCCTAAACCTTTAAGTATTGGCATAGCTTCACTTTTAGCACTGCCCGTTACTAGCGCCATTTTTAAGCCACTCGCTTTTACAGCTTTCAACGTTTGCTCAGTAAACGGCATTAGTGGTGGTAAATGTGTTATTACATATTCGCCAAATAAACTGTATTTTTCATCCGCTAAAAACTGTGCGCTTACTGATAAGTTATGCTCTTGCTTAATCTCTATTGCAGCTTCTAAAGTGGGTCGTCCTGAAAAGCGCTGACAAAAATTACTTTCTAAATAACTAACACCATAAGGCTTAAGTAGTTTACTCCAACATACAAAGTGCATGCTTTCTGAATCAACTAATGTGCCATCCATATCAAATAATACTGCTTCTAATGTCATCCTCATTCCTTATTTAACCTAAGCCAAATTTTGACAATAAAAAAGGCGCCTTAAGCACCTTTTATTAAATTGTTGTTATTGCGTTAAGCCTGCTGGTGGCTCACCCGTTGCTTCCTCACCTGTTTCAACATCAACAAGCTCGTAGCCACGCGTTTTACGCATAACTTTAAGTACAGGCTTTTCAAATGCTGTTTTTAAACGATCTGAGTCATCTTTCAACTCATCAAGTGTTGTACCAAAAGGGGCTGCGCCTGTTTCTGACCAGTTAGTCACTTTACCGTTCAGGTTATATTCTACTTCGTGTATTTGATATTGCGCTGCTTCATCTTTCGTTGCTTCACAAAAAATTACACGGTAATTCCAAAATCCAGCCATTGCTCTTCTCTTTAAATAAACCAATTAGGCGCTACTTTAGCAGCTCTAAAAGGGGTTATACAAATAAAAAAGCCTGCGCAATGCAGGCTTTTAAAATAAATACTTTTAGCTATTAGTTAGAAAAATCTAACTTTAAACTCAGCACCTACATAACGTTCTTCGTTAACAATACCCGTATTGTTATTAAAGTCTACAGCACCAATAACTTGTTGCTCGTCAAATAAGTTACGAACAAAAGCGGCTACTTCGTATTCGTAATCGCCTTCAGACCATGTGTAACCTGTACGCAAACCTGTTTCAATAAGCTCTTTACCTTCAAACTCTACTGATTCGTAAAGGAACATATTGATTTTACTGCGATAAGAAATATCACCGCTAGCGAAGAAGTTACCATCGGCAAGTTCTTTAGTGTAGCGAAGCGTAAAGTTAGAGATCCACTCAGGAGCATGCGGTAAGCTATTACCATCAAGTACAGCAAGACCAGAACCATTAATTGGGTCAGTTACAGTACATTGAGCACAAACAGCGACAGCTAAATCGTTATCTTTAATTTCTGTTTTATTGTAGCTCAAGTTAAACGTTGCATTAAACTCATCGCTTAATACCCACTGCGTATCTAACTCAAAACCATAGCCAGTCGTTTTATCAGCATTAACTAAACGGTTAAAGTTAGCACCACCGCCTACAGCGGTAAGTTGCTGGTCGTCCATTGTGTAATAAAACACAGTCGCGTTAACACGACCTTGGCCATCTAACACGTCTGATTTAATACCCGTTTCGTACGATGTTACAGTTTCTGACTCAGCTGTTGTTACATCATCACCAAACAAAATACGACCTTGTAAACTAGGTGCGCGGAAGCTATTTGCTACACGGCCGTACCAGTTAACATCATCGTTTACTTTATAATTTGCAGATAAGTCCCAGCTAACATGGTCGTCACTAACGTCACGCTCTACTAGTAAAGCACCACCGCCAATTGGGCTAAGTGTACGGTCAGCGACAAAATCTTTATCATCGTCAGAGTAGCGAAGTCCCGCTGTTACTTTTAAATCATCTGAAAAAGTATAATCTACAGAACCAAATACAGCCCAAGCTGTAGTATCTTGCTGTTGACGAACATAGCCATTTAAAGCACCAGCATCGGGGGTTGAGAATGTATCGTAGCTGTAGTTTTCAATTGTTAGTTCTTCATCGAAGTAAAAAACACCTACTTGATAATTTAAATCGCCATCAAAGTTACTAGATAAGCGTAGCTCTTGCGTCAACTGGTCGTGATCTGGAATGCCATCAGCACTTTCTGAAGAGAAAGGGATAAAACCAGGCCCCATGAAATCTGGAATATAAGAAGCACCGTAACCGCCGTCGATGTCAGCGCGAGAATAAATTTCAGCACTTTCCCATGCAGAAATTGAAGTGATTGTGTGATTTTTAAGTTCCCACTCAAGCTTTAAGCTTGCACCTTCAGATTCTACTTGTTGAGTAGAACGAGATGCTGCATCTTGATAAACAACATCACTTTCATAATTATCTACTAGCTCGTTAGTACCCGTTTTAATTACATTTGCACGAAAGGCAATTGGCGAGCCATCTAAATCACGTGTGTGATAGTTTAATAAAGCAGTAAAATCATCGCCTTCATATAAAAACTGAACACGTGCCGCTTTTTCAGTGTAACCACCTTGCTCGTCTTTAGCTTCAAAGCCTGGAGCTTGGTTATCAATGTAATCGTCTTTATCTTGCCATAATAATGAAACACGAGCAGATAAACGGTCAGTTAAAGCACCACCTACAGCACCACTTGTGTCTACAGCGCCACGGCTACCGTATGAAACAGAGCCATAACCATCAAATTCTTGGCTTGGTTTAACAGTATCAAACTTAACAAGGCCAGCCGGCGTGTTACGTCCAAATAAAGTTCCCTGTGGTCCACGTAATACTTCTACGCGTTCAACATCAAATACTGGGAAGCCTTTTAAAATTGCATTTTCTTGAACTACTTCATCAACAACAAGTGATACTGGTTGTGATGCATTCAAATCGAAATCGGTATTACCTAAACCACGAACGTAAAAGCGTGGGAATGAACGACCAAATGAAGATTCAATAGATAAACTTGGGATTTTCGCATTTAAAAAACGAATATCCATACCAGCTGAGCTATACGCATCAAGGTTATCACCTTGTAGAGCAGATACTGCTACTGGTACTTCTTGAGCGTTTTCTACACGTTTACGAGCTGTTACTTGAATAACTTCTAGTTGATTACTTTTTTTAGCTGTTTTTTCTTCAGCAGCTAAAGAAGAAAATGAAGTACCTGCTACTGCAGAGAACAACGTTGCATTGATTAGGGTGGCTAACGTAGATCTTTTCATTGCTTTCATGTTGGGTTTAACCTTTTTTGTGCACTCTTGTTCAACGGTTTTTTGTGTTGCGCTACTTATACCTTGAAGGTAAGTTGCGGGCTCGTTCAATTTTTCGCGACTTGCGTCATGCGCGCGGACCTTATTATCGAGAGTACAAAAACGATGCTATAAGGCTGAACGAACGATTAAGATTATATCATTTTGTAATAATTTTACTGCATAAATATTGACATAATTAGAAACTTTTTTGCAACATTTAACTACAAGATTGCGCATTTTTATCACTATTTAGATGCAAAAACCTAATAGTGCGGACATATGTCCTTTGTTGACTTTAATAAACTGGAGTAGGAAGAAGGGATTGTTTTACATGTTAACCTAAAATAGAAACACCTGTGTTTTTATTAAAAGCCGCCCAAGAGCGACTTTTAATATTTACTATATTTGAACTATGAGCGCTTAAATGCAATTTCACCGTCGATATGAATATCACGCTGCGGAAAAGCAATCACTACATCATGCTTTTCAAATACAGCGTAAATACTAAAACGAATATCACTGCGTACTTTTCTAAGCATGGTTTCAGACTCGGCGCACACCCAAAAAATAGCGTTAAATACGAGCGAGCTATCTGCAAAGTCATCAAATAACACCGATGACTTTGGATTAGCCAATATTGCTTCATGATCATCAAGCACTTGTTGAATAAGCTTTTTAACCAGTATCACGTCTGATCCATACGCAACGCCTACACTGACCGATGAGCGTGCATTGCCATCTATTAGCGTCCAGTTTGTTACTGTGTTTTCTAGTAGTTGGCTGTTAGGTATAAGCATATGTACGCCATCGTTTCGGCGAATACGTGTTGAACGTGTATTTATTGTTTCTACCACACCTTTTGCATTACCTACTTCTAAAAAGTCACCTATACGTATTGGGCGCTCCCACATTAATATCCAGCCACTAATAAAGTTATTAATAATATTTTGCGCGCCAAAACCAACACCAATGGCAATAGCACCTGAAACAAAAGCAAACGCAGTAAGCGGTATGCTTAATACTTCTAAAGATGTAAAAATTAAAATAGCGATACTTAAAATAAAGTAGATACGTGTAAATAAATGCACGGCATCTTGGCTTAACTTTTTTGCCAATAATGTTTTTGTTATTAGCTTGCCAATACGCGTCACAATAAACCAAATAGCGAAAAGTATTAAAGGCACTTTAATAATTTTTGCTACGGTAATGTGTACATCGCTGTAACTAAATACAACAAAGGCAAGAATTTGGTTTATGTGTTCTAAGGTCATTTATTTTCCAAAACAAGCAAAGGAGCGCTTTAAATTTAAATCGCTATAAAGTGAAAGCGGTTCAGTGTTGGGTAAGTTTAGCAGTCATAATATAACTAAAACGCCAAGTTAATAAGTTCAATATACTTTTTATGAACAATTTATTAACTCTTTATTGCACCGAGTGCTATATAAATAGTGTACAAGCACTGGAGATCACCTATGACACAACTTACTTTAAATCAAAGACTCGCTACTTTGCAGCCGCAGGTAGACTTACATTTGTTTGAAAGCAGCCTAGATTACCGAAATAAAATTTTGTGCCTTCTTGCAGAACAAGAGCAAACACTGGCATCTATCAACAAAGAGTTTGGCCAACAACAACCTAGCAACTTTGGCTCTGAGAGAAAATTTGTACTTGGATATAACTAAGCAATTATGACTCAACGACTTATTAAGTAGCTCAGGTGTTTACTTTTAGAGCTACTTTTACCTCCCTTAAAGCTAAATATTAGCTAATTTGCGTTCAAATCCCCCTTAATACCGATAAACTTTATTGTATAAACGCCAAAATTTGATAAGTTAACTAGGTTTTTCGACTCGCAAAGCCTATTCCGGCTAATCTTTCTATGGAGTTATTATGCGTAAAACCCTGATCGCCACTACTATTGCTAGTGCCTTAATATTATCGGCCTGTTCATCTAACGATACACAAAACATGGCAAAAGAAGGCGCAGCACAAGTGCAAGACATGAACGCAAACAATGTTTTATTTAAGCCAAGCCCATTGCAATATATGGCACCAGAGTTTGATAAATTTGGTACAAAAGACTACGAAGCTGCATTCGATGCAGGTATCGCACAGCACACGGCACAAGTACAAGCCATTGCTAACAACCCTGCTCCAGCAACATTTGAAAACACATTAGTTAAAATGGAATTGTCAGGGGAGCTATTAAATCGCGTATCGGCTGCTTTTTATAACTTATCAGGTTTAATTTCAGATGCTGAATACCAGCGTATTGATGAAAAAATGGCGCCTGTATTATCTGCTCACTCAGATGATATTTACTTAAACGGTGAATTATTTAAGCGCGTACAAACAATTTACGACAATCAAGATAAATTAAACGCAGAAGATAAACGCCTAGTTGATTTTTACTACAAGCAGTTTGTAAAAGCAGGTGCTAAATTAAATGACGCTGAAAAAGCTAAAATGCGTGAAATTAACTCAGAGCTAGCTCAGCTATCTACTGCGTTTTCACAAAACATTTTAAAATCGTTTAAAGAAGACGTTATTGTAGTTACAGATAAAAGTGAATTAGCGGGTCTTTCTGAAGGCGAAATTGCAGGCCTTGCAGCTTCAGCTAAAAAAGCGGGCAAAGACGGCTACATGATCACTTTGGTAAATACAACGCAACAACCAATTTTAAGCAGCCTTGAAAACCGCGACCTACGTGAGCGAATTTTTAAAGCTTCTGCAAACCGTGCAGCAAAAACTAACGGCCCTATTATTATTAAAGAAACCAACCTACGCGCTCAAAAAGCAGAGCTTTTAGGCTACAAAGATTGGGCTTCTTATGTAATGACGTCGCGTATGGCGCAAACAACTGAAAACGTTTACGGCATCCTTGATGACCTAGCACCAAAAGCAGTTGAAAAAGCAAAAATTGAAGCAGCCGCTATTCAAAAAGTGATTAACGATTCAGGCGAAAGCTTTGAGCTTAAACCATGGGATTGGACTTTTTATGCTGAAAAAGTACGTGCAGAAAAGTACAACTTAGACCCTGCACTTGTTAAGCCATACTTTGAAATGCAATCGGTTATTCACGATGGCTTATTCTTTGCAATGAACAAACTGTACGGTATTACGTTTAAAGAACGTAAAGATCTTCCAGTTTATCATGAAGATGTAACCGTATACGAAGTATTTAACGCTGATGGCAGCGCTATTGGTTTATTTTACTTAGACCCTTACGCACGTGAAGGTAAACGTGGCGGTGCATGGATGAGCGCATACGTTAGCGAAAGTGGCTTAAAAGGCACTAAACCTGTTATTTACAATGCGCAAAACATTCCAAAGCCTGCAGAAGGCGAACCTACGCTAATGACGTTTGACGAAGTGTCTACTATGTTCCATGAATTTGGTCATGCTGCACACGGTTTATTCTCAGACGTAAAATACCCGAGCCTAGCGGGTACTGCAACGGCGCGTGACTTTGTTGAGTTTCCGTCACAAGCAAATGAAGATTGGATGATTGAACCAACCGTTCTTGCTAACTATGCGAAACATTACAAAACAGGTGAGCCAATTCCACAAGCTTTACTTGATAAAGTACTTGAATCGCAAAAATTCAACCAAGGTTACGGCACTACTGAATATTTAGCCGCTGCACTACTTGATATGGAATGGCATTCATTTGGTTCTGATAAAAAAGTAGCTGACGTTCAAAAGTTTGAGCAAGACGCACTAGAAAAACACGGTATTGCTTACTACCCTGTTCCACCGCGTTACAAATCAAACTTCTTTAGCCACACATTTGCAGGTGGTTATTCAGCGGGTTACTACGCGTACCTATGGACTGAAGTGTTTGCAGCAGACGCCTTTGCACATATGGAAAACAACGGCGGCTTAACACGTAAAAACGGTGATAAGTTCCGTAAAGAAATCCTATCAAAAGGTAACAGCCGCGACTTAATGCAAAGCTACATTGAGTTTAGAGGTCAAAAACCAACTACCGACGCACTACTTAAGCGCCGTGGTTTAGTTGAATAATTAATAACTTAGTTTATTAATTAATAACTTAGTTTATTAATTATTGCTTTATAAAAGCCCGCTTGCGGGCTTTTATTGTTTATACATTAATTTATAACAGATAAACTGCTGCCATTAATTATTTAAAGACGACGGCTATGCGGTACTTATTTGCAGTAACTTTACTTTGGGCATTTTCATTTAGTTTAATTGGCGTGTATTTAGCAGGTCAGGTTGATGCATGGTTTAGTGTGTTAATTCGCATAGCACTAGCAACCCTCGTATTTTTACCATTTTTAAAGTTTAAACAAACACCTAAACCTTTAGCCTTAAAGCTCATGCTGATTGGCGCTATACAACTTGGTGTTATGTATAGCTTTTACTACCACTCCTTTTTATTTTTAAGCGTCCCCGAAGTACTGCTATTTACAGTAATGACTCCTTTGTACATTACCTTGCTAAATGATGCATTGAACAAACATTTTAACCCACGCTTTTTTATAATCGCACTTATTGCTGTAATTGGTGCAATTACCATTCGTTACGAAAACCTAAATAGCAATTTCATAATTGGCTTATTATTAGTTCAAGGTGCGAACATAAGTTTTGCTGTAGGCCAAGTAACCTATAAACGCTTAATGATGAACAATCAGCTTGATGATAAAACCATATTTGGATGGTTTTTTATAGGCGCACTTATTATTGCCACAATTTGTTATGCATTATTTGGTAATTCAAATAAATTACCAACCACTTCTACTCAGTGGGGCATATTGATTTATTTAGGGGTTGTTGCATCAGGCCTTGGTTACTTTATGTGGAATAAAGGCGCAACACTCGTTAACGTTGGAGCTCTGGCAGTCATGAATAACTTACTTATCCCAGCAGGGATTATTGTTAACGTGCTTATTTGGAACAGAGATGCTGACATAGTTAGGTTAAGTATTGGTGCAGCTATAATGTTAGGTGCATTATTAGTGAATCAAATGCTTAATAAAAAAGTAAATTAATAAACTTGTAGCTAAATTGTCATTAATAATCATTAAGGTAGTACAAATTTTACTTTTTAAGGATAAACAATGAAACGTATTACCTTACTTACAGGCTGTATATTGTTAGCCACACTTGCTGGCTGCGACGACGATGTAGAAATAGTAGAAAAAGAAGTGGTTGTTACCAACACCGAAGTTGAGATTGTTGAAGTACCTACGCCTGTTATTGTAGAAGTACCAAACGGTGATGCGCCAGATATTCAACTAGGCACTCGTCCATATTATTTAGTCAATGATATGAGCGACAGCGCTTTAAAAACACAATTAGAGTCATGCAGTGAAGGTCCTTTTTACCGCACCGACTTTTCTATTGGTCATCGCGGTGCATCAATGCAATATCCTGAGCATACCAAAGAAGCCTACATTGCTGCAGCTAGAATGGGCGCAGGCATTGTTGAATGCGATGTTACATTTACAAACGATAAAGAGCTAGTATGTCGCCACTCCCAATGCGACTTACACACCACAACTAATATTTTAGCCATTCCTGAGCTTGCAGCTAAATGCAGTGTGCCATTTACACCAGCAGACCCCGCTAACGGTATTGCTGCTTCTGCAAAATGTTGTACCAGCGATATAAGCTTAGCGGAATTTTTAACCCTTGAAGGTAAAATGGATGGTGCAAACACTAATGCAACTACCGTTGCCGATTACATGGATGGTACACCAAGTTGGCGCACTGATTTATATGCCACCAACGGCACATTGATGACCCATAAACAAAGCATTGCACTGTTTAATGAGTTGGGTGTAAAAATGACCCCTGAACTTAAATCGCCACAAGTAAGTATGCCATTTGATGGAATGACGCAAGAGCAATATGCGCAAAAAATGCTAGACGAGTACACACAAATGAATGTGCCAGCCTCAAAAGTTTATCCACAATCGTTTAACCTTGAAGACGTAAAATACTGGATTAACACTAACCCTGACTTTGCAGATAAAAGCGTATACCTAGATGGTCGCGACAGTGAAGCCGGATTTGATCCAAGTAACCCACAAACATGGCAACCGGGTATGGATGAACTTGTGGCTGACGGCGTTAAAATTTTAGCCCCTCCAATTTGGATGATGCTAACAATAGATAACGAAAATAATATCGTGCCATCACAATACGCAATTGACGCAAAAGCAGCAGGTTTAGATCTTATTGCATGGAGCCTTGAGCGCTCAGGTCCGCTTAATGAAGGTGGTGGTTATTACTATCAATCAATTGCTGATGTTATAGATAACGATGGCGATATGATGACGGTCGTTGATGTACTCGCAAAAGACGTGGGGGTAATGGCTATATTTTCAGATTGGCCGGCTACCGTAAGTTATTACGCTAGTTGTAATAAAATGCCTGCAAGTATTTAATACCAATCTGCTTATATATGGGGTCTATTTAACGTTAAGAAAATTACGCTAGAACTAGGCAAAAATTTTTTATCTAGTTGTTCTAAATAAAAAATTTTTAACGACGTTATAGTGAAATTTAATTCGTTAAATTGATCAAAGATTTATGCAGGTTGGTATAAATACTCGACAACAAAAGTCGTTTATTTTATCGCGCTCAGTTACCATATCATTATATATAATTTTATTTAACTGAGCGCTTTTATGATAATTCAACAACATAATGCAGACTTGCCAACACCTACAGGTTTAATGCGAACAACCATCTATCGCCCTCAGGCGCAAGGGCAATTCCCTGCTATCATTTTTTATTCTGAAATATTTCAGCAAACTGCACCTATTGCACGCAGCGCAGCTATTTTAGCAAGCCATGGCTTTGTGGTATTAGTACCGGAAGTGTTTCACGAGTTAAATCCTATGGGCACTGTGCTTGCTTATGATGATACAGGTAAAGACAAAGGCAATGCTGATAAGTGGGCAAAGCCACTTGAGCATCATGATAGCGACACGCAAGCCATGATCGACTTTATAAAGCAGCAGCATTACTGCACAGGTACAGTGGGCGCTATGGGCGTATGTATTGGCGGGCATTTAGCTTACAGAGCGGCGCTTAACCCTGAAATTAAAGCGGCTTTTTGCTTATACGCAACTGATATTCACAGCGACACATTACCGGCAAAATCAGGTAATAACTCATTTGAATGCATGGCTGATATACAAGGCGAAATTCACTTTATATGGGGTAAACAAGACCCGCATGTGCCACAAGAAGGCCGCACTAAAATATACCAGCAATGCGTAAACACAGGCATTAATTACCAATGGCAAGAAGTTAATGCCCAACATGCCTTTATGCGTGATGAAGGTGAGCGATACGATGCAGCCCTTGCAATTAATATGTATCAACAAGCGGTTGCATTATTTAGCCGTACTTTATAAGTGTTGTATAAATGCTTTATAAATATTTAAAAAGCGAAAATAATTAAACACTTTTCAGCATACCTAAGGCGGTATGCTGTTTTACAAAATACGCTTTTAAGTAATCAATAAATAATCGTAGTTTTTTAGATCCCGCAGCTCCTGGCGGAAATACCCCGTACAGTTCAATATCTTTGCTTTTATAATCATCTAATATTATTTCAAGTAGCCCAGCTTGTACTTTAGGCCACGCATCGTAAAGCGGAATACGCCCAATGCCATGCCCCGCTTCTACAAAGGCAGTACGTGCAGCTGCGTTATTAGTACTTAAGGCGCCTTGCATTGCAATGTCGTGTTTTTTGCCATCTTTTGAAAGTGTTAAAGTTTTACTTCCTAGCTGATAAACCACCCATTGATGATCTGCCAATTCTAAAGGAGTTTTAGGTTTACCAAAATGTGTAAAGTAATCCGGCGCGCCACAAATACAAGTGCTCATTGTCGTCAGCTTGGTTGCTTGCAAGTTGGAGTCACTCAGTGCCACACCCCTAATTGCAAAATCGAACCCATTTTTAATAATATCAACCACATCGTCAGTAAGCTGTAAGTCTATTTTAATTTTAGGGTATTGGCGCTTAAACGTATTTATTGCGGGCACAATTAGCTGCATTCCCACATTCACAGGGCAGCTAATTTTAAGTAAACCTTGTGGCTCACTCTTTATATTTTCTATTTGCTGATTAGCTGCATTAGCTTGTTCGGTAATTATTCTACAACGCTCATAATAAGCAATGCCCGCCTCAGTTAGCGCCATGGTACGAGTTGAGCGATTTAATAAAGTGACTTCAAGTTGGGTTTCTAACTTTTTTAAATGATAACTTGCTACTGCTCGCGTAAGACCTAACTGTTTAGCCGCAGCGGTTAAGCTGCCCTGCTCTACAATTTGCGCAAATACGACCATGCTCTTTAACTGCTCAAACGACACCTTCATATGTGCTCCGTAGCGTGTTTTAAATTCAACCCCTCTATTGTATCAATTATTAAACCAATAAAGTTAAATTTATCATCGTTGTTTAAAGCTCTGTTAGTGCATATAGTAGTTGGTAAGCAAGATAAACTAATTCAAATCATCAGAAGGAATATATTCAATGTCTAAAAAAATACTTATGGTTCTTACATCTCACGCAAAACTTGGTAACACTGGCGAAAAAACAGGTTTTTGGGTAGAAGAATTTGCAGCCCCTTATTATGCATTTGTTGATGCAGGCGTTGAAGTAACATTAGCGTCTCCAGCTGGCGGCCAACCACCAATTGATCCGACAAGTACGCTTGTCGATTTTCAAACAGATGCAACAAAACGTTATGACGCAGATAGCGCAGCACAAACACTTATGGCAAACACTAAAGTGTTGAGTGAAGTAAAATCTAGCGATTTTGACGCTGTATTTTACCCAGGCGGTCACGGTCCATTATGGGACTTAGTTGATAACACTGACTCAATCTCACTTATCGAAAGCTTTGTAAAAGAGCAAAAGCCTGTTGCTGCGGTATGTCATGCAAGTGCTGCATTTTTAAATGTTAAAGATGCCGATGGCAATGCATTAGTAGCGGGTAAAAAAGTAACTGGTTTTACTAACTCTGAAGAAGCTGCAGTGCAACTTACCGATATCGTGCCATTTTTAGTTGAAGACGAGCTAATTAAAAAAGGCGGCGATTATCAAAAAACTGACGATTGGGGCGTATTAGCGCTAGTAGATGGTTTAGTAATTACCGGTCAAAACCCAGCAAGCTCTGAACTAGCAGCCAAGAAACTATTAACTAAACTAGGTTAATAGTGAGTAAAAATTAAAAATAAGCACAGCATTTTATGCTGTGCTTTTTTAATTGCTTTTCATTAGCAAATACAATTCCTATACTGGCAACTCTTAAAGTCAATTAGGGCGATTATATGGCAACCAAGCCAACCACACTGTCATTACTAACGAGTACCCGTTTCGCAATATTTAATATTGTTGTTATTTGCTTCGTACTACAGGTGATCAATAGTCTACCTGGCATAAATCTTAATGGTTTAGGCATATATCCACGCAGTATCCAAGGATTAATTGGCATACTATGCGCACCTTTTTTACATGGTAGCTGGTGGCACTTTGCCAGTAATATGATCCCATTTGTAGTATTAAGTTGGCTAATTTGCCAGTACAGCGTAAAACGTTTTTATAACGTATTTATTTTTACCGCTCTAGTTGGTGGACTGTTAGTTTGGGCATTTGGGCGCAGTAACATACATGTTGGTTTAAGCGGTGTTATATATGGTTTATGGGGCTTTATTCTATGCTACGGCTTAGTAAGACGCTCATTAAAATCAATTATAATTGCAGTTGTAGTGGCTATACTTTATAGCGGTTTTATATGGGGCGTTTTACCTCAGCGCTATCATGTATCGTTTGAAAGCCATTTATTTGGAGCGCTAAGCGGGTTGTTTTTAGGTTATAGATTAGCAAAAGCCGATAAATTAAAAGGTCGGTAAATTAAGTATTAGGGCCTTTAATTAATTTTTTATGGCCACATTTACCATATATGTATTTCATCTAACAGAGGTTATTTATGAGTGATAAAAACGAATACACGCCACCAAAAGTATGGACGTGGGAAAGTGAAAGTGGCGGTAAGTTTGCCAGCATTAACCGCCCAATTGCAGGCGCGACTCATGACAAAACTCTACCTATTGGTGAGCACGCATTTCAGCTTTATTCTCTTGCGACACCTAATGGCCAAAAAGCTACAATCATGTTTGAAGAGCTTTTACAGCTTGGTTGCACCGATGCAGACTATGACGCATATTTAATAAACATAGGTGATGGCGATCAGTTTGGATCTGACTTTGTTGATATTAATCCAAACTCAAAAATCCCAGCGCTAATGGATCATTCAACCACGCCGCCTACTCGCATCTTTGAATCAGGTTCTATTTTACAGTATTTGGCTGAAAAATTTGATGTACTTATACCTAAAGATCTAAAAGCTAAAACAGAGTGTCGTAACTGGCTATTTTGGCAAATGGGCTCAGCACCTTACTTAGGTGGTGGGTTTGGTCATTTTTATAGCTACGCACCAAGTAAAATGCAATACCCTATTGACCGTTTTACCATGGAAACTAAACGCCAACTTGACGTGTTAAATCGCCATTTAAGCGAAAATGAATACATGGCAGGTGATGAATACTCAATTGCCGATATTGCAATTTGGCCGTGGTACGGATCGTTAGTGCTTGGAGCTTTATATGATGCAGCAGAGTTTTTAGATGTTGCCTCATACACCCATGTTGTACGCTGGGCTACGCAAATATCAGAGCGCCCCGCTGTTAAGCGTGGTCGTCGCGTAAATCGCACATGGGGTCCTGAAGAAGAGCAAATGGCAGAGCGCCATAACGATAGCGATTTCGAAGGTTAAATCTATAGAACAGCAAGTAAAGTCGTTAACACTTTAACCTGCTTGATAATTTTAAGGCTCAAAATAAATATTTATTTTGGGCCTTTTTACTTTTTAAACTTTTTTTATCCCTCCCGTAAACTATATTTACTTTACATTAAAGTTTTATTTAGCTGCGTAAAGGCTTATTAAGCTCTTTGTATTACCAGTATTGCATTAGTGTAATTTGCTAAATGGTTTACTTAATTTCCTAGGGGTTGTTTTTGAAAAAGGTTTTAATTAGTGCCATATAACAATTTAAGTAATAATGAGCGAAAAGAAGCGCTCAAGATTTTATACTCGAATGCTATTTCCGGAATTGCAGTCTCTGTACTAGTCAGCGTTGCTTTAGTATTTGCTTTTGATATAACTAATGAGAAAACTAACCACGATAAAGTAGTCTGGTTAGGCATAATGATGTGCGTGCTTACTTTACGTATTATTGATGTAGGGCTTTTTTTGAAAGCTCAAAATTCTCGCCAACCTTACAACACACATTCTTATCTAAATCGCTTTGCTATTGGCTGTATATCAACAGCTGTGTCTTGGTGTGGTTATGCTCTTTGGTTTCATAGCACTTCATCTACGGTGGAAGTTACTACTACCATCGCTATTTTATCGGCGCTTGCCGGTGGCTCTGCAAATTTGCTGTCTGGAAGTCGTTTTACCGCTGTTCTATATAGTTTTACTTTATTGGCGCCCTACTCTTTTTTGCTAGCGCTTTCAAACGATCACTACCAACACGTATTGGGGTTATTAGGTTTAACTTTTGCCACAATCATGATTGCCTCTTCGTACAAATCAGCCACATTTACACACAGTGCAATCAAGCTCAAAAACCAAAACAGAGAGCTGCTTAATGAAATGGAAAACAAGGTCGAACAACGCACTGAAGAAATTTACCGCTTATCGAATACCGATCCACTCACAAATCTATTAAACCGCACCGCATTTTTAAAAAATGCAAACAAACAACTAGCAGATAACCCTAAAGAACCCTTTGCTTTATTATTTGTAGATTTAGATGGTTTTAAGCAAATCAACGATTCGTTGGGTCATAAAGTGGGCGATAAAGTATTAAAAGAAATAGCACTGAGAATTAGTAATGTATGCAACCAACAACTCTATAAATGCCGTTGGGGCGGGGATGAGTTTTTAATTTTAGCAACGTATCAAAACCAAACTGAGCTTATCGAGTTTGCTAATAAAGTGCTTCAAAGCATTAGCGCCGAGCATGAAACATATAAATATCAAAAATGGGTATCAGCAACTATTGGAATGGCCATGTACCCTGAGCACGGGAGTGATTTAAATACCTTAATTCGCTCTGCTGATATTGCAATGTATCACCAAAAACGCATGGCTAAAGGTAATATCAATATTTATAACGATTCACTCAAATTAAAACAAGAAAGAGAGTACCTGTTGAGTCAACGCCTAGCCAGTGCCATAGAAGAAAACAGTTTAAGACTAGTATTTCAGCCAATTGTAGATAGCAAAACATCAAAAGTAACCTCTTTCGAATCATTATTACGCTGGCAACTAGACGGTGAAAATATTTTCCCTGATGAGTTTATAACTATTGCCGAGCAATACGGTTTAATAACCCAAATGGGCCTCTGGGTCATAGAACAAGCATGTATACAAGCAAATAAATTCAACCATTTACCGACAAAAATTGCAGTAAGCGTGAACGTATCGGTAATACAATTACAAGATCCAAATTTTGTAACTAAGGTATTAAAAATAGTAAACAATCACCAAGTAGAGCCTAAAGATCTGCATATAGAAATTACCGAATCAGTATTTGCCGAAGATAAAATCACGTTTTTGACAGCCGTTAAAGCACTACAAAAACAAGGCTTTTGTATTTCAATTGATGATTTTGGAACTGGCTACTCATCACTATCAAGCATGCTTGATATTGGTGTAGATATAGTAAAAATAGACAGAAGTTTTATTCAAAACATGGATAAAAGAGGGTTAAGTATTATTCATGCAATTGTACAAATGGCCTCATCTTTAGATTTTACTGTGGTTGCCGAAGGCGTTGAAACTATTGAACAAGCAAACACGCTTACTAATATTGGTGTATCTCACCTGCAAGGTTATTACTTTTCAAAACCGATGGAAGTAGATTTTGTAGATGCTTATTTAAATGAGCAAAATAAGCTGTGCCGTTGATAACCAAAACCCGCTAAAAGCGCTTAACTACCATATGAGTTTTGCGCTACCTTTCTTATTAGGGCTTGTTTATCTTTCGAGGTTGAACTTGCAGCAGACTGTTTGGTATTTAGGCAATACAGAGCCTATGTAGTGTGGTTATTCCCCATAAATAGCCGATAACGTAGCATTAATGCCAAACATGCGCTCCCTAGGGGAGATTGACTCTTTGTAACTAGGTTACAAACCTCGCGCCGCGATTAAATATTCCTTGGGTTGAACAAAGTTCAATCCTGAAAGGTCAATAAGCCCTCCTTAAAACATAATCTTACAATTACTTACACCCAGTACATAGTTATTAGCGTAGGCTAAATATAAACCAACTTACATAAGTGTATTACGTTTAAATTTACGCTAATTAGCAAACCGCCAGCGCTGGACCCTACGTTAAGTTGTGCGCTGATGTTGCTTATATAAGTGAATAATAAAAATGTAACGATACAACTAAATATAAAAAAGGAATTTGCATGATAAAACCACTTTGCTATTCACTCATCACTTTACTTACCCCCATTAGCGCTATAGCTCAAACAATGGCAATAAAAACAACGGATGAATTAGTATCAACCGATTCAGAGATTTTATTTGCATATAATAAAGAATCGAAACAATTAGAAGCTATCAATTTACTCACATCACTAAGTAGTGAACTTGCTTTACCAAAAAATGCCATCGGGTTTGATGTGGCTACACTTGCTAACATTACCGATAAACAAGCACTCGTACTAACAAGTGATGGCGTATACAAAGCCCATGCTGGTAAACCAACACTATTGTTTAATTATGAGTCGGTTCTAAATCAATTAAAAATAGATAAATTTGAAAAAGTAGACTTTGTCTTCGATGCCAACAACGACGGTCTAAGCGATATTTTCATCCCTGGGTTAGCAAGCAGTACTTTATACATTCAAAATAAAGATGGCAGCTTTAAGCCTAACAAATTTAAACAAACACCTATGTATGAAGGCAGCTTTTCAGGAAAAGGGCTTTCTCTAGAAGTTAATATTAACAATAAACCCGTCGTTATTGATTTTAACCACGACGGGTTAAGCGACTTGGTTTTTTCAAATGACTTTGGAGCAGATGTACTACTTGCTAATTCAGAAGGCTTTGAGCAAAAGCTCACCTCAATTGATTTTAACATCGAATTAGGCGAGCTAAGCAATGGCGAAACTCGCAAAATAAAGCAAATTATTGATATTAATAACGACGGATTTCTAGATTTTACAACTAAACAGTTTAAGCCAACGCAAGGTATGGATTCGTTAGATATAAAAATAGCACATACTTTGTACCTAGGAAGTGCTAAAGGCTTTAGTAATACGCCCATTACCTTATTTGAAACACAAGGCCCTAGTGAGTTATTGCTCAAAACTGATTTTAATAATGATGGCTTAATTGATTTACAAAAAATGGATTTAGATATTGGCTTAGGTACTATTGCGTCTATGGCATTGGGCGGTGGCAGTACTGATGTAGATGTAGAAATGAACATTTATAAGCAGCAACCCGACGGCTCATTTGCCAATAAATCGAGTATAGAACTTGATTTAGAAATGGAAGTAGGAATGAACGGCGATGATTCCGAGCCAGCCCTATATTTAGGTGATATTAACGGCGACAGCTATATTGACGCAGTATACAAATACAGTAAAAAAACGCTCTATATTTATTACGGAGAGCAAGACTCACTGCTAAATGATAAACGTAAAAAATTAAAACTAACGCTGCCTAAAA
Organism: Pseudoalteromonas sp. NZS71_1; assembly: GCF_015864305.1. Lineage (NCBI taxonomy): Bacteria > Pseudomonadati > Pseudomonadota > Gammaproteobacteria > Alteromonadales > Pseudoalteromonadaceae > Pseudoalteromonas > Pseudoalteromonas sp. NZS71_1. Next base: position 196,132 of record NZ_JADYXM010000003.1, on the reverse strand, counting down.
ATAATAAAGATATTCTTCTGGTGGATATAAACCAAGACGGTAAAAAAGATTTTGTATTTAAATTTACCGAAGAAGATGGCACCAGCAAAATAGAAACACGCTTAAATTAAGCCAATAAAAAAGCCCAACAGAGTTAACCGTTGGGCTTTGGACTTAAGACTTTCGAGTAACAGTCAGCTTTACTCTAAGTTATAACACCTAAGCAGTTACATTTAGCAGTGAATCGCCATCACTTAAACCAAACTTCTCTTGCACTGATGCAAGGATTGATTCTTTATCTTCATCAGACAACTGGCTTGAATACTCAGTTAATAGCTCATCTAAGTAGCTGACTACTTCGTCTGTATCTACTGATTCTAATGAGTTCTGTGGCGGCGGTGGTGGTCTTTGACCTTCCACTCGTCCTGCATCACCAATGCTTTTAGCATCAAACTCAAGTTCGCTCATTAAATCAGCAAGCTCTTTTGTTGGTTCAATACCTTGTTCTTTAAATGCCGCTTGAATACTTTGCGCGTTTTCTTCGGTTAAGTTTTCAGCGTCAAACTCTGCAAGCGTTTCTTTAACAAAATCGCTTTGCTCTGTTGTTAGTTTTGCAGCCTGACTACTTTGTTGCGGCATAAAACTCGCAGAACTACTGTTAATACTATTAATCATTTTAGTATCCTTTCAGCGTTCACGACGAGGTGGTTTATGATCGCTAAGTTCTTGTTCACTAATTTCGCTATTACCATCGGCATCTATAGAATCAAAAATTGTTTGTGCATCGCCGTGTGGCGGTTTTTTAGCACTAAACTCTTCAAAGCTAATTACGCCATCACCATCAGTATCAATAGTTGAAAAGTCAGGTTTTTCAGGAGGATTGTCACCGCCTCGAGCAGCTACATTAGCTGAAAAAGCAATAGATAATATTGCCACAGTGGCAAGAGTTGAAAAATGCTTCATAGTAATAACCTCGTATTTAAGAATTAAACTAAGCTTACGCTTTAAAAACGCAAACAATGTGCAAATAATGAGGAAGTAATAAATTATTTTAATAAAAAATAGTAATCTAAATGCTTATTTAAAAAGTTCTGGTTGATTGCTTTGCAATCAATATATAAGCTAATAAAATAATACGATTAATTACTCTCAGGCAGTAGTGTTACTGCCCTTAATTCTCAAAGCTGATATACTGCTTGAGCCAATTAAACAAACAAATACAGAGCACTTTCATAAATAATGATTAATAACCAACCCTACTTAGCAGGCAATCTGTGAAAATACCTAAACGCCTACAACCCCTTGTTGATGATGGCCTTATTGACGAAGTTATAAGCCGACTAATGAGCGGTAAAGAAGCCGATGTATTTATTGTCCGCTGTGGTGAGCACATTCGCTGTGCGAAAGTGTATAAAGACGCGGTTAAACGTAGCTTTAAAAAAGCGGCACAATACCAAGAAGGCCGAAAAGTACGTGGTGGACGCCAAGCGCGTGCTATGGGTAAACGTTCTAGCTATGGCCGTCAATTAGAAGAAGAGATTTGGCAAAATGCCGAAGTTGATGCGTTATCTCGTTTAGCTGGCGTGGGTGTACGTGTTCCTGATACTTACTTTTGTATTGATGGCGTGCTGCTTATGGAACTCGTTTCGGACGAGGACGGTAACGTAGCCCCTCAACTTGGACATGTCGTTTTTAGTGAAGAGCAAGCGATTGAGCAGCATAAACTCATGATGCATTACATTAAGCTTATGCTTTGCGCAGGTATAATACACGGCGATTTATCTGAATTTAATGTACTTGTAGATAATAACGGTCCTGTAATTATAGATTTACCGCAAGCAGTTAACGCTTCAGCAAATAACAGTGCACAAGCGATGTTTGCACGCGATGTAAATAACATACGCCGCTACTATGGTGAATTTGCGCCAAGCATACTAAAAACTCAATACGCTAAAGAAATGTGGGCATTATTTGAAGAGGCAAATTTAACGCCTAATTCAACGCTTACTGGTGAATTTGAAGACAGTGACGAACTTGCCGATGTAGATTCTATTCTTGATGAAATTCAAGCTGCCGAATACGAAGAGTTTGACCGTTTAGAGCGAATTAAAAATGCTGACGATGATGAGTAACTCATCGTCATAGCTCACTAATACCTCTTACTGCGGGTGCACAAATCGGTAGCCAACCCCATAAACAGACTGAATAACACTTTCAGTTTGTGTCACTTCATCTAGTTTTCTACGCAACTTTTTAATATGGCTATCAATAGTACGATGGCTCACAATACGCTGATCGGCGTACATAGAGTCCATTAAACTATCGCGCGAATAAATGCGATTTGGGTTGTTAAACAAAGGTTTAAATAGCTGAAATTCAAAGTTCGTTAGCTCTATGCTGCTTGATTTGTATTTTACGCTGTAAGTGCTCTCGTCAAGCTTCATTGTTGACTCTGTAACATCACTTGCGCTACTTAATCGCCTTAATATAGCTTTAACTCGCGCCACCAGCTCAGCATAACTAAACGGCTTACAAATATAATCATCTGCACCTAACTCAAGTCCAAGCAGCCTATCTATTTCTTCTACTTTTGCCGATACCATAATAATAGGCACATTTGAAAAGCGCCTGATTGCTTTACATAGTTCTATACCACTTTGACCAGGTAGCATTATGTCGAGCAAAATTACGCTCGGCCTGTTAATTTCAAGCCAAGGTAATACTTCATTCCCGTGATGTATTTGATGAGTAATAAAGTGATGGCTGCTTAAAAAGTCACTCATTAAGTTAGCTAGCTTTACTTCATCTTCCACAATTAGTATTTGTTCACTCATAAGCATCTCTGTAAGTAACCTTAACTTTATTTTGTAAACTAAATAGTTGGCAATCTAATAATAATAGCAAGACCGCCTAGAGTGGCTTTTTCAGCAGCTATTTCACCATTATGGCCTTTAACTATATGCTGGCAAATAGATAAGCCCAAGCCCGAACCTCCCTCTTGGCGATTACGCGAACTATCTACTCGATATAAATACTCAAACAAATGCGATAAATGCGACTGCTCTACACCTACGCCATTATCTTCAATTATAAGCTCTAAGTAGGTTTGCCCTTTAATGCTTATATTGTTAGCCGTTAATGAAATAGTGGTGCATTGTGCATAATGCACCGCGTTCATTAAAATATTATCAAGCAACTGTAAAAGTCGGGTTTTATCTGCTTGTACCGTTATATGTTTAGCGCTATTTAATAGGTAAATTTTTATATTATGCTGCTCAAGTATAACCTGATATTTTTGCTCAATAGTATTTAATAATAAAGCCATATCAGTAGGTTGCATAGTGTAATGCATACCACCTAACTCTGCGCTATTAAGCATATGCAAATCATCAATCAAGCGCTTTAAATGCAATGCCTCGTCGTTAGCCGAGTTAATATTTTTTGCATTAGGCTCACGTATGCCAAGTAACATAGCTTCAAGTTCACCGAGCAAAATACTCATTGGCGTTCTAAGCTCGTGAGAAATATTGGCAAGCCAACGTTTACGCACCTGCTCATCTTTAGCGAGTGTAAATGCAAGAGTATTAAAATCTTCGCTTAATTGACCTAACTCGTCTTTTCGCTCAAGCGTAAGTTTGGTTTCGTAATTACCCTGTGTTAAGCGATGCATACCATTAGCAATTTGCTTTACTGGGCTAACTAAGTGGCGAGACAATAAAAAGGTAACTAGCAATGTAAGCACTACCGCAGCTAAAGCAATAAACCATAGGTAGTTAGTTTGCTGCTGTAAAAAATCTAGCTCATATCCATCAACTAAGCTGTCTCTTTTAGATACGGCTAAATAACCAACTGTTTTATCGCTAACTGTAATTGGGGTTGTTATATATTTTAAATCGTTGCGGTATTTTCCCACTACTCGCTGTTTATTTTCGTCAAGCAAAGCGTAGTGAGCAATATTTTCTCGCGGTGGGCGACGATCCTCTCCTAAACGCATATGATCTGGCGGCGGTCGACGCATCATTCGCCCACGCGGACCAGGTCCTTCTTGTGGTCTAGGTAAAAATTGGCTACTTTCTAACTGCGATTCAACAAGTTTTCTAAAATTTTCGCCATTGCCGACAACACGCTCCCATGAGGGTGTTTGTTCGTATTGCTTTGATAGTTGCACAACAAGTGGTTCTAGCGCTTTCACCTCTTTTGCATTAACAAAATCAATTACGCCTTGACCTATACTCCATTGTATAAGTATCACCAGCCCTGCAATAACACTAAAAGTGAAGCTAAATAGTATTAAAAAAAGTTTATTATGAATTTTCATTAATGCGTATTTTCAACCTTGCTAGGAAAGCTTTCAAAACGGTATGTTATAAACTCTTTGGTTTGATCGTTAACATACAATGTAGCAACTATTTTTTTGCCTTGAGCGGTCCAATACATATGACCATGATTATTTAAAGTAACCGATACGGTATTTATACCACTTTTAAATAAGTTAGCAGGTAAATGTAGTGCATGTCCGTAAATTCGCTGTATTTTAATCCCATTAACATACAAATGAGCATGACCTCGTAAAAAACCAGTATCATCGTTTTTAGTCACGCTCATCATTTGTTGCATGTTCATTGCGCCCTCAGGAGGCACAGATAAATCATAGCGCTGCGTATCTAAAATTAAGTTATAACCCGACATACTATCTTTTAATAGCTTAAGGCTTAATGCCGGAATTGGCGTACCACTTGGCACTACTATTGGCATATGGCTATGATCCATCATTTCCTGCTGCGCAAAGAGCTTAAAGCTCAATAGCGCAGCAGTAGTTAGGATCAATGCGTATTTAAAATAACGCATAGTAACTCCTTACATTCCCGGTGGTGGACCCATTGTTTCGCCACTATCACAGCGACCAATTGAATTATCGGCTAATTGACCTTTAAAACGAGGCCCTATTTGATAAGGGAAAGAAGGCTGTAATTTACCATCACTGTCTAGCGTTAGTGTTATATGGTAATGATAACCCTTGCCATCATTTGTATTATGTCCGTTATGCTCATCTAACTGCGCACCGGTTACTGTTTTTTGTGCGTAGTAATAATCTTCAAAATAATAACCGTCATCAGCATTTAATGTATTACCTGAAAGCGTAGTCACTTCTGCGCCAATAGCAGGCCCTGCATCACTTGTTTGTGTACCTAGGCTAACGTCGTATTGATCGACTAAAGTACAGCTTCGCTCACCCTCAGTACCACAACCACCTTCACTTTCTGACGCGCCATAGTCACGCATTTCCCAGCCACTTAATGCAAGTTGACCGTTACTTTCATAAGGACCGTAAAGTGGATAACCATCAGCTGCAAACCCATAAATAGGTGAATGCGCATCACCATCATCTTCAAGTAAATCAGCTAAGCAACTAGTGTAAAAATGGTGATGATATTCACCGTTAGCAGCATGTCCGCCACACACATCAACATCGTATTGCTCTGCAATTGGCGCTAATGTATACCAAATATTATTACCGTAGCTCATACCATCGCCCCAGTTAAATATACTGGTGCCATTAACCATTAAGCCAACCGTCCCTAAACCTGTTTCGCAGGTTTCAGTGTCAGATAAATCGGTAGGTGTTATGGGAAAATACGCCTCAACGGTTTGTTCTGTCGGGCAACCTGGTCCTGGAGGCCAATAGCCTGCACCGCCTGTGTCATCACAGTTTTCAGTGCTGCTGTTATAGCCAATATCTTCACCAAACGAAATAGTTTGACCTACTGCTGCTGAGGTTACACCGTTATAAAAATCAGTAGCTGCACGCGGGCGATTATTAAGTGCGTCTACTTGGACTTGTGTAAGCGTTACGTCATATTTAGGGATGTCAGTTGTTTGCACATACATGTATTCAACGTCAGCATCTTCCTCAGTAACAGTAACAACCTCAACTGATTGAACATCTTCAACCACTGCGCCATTGTTTTGTATATAAGTGGAGGTTGTATCGTTGTTAATTAACCAGCTGGTAAGTTTTGCACTATTATCAACTGCACCAGTATCTGAGCCTGAGTCTGATGAAGCAATAACATTAACTATAACTGTATCTACAACGACATCGTTTGTGCCGTCATCTGCACTGATTTCAAATACAAGTGCTTCATCGGTTAAAACTTCAGGTGCAACAAACTCAGTAGACGTTGCAGTACTTGAAGATAAGCTAACGGTAGTGCCTGATGTTTGTGACCAGCTAACGGATACTTCGCCATCATCTTCAACTGTTGAAATTAAATAAACGGTATCGCCCGCATTAACAGTTTGGTCAATACCGGCGTCAACCGTTGGAGCACTATTACTGACTGTCTCGCCGTCTGTTGTAGTACTTGTAGAATCGCTGTTACATGCGCTTAAAGCGATACAAAGCGCACTTAACGCAAATAACTTAGTTACATTAGAGGCTTTTGTTTTAAAAAGTGTTTTCAATGCTTGAACCTTTACTTTAACGTTTAATAAAACAAAGTTAACAAGTAAAAGTGCAAACATTGTGCACAAACTAAGGAAGAATAAACATAAGACTAGGGCGTGTTGATCTTTGGTGGTTGAATTTGCAGCAGTATGTTTGGTTTTTAGGCAAGGCAGAGCCTATGAAGTGTGGTTATTCCCCATAAATAGGCGATAACGCAGCATAAAGACCAAACATGCGCTGCCCTTTGGGTTCTTTCTAGGGACGATTGACTCTTTGTTGCTCGGTTTTTACTTAGCCCACTAGGTTACAAACCTCGCGCCGCGATTAAATCGCCCCTAGATTGAACAAATTTCAATCCACAAAGATCAACACGCCCTAAATTTGTGGTCGTTTAAGTACAAATTTGTCTTTAGTGGTTGCATAGTAATCTCCACCCATTCTACCTACCGCATCTAAAAGTGTTGGGTCAATATAACCGTCAACAAACACTTCATCGTCAACACAAATACCCACTATGTCTAGTAACATCATTTGCCCGCCACCTGGCTCGCTTGAAATAGTAATAACTTCGCGTAGCTTACACTCATAGCGTACTTTTGAATCAGCAACACTCGGCACTGCGACCATTTGGCTATCAATTTTAGTTATATTTGCAGCATCAAACTCACTAACATCACTAGGATAATTAGCACAGCTTTGATTCATTTTTTCAACCAGTTCATGGCTCACAATGTTAATCACACATTCTTTAGTCGCTAATAAGTTAATTAATGTATCTTTACTTGGTTTATCGCGTGGATTTACTTGCGTCACACTCAATACTGGTGGGTTACAACTCGCTACTGTAAAAAATGAGTAAGGAGCAATATTAGCCACATCGTCGCTACTTAATGTACTTATCCATGCAATTGGACGAGGGCTGATCCCGCCAACTAAATACGAATAAACATTAAGCTCTTTATTTACAGTTAAATCTAAAAACATACTTTTCCTTTTAATACATTAAAACTAAATCTTAATTCAAGTTAGTTACGTATAGGTTTGGCTGACTCAGTTAAATAACAAGCTAATTTTTATCTCTATTTAAAGCAATAAACAAATTATATGAAAATAAACATCGTGTGGTTTAAACGTGATTTGCGTCTTAGCGATCATCAACCATTAAAAAATGCATTCAGTAATGGCTTACCTACCCTATTACTTTATAACTTTGAGCCATTACTGCTCGAAGATGCACACTACAATGAGCGGCACTGGCGCTTTGTATATCAATCAATAGTTGAGTTAAACAAGCAACTAGAGCGTTTTAACGCCTGTGTTTATATATTTAATTTAAATATGAGCGATTTACTTGAATCGTTAAAGGCACAGTTTGAAATAGTTAATATTTTTAGCCATCAAGAAATAGGCTTAAATAACACCTTTAAGCGCGATAAAGCAATAAAAGCATGGTGCCAGCATAACCATATTAACTGGCAAGAGTCGCAAACAGGCGCGGTTATTCGCGGCAAAAAAAATCGTAATAATTGGAACGAACGCTGGCAGCAAACAATGCAAGCACCTATTGCTGTTCCTAATTGGAAGAGTATAAAAACAATTACCCTCAATAACTACCAAACACCTGAGCTACCAAGCGCTTACATGCAAGATCACGACAGCTTTCAACAAGGCGGCCCGCTGCATGCGCGAACTGTAATGCAGAGCTTTTTTGCCGAGCGCGGTAAAGGTTATCAAAAAGGAATATCGAGCCCAAGTTTAAGCCAAACCCACTGCTCTCGTCTTTCCCCGTATTTAGCGTGGGGGAACATTAGCCTTAGGCAAGTGTATCAAATGGCCATTGATGAATATCATTCAAAACACCCTGATAAAAGAGGCTGGAAGCGCCCGCTTGCAGCGTTTGTATCGCGTTTGCACTGGCATTGCCATTTTATGCAAAAGTTTGAAAGCGAATGCTCTATGGAGTTTTTAGCCCTTAATCCGGGTTATCACGTATTTCCGTATCGTGATGATGAACATGTGAAAAACGATATTGAACGATGGGCCCAAGGTAAAACGGGTATTCCCATTATTGACGCTTGCATGCGCTGCTTAAAAGCCACCGGTTATATAAACTTTAGAATGCGCGCCATGCTTGTAAGCTTTGTCACCCATCATTTAAATATAAGCTGGCAGCAAGCAAGCTTTCCGCTCGCTAATTACTTTTTAGATTTTGAGCCTGGCATTCACTACCCGCAAATTCAAATGCAAGCCTCGGTAACAGGCATAAACACCATTAGGCACTATAACCCAATTAAACAATCAGAAGATCAAGATCCAACAGGTTCATTTATTAAAAAGTGGTGCCCCGAGCTTGAAAAACTCCCTATTGAATATTTACATCAGCCTTGGGAGCAAACTCCAATGGAAGCACTCTTTAACGACTTTAAGTTAGGGGAGGATTATCCCGAACCGATGCTTGATTTAACAGCAGCCTCAAAAGAAGCACGCGAACGCTTATGGCAATACCGTGAGCGAGCCGATGTTAAACGCGCCATAGGGAGGATTCTTAAAAAACACGTTGGAGGTACTCAAAAAGTTACTCGAACAAAAAGTAAAACGGATACTAAAAGTAACAGCAAGGCTAAGTAAGTATGGCGCACAAAAAACTAAACTTACCTCAAAAAATATGCCCCATTTGTAATAAACCTTTCGCGTGGCGTAAAAAGTGGCAGCGCGACTGGGATAACGTTATTTACTGTTCAGAGCGCTGTAAGCGAAATAAACAGGGATAACAATTAACTGGCGTCTATTTTGCAGCATCATCTGTAATTAACGCTTTTAAGGCTTTATGTAAGCTTATTTTGTAAATAACGCTTAACTAACCTGAAAAGCTTACACTCAAGCAAGGAGAAGATGATGACGATTAAAAAAACGGCAAGTTCAACATGGTCTGGCGACATTAAAACAGGTAAAGGTAGCATATCAACTCAAAGTGGCGCGCTTAACAAACAACCTTACGGTTTTAATACCCGCTTTGAAGATAAGGCAGGCTCAAACCCTGAAGAATTAGTAGGTGCAGCGCACAGCGCATGTTTTAGTATGGCACTTTCACTTGCATTAGGTGATGCAGGCTTTACCGCCGATAAAATTGATACTAAAGCCACTGTAAGCCTTGATGAAGTAGATGATGGTTTTTCAGTAACGCATATTGCCCTTGAGGTAAAAGCGCGTATTGATGATATTCAAAATGAGCAGTTTCAAGCCTTGTGTGAGCAAACCAAAAAGAGCTGCCCTATTTCAAAACTCTTAAATACCGAAATATCACTAGATGCGACACTTCAATCAGCATTTTAACTATTTAGACTTAACTATTTAGATGTAACTATTTAGACAGTTCCTTACTAAAAAAGCCAAGTAAGTAATTACTTGGCTTGCTTATTATAAAAAATTATTTTTAGGTTTATTCCAGCTCAAAGTACTGACTACAAGCCCTATTCCCATCCCAATTGCTGGCCATACTACCCACATATAATTAGGCGAAGTTAGTAAATTTATAACGCTTAGTAAAGTTAAAATAAGTAGATATGTTTTAATTTTTTTGCCTAATGTAATTGTATTGCTCATTTATACTCTCCAAGTAATGTATGTCGCTATTATTGTTTTAATAAGCAACATACACACCTGCTAAATGTCACTAAGTGATCTGACATTAGTCATTACTTTTTATTTAATTACATAGTCATTTATTATGTATAAAAACATAAAAAACAATACTTTAATCTATTTGTGTTAGGATCTAATCTCAACTAACCTTAAACAAATAAACATAAGAGGATGAGCTAAATGAGCGAAAAATCAAAAGATTTAGAAAAAGTGACATGTAACAACTGCGCTGATACTAACGATCTCGAATTTGATTTTTCAATGGCTTTTCAACCCATTATAAACTGTAAAACTAACCTCATTTATGGCTATGAAGCGCTGGTTAGAGGTTTAAATGGCGAGTCTGCTTATTCTATTATTTCAAAAGTGAATGAGGACAACCGCTATGCATTTGATCAGCTTTGTCGTATTAAAGCCATTCAACTAGCCTCAAAGCTGGGCATAACATCAATGCTAAGCATTAACTTTTTACCTAATGCTATTTATAAACCTGAGCGATGTATACGCACCACACTAGAAGCTGCAAAAAAGTATAACTTTCCAATTCAAAATATTATGTTTGAATTTACCGAAGTAGAAAAAATAGAAGATACCACGCACATAAAGCGCGTTGTTGATTACTATCAGTCTCTTGGGTTTAAAACCGCCACCGATGACTTTGGTGCAGGTTATTCTGGTTTAAATCTACTGGCTGACTTTCAAACAGATATTATCAAGCTTGATATGGCGCTCATACGCAATATAAACAACGACAAAAAACGCCAATTAATAGTAACTCATTGCTTAAATATGTTTCGCGATTTAAACATTACTCCATTGGCTGAAGGGATTGAAACAGTACAAGAATATACATGGCTTAAAAACGCAGGTGTTGAACTTATGCAAGGGTATTTATTTGCCAAACCAAGCTTTGAAAACTTGCCTAAGGTAAATTTTGAGGACATAGGTGCTGATTAATACCCAACACCTATTATTTATATCTTATTGAATCTAAGTAATGCTAAAACTACATATTACCCAGCTCTATCATCATCGCTGTATACATACGTAAATTGAGCTCAAGTTGCTTAATGGTCATAAATTCATGCTCTGAGTGACCCGTGTAGCGCTTACCGGGCATTGAAGGACCAAACGATACCGCGTTATCAAACAGCTTTGCATTAGTGCCACCACCAATTGATACAAAGTCAGCTTTTTCGTCGCCCGTAAAATGTTTAAAAATATCAAGTAGCTTTTGCGCATGCGGCGCGCTATCAAGCAGCATAGGTGTGCCAATAATTGTTTCTATGTTGGCAAGCGTTACATTGTTAGTGGCTTGCCAATTAGCGAGCGCATCATCAATTTGCTTTTGTAATACAGCTTCGTCTTTACCCATAGGGCGACGTGCATTTACAGCAAGTGTTAGCGCATTACCATCGCGCTCTATAACGGTTGGTGCCACTGTCATCGGACCCATAAAGTCGTGCTTATAGGCTATTTCGCCAAACTGTTTACCGTGAATATCTAAACCAATTAACTGATTCACAAAGTCGATTAGCTCGCCGTCACTGTTATTTTCAAGCTCCACGCCTTTAAATAACTCAGCTAAATACGCAATCGCATTTATACCCGACTCCGGCTCTGATGAATGCGCCGACATACCTTTAACACTTATTGCTAAGGCATCATTTTGATCACTAAAGTTAAACTCAACTTTATTTAATGTTTTGGCTTTTGCTTTTAATGTATTAATAAGTGCAGCGTCTGCATTGTGAAGTACTAAGCTGGCGTCTTCTGGAATTTGGCTTCTAAACGCACCGCCAGTTACATCCTTTACATATAAACCCGTTTGTGGCGATGTAGCATTAAATGTAGGGGCTATTAAGCTCCAACCTTTCTCTGCAACCACTACAGGATATGACGCATCAATCGTTACTGCATATTTTGGCTGCTCGTACGTTTTCATAAATTCAGTAAGTGGACCCCAATCAGACTCCTCAGCAAGATAAATCATTAGCTCAATACGGTTATTAAGCGTTATGCCTTTATCTTTAATTGCTTTCATGGCGTAAAGCGCGGTTGCTATTGCACCTTTATCGTCTTCCGTACCACGACCAACTAATTTACCAGGCTCTGATGTATCAATAATAAAAGGGCTTTGTTTCCATTTGCTAGCATTTGCAGGTTGCACATCGCCATGCGTTACTACCGTTACTTTTTCGCTTTGCTCGCCCATACCGATTAGTACGGTATAACCTAAATCTTGGTAGTCAAAACCAAGCTCTGCGGCTTTCATTTTTAAAAGTGCTTTAAAGCCAATAAAATCTTGGTTTTGTGGCGTTTTTATATTCGCTTTATTAACCGTAGGAAAGGCAACTAAATTGGTAAGAGTGTGTATTTGAGCATTTTGGTAGGTATTTACTGCGTAATCGGCAACGCTATCAATATTTTTATTTAACTGCGCATGAGCACCAAACGCAAATAAAGCAATACTGGCTAAAGCTAACTTTTTCAAAACAATTCCCATTTAATTAATAACTAAGAGTGGGAATTATAACGCTATGAAGCGCTTACTTATAGCTCTTTACGCCAAACGCGCAGATTACTTAAGCTGAATATTTATATAGCAGCTTTTATGAGGATGACTGTATAATGCGCGACTTAAAATTAACAGGGTATTTAATTGTGAACCGTCGTAAAAAAATCGTCACTAAATTTCAAAAGAAAGATAAACGCACTAACGCTAAATTGCACAAAGGCAATAAACCGTCTTATGTGTCAAAAGCTGAGCGCGAAAAACTAGCTGAACAAGAAAGTAATGAGCCACAGGTAATCCAAGAGTAACTTTACGTTACCTGTTGCTTTGATAATTTAAAGTGGCAAAAGTACCGACCACATACATAACCGACTACTGCCGTGGCAACTATAAGTTCAAACGTAGCTAAGTAATTAACTGCATCTACATATGGTATTGCGAGGTTTATACTTTGCATCCAATCAGCCATTTTAAATAATGCAGTTGCCCCAATAACCATTGGAAACGTAAAAGCAGCGTAGCTCGGCGTAAAAGGTCTGCGTAATAACTTTATAAATAACACATAAACAATCAGTGTTTTTATTATCGCTAATATAAATAATGCCCCCACTATAACAAGTGATGGATTAGCTACAATATGAAAATATCCCGCTAATGTTAAACTGGCAGGCGCAGCTAAAATGGCAAGTGTTGGCTGTATTTCGTAGTCACTTTTTAATGCTAATAAAAAACGGTAAAACATAATTGGCAGCATTATAGCGTACGTTGATATACCAATAACTAACGCACTATAAGCTAACCACGCTAATGTCGGATTTCCCGAAAAAGTAATATCTGCAATAATTATCCCCACTGGTGGCACAAACCAACTGGGCGCCATATCTTCAAAATTAAACTTTTTTGCCCGCTGGTATAAAAAGCTCACCAAAAATGTGAGATGCAACACAAAAGCTAAAACCCACATAGTATCACCAGCCAATGGGTTAAATTGCCCAATTGAGTTTGAAATAACAAGATTAGCCATTGCAAATGTAGGGATCACACTTCCTGCAACTGGGTGTGCTAAATCGGCTTTTAATAAGTGAGGGTGCAGTAAAAACTTAGCAGCCAAAAGTAAAACTAATACGCTAGCAAAAACAGCTCCCAAAAATTGCCCATAATAATTTAAATTAAAAACGTTTTCCCATGCCCACCCCATACTGACAATACCCAAAGCTAAACCAGCCATGGCCGTTGGCGCACCCATCACTTTATTTTTAAATTGCTTAAACACTGTATTTCCTAATCATTGGGTGATGAACAAGTTACTGCTTTTTACTGCATTGCCTTAAAATAACGCTGTAAAATTAGTACAAGCGTGCTTAATAGAACGCTTTTTGCGTACAAATATTTCATAAAATAAGTTTACGGCTTAGTTATTAGTTATTAGTTATTAGTTATTAGTTATTAGTTATTAGTTATTAGTTATTAGTTATTAGTTATTAGTTATTAGTTATTAAAGCGCAAAAAAAGCCATAACGTGGTTATGGCTTTTGCTTTATTTTAAATTTGAATATGAGGTTAATTAAAACGCGTAACTAACGCTTAAATTAAATGAACGCCCCTGCCCTGCAAGTTGTTCAAACCCGTTGCTACTATCTTGTTTAAGTGCCGCAATACTTATACCACCTAATGGGAGCTGGTAATACTCATCAAACACATTACTCACTTCTGCGCTTAGCGTTAATGAATCCCATGTGGCTTTAGAGCTTAAATTAACCAAGCTGTAGCTGTCTGTTTGGTTTTCAAAACGATTATTATCTACACGGCTTTTAGTATCTACCCACTGCCAAGATAATGCATTTTCAAATCGACCTATTTGCTGGCTAATACCTAGCTGGGTTTGCAGTGGTTTAATTTGATAAAGCGGCTGGTTAGTATCGTCGCGCTTGCCTCTCGTATTAGTAACATTAGCGTGTAACTGCCAGTTACCTAATTGCTTAGATTCATAAATATTGGCTGTTAAATCTATTTTTGCACCATACAAAATTGCATCTACATTAGTAAACTGCAAAATATTGCGCGCTGTATTGTCCAAGTCATAACTATTGAAGCTTCTTACAATATCAGCATCAATGTAGTCGTTCACATCTGTATACCAAACATTGGTGCTTAATAGCCAACGGTCATCTTTAGCCGATTTAATATAAGTAGCACTTATTGTATGCGCTGTTTCAACGTCTAAATCAGGGTTACCAATATAGCCATTACCATCGCCATACCAACCAATCATGGTGGTTGCCATGGTACTTACACCCCAACTGTATCGCTCGTATAAATTAGGTGCTCGGTTTTTACGGGCAAGCCCAAATTGCAGCTCATCATAATTTGTTATTTGGTAGTTAATTAATACGTTAGCATCAACTATAGTGTCGGTTTTATCTCTGTCGCCAGCATTAAAATTCTGTGCAGCAATAGTGTTATCTGTAGACGTATCGCTCATGGTCATACTTTCCATGCTACCCATCTCGCTCATATCGTCCATATCCGTCATGCTCATACCATCGTTGTAAGATTGAACTTCTCCAACTTGGGTATTAATACTTTCAATACGTACGCCTGCGTTTAACCATAATTTTGTATTTATTTGGCTCTCAAATTCTGCAAATGCCGCTATTCGCTCTCGTTTACCGTTATTTATATTTACGTAATCCTCTGGCCCCATCATGGTTGAGCCTTCAATACCTGGCCACCAATCATCAATACTGTAATTGTAATATTCTTGACCGAGTAAAATACTGCTGTTTTTATCAAGCGCGATACGCCATTTAAGCTGCGTACTTATATCTTGTGCATCGGTTTTCATTCGCATCATGCCTGTTTTTTCTTGGCTGAAAAAACCCATTTCGTGCTTTACGCTATGCCAGTTAACTTGCCCTTCAAGCTCGCTGTTTTCAAAGGAGCGTTTGTATTGAGCTATTGCACCGTAGCTGGTGTTATCGGTCATATCCATATACTGATTTGCAAATCCCTGATACGGGATTTTTTGATGCGTTAGCTTTATAACTAATTGCTGTTTATCATCGCGCATAGCTGCGGTTAAACTATGATTTTGTGCTCGATACAATGTATCTAATACTACATCGCCGTTACCATCTTCATAACTATCTGCGTCACTAAACGAACCCTGATAATTAAGGCTAAACGTGTCACTTGCTAAACGTGCACCAACGCCAAGTTTACGTCCGTTATCAACGCTACTGTACTTTGCTGACACATAACCTGAGTGCCAACCTAATTCATTGCTATCGCTATACTGTGGTGAAATAGAATTAACGCTTATTACACCGGCAATATTATCCCCGCCCGCGCTTACTGGCGACACGCCTGCAACCACATTGTAAGACGTAATTTGATTAGCCGAGATATACGAAAGTGGCGGGTTCATATGATTAGCGCATGCAGCGGTTACATCTGCACCATCAACTAACACTTTAACTCTGTCGCCCATTAAACCATTTAAAATAGGTAAGTTAGATACGCCGCCCGCTGCTGAAAAATCGACACCTAAATCACTTAATAACGATTCTGACGAACCAAGTGCTAAATGCTTATTTTGAGCATGTCCGTGTACTTCAATCACTTCTAAAGGCATATCGTCGGCAAATGCAAAAGGAGATAGCACACCGCTAATAAAAAGTGCGACAGGCGTTAGTAAATATGTTTTTTGAGTTTTGCTTTTATAAACCATTGTTAATTTATGCCACTGTAATAATTGACGTAATTATAATGTGAGTTGCAAAAGCAAAAGCGCGACATATTGTCGCACTTTATCAATTTAAAATGTTGTTAGGGGTGTTTGAACACATAAGAAGGCAGCTTTAAACATAGGAACATGCAATTAACTAAGTATTTAACTTAGCTACCGTTTGAGAAACAATATCGGCTCCACGTTCAATCTCTTTAATGACCTCAGACACATTAGCAATAAGCTCTCTTCCTTGTTTTGATGAGTCTGAAACTGACGTTATTTGCTTTGATATATCATTAGTGAGCTCTTGGTTATTTTTAACAACACTTGCTATTTCATTAGTAGAGCGACTAGTGCTGGCTGCAAGCTGCCTTACTTCATCAGCTACTACAGCAAAACCTCGACCATAATCACCAGCACGCGCTGCTTCTATTGCGGCATTAAGTGCCAGTAAATTAGTTTGATCCGCAATGCTGCTAATTGTCGAAACAATGGAACCTATGACCGCAGACTGTTCATTAAGATTTTTTATTAAATCTACCGATTTAAGTACTTGGCTTACAATGGCGTCGGAGTTCGCTATAGAGCTTTGTAGTATTTCAGAGCCTTTTTTAGCAGTTGTAGCAGTAGCTACCGCCGATTCATGTGCTATTGCAGCGGCTTCTGTCACTGCACTGTTATTATTAATTCGATCGGTAATATTTGATGCAAACTTAATTATTTTAATTACATTACCTTTGCTATCTAAAATTGGGTTATAAGTTGCTTCTAACCAAATTTCTGAACCGTCGGCGGCAATACGTTTAAATTTTCCTGACTTAAACTGCCCCTGCGCTAATTCACTCCAAAAGCGTGGGTTATTCTCATAAAACAATTTAGTACAAAACATTTTATGATGCTTGCCTACAATGTCTTTTAAGCTATAACCTATTGTTGCTAAAAAGTTTTGGTTCGCCTTTAAAACATTACCCTCTGGGGTAAACTCTATTGTAGCCAAGGCTTTGTCGAGTGCATTTGCAATAGCTTCTTGCGCTTTTCTTTGTATGTAACTGGTCGTAATATCAGAGGCTATTTTAATAACTTTGGTGACTACGCCGCGATCTTCTACAGGAAAGTAAGTTGCCTCAAGCCAAAGCTTATCGCCATTAGCTTTGTACCTTAAAAATGAGCCTGCTTTAGAATTCCCTGTTTTTAATGCTTGCCAAAATTGACTATATTCGTTTGACTTTGCATATTCAGGTTCGCAAAACATACGATGATGCTTACCAATTATTTTCTCTTTGCTATACCCAATCGTTTTTAAAAACAACTGGTTTGCGTCTAATATTATTCCATCAGGTGTAAACTCTATATAAGCAACGTGCTTATTAATTGCCGATAAAATAGATTGTTTTTGAATTAATTGAAGCTCCATTTCTTCAATTTTTGCGTTTCTTTTAGAAATACCAAACATATAAAAACCTTAAGGAGTAAATTAGTACAAAAATTAGCAAATTAATGTGATATCAATATGTAGCTGTACTGTAAATATAAGCTTTAAATAACCTTTCGGCTAATATTTAATATCTTATATATATATGCTTTATAAATAGTTTTTTTATTTTATAAATGTTAAGTAGTATTTTCTTCTAATTAACATTTTAAAAACCTAATAAAACCACTAATTTATGCATGACTCTGTACTTTTTTTAACTTAAAATAGCGCCCTCACAGACTACCCTCTCACACCAAAATTTAAGCATACACATAATATTTCCTATTCAAGATCTATTGTGCAGTTTCATTTTTAAAATTAAACCTTAAGGGATCATCTATGACATCAGATGTAACGTCGGCATCTAGTCAACTTAACAGAACCGCTATTTTACTCGTATTAGCGCTAGGCACATTTATTTTAGGATTATCTGAGTTTTCGATGATGCCTATGCTGCCACTAATTAGCGAAACATTTGGCTCAACGCCCTCACAAAGTGGTTACGCAATTAGTGCTTACGCCATTGGTGTTGTAGTTGGCGCCCCTATTTTAATGCTTACCACTGCTAATATGAGAAAGCGCAAAGCATTGCTCATTTTTATAAGCTTAATGTTTGTCTCAAACGGGTTAAGCGCGATGGCAACATCGCTTGAGCAGCTTGTAATATTTAGATTTTTAAGTGGTTTACCTCATGGTGCATATTTTGGCGCGGCTATTTTATTAGCATCGGATATTGCCCCAAAAGGTAAGCGTGCTAGCTTTATGTCTAAGGTGTTTATGGGGTTAACTGTGGCTACTATTGTTGGTGTGCCTGTTGTAACACTTGTGGGTCAAAACCTTAGTTGGCGGTATTGTTTAGCCGGCGCTGCAGTGCTTGCATTTATTGCTTTTATTTTTGTTTATAAAGTAGTTCCAAATATAGATAACGCTAAGCCTTCTAACTTACTAAACGAGTTTGGCGTACTTAAAAACAAACTGGTTTGGTCTATTTTGGGTATTGTAATTATTGGCTTTGGCGGGGTATTTTGTATTTATACTTACATTGCCGACACCATCTTAGTGGTAACAAAAACAGCCCCATATACTATTTCTATCGCAATGGTAATGTTTGGTATTGGTTGTACGCTCGGTAACTATGTACTGGGTAAAGCTGCCGATAAATCAGCAATTAAAACGACTGGCCTTGCGCTTGTATGTACCATTGTATTTGCCTTTGCTTATGTAACGGCAAGCCATAATATTTGGGCTCTTTACGCAGTGATCTTCTTTATTGGTTGCAGTGTGGGCTTGGCTACGCTGATTCAAACGCTTTTAATGGACGTTGCGCCCGAAGGCCACGCTATGATTGGTGCCTTAGTACAGTGCGCATTTAATACTGCCAATGCTATAGGTCCTTGGGTTGGCGGAATTGCAATAGCGCAAGGTGCTGCACCTAATCAAACAGGTTACGTAGCAGCTGCATTGTTTTTAGGTGGTTTGGGTATGTGGCTACTAAGTTACTTACAACTAAATAAACAGCAACCAACAGCGCAAGCCACTAATTAACTTGAGTTCAGATTAATTTAAAATACAAAAAGAGCCGCTAATTAGCGGCTCTTTTATTTTTAATTTACCTAGTAAATTAAGCGTTTAACGATGCCATATCAATAACAAAGCGGTATCGTACGTCAGACTTTTCCATACGCTCGTATGCTGTGTTAATTTCGTCTATGTTGATCATTTCGCACTCAGGTAGCACGTTATTTTCACCACAAAAGTCGAGCATTTGTTGCGTCTGTGCAATACCACCAATAAGTGAGCCTGCAATACGACGGCGACCCATTAACAGTGGCACCGTGCTTAGCTCATCTACAGGACCAACTTGGCCTACAATAACTAAAGTACCATCTACATCAAGTAGTGGTGTGTAAATAGATAAATCATGTTTTACAGGTACCGTATCTATAATGACGTCAAAGGCAGATTGCGAGTCTTTCATTTCGTCATCATTAGATGACACTAAGTAGTGCTGAGCACCCAATTTAACCGCATCATCTTTTTTAGACTCACTACGGCCGATTACCGTAACGCTTGCGCCCATTGCAACTGCATTTTTAACGGCCATATGGCCAAGTCCGCCTAGACCAACAACACCCACACGGCTACCTTTTTTTACGCCCCATTTATGAAGTGGCGAGTAAGTAGTAATACCTGCACAAAGTAGCGGTGCTACGCGAGAAAGGTCTAAATTTTCTGGTACGGAAAGTACGAATTCTTCGCGTACAACGACATGTTTAGAATACCCACCTTGGGTCATTTCACCACTAATGAGGTCTTTGCCTGCATAAGTACCAATCATACCTTCGCGGCAAAATTGCTCTTCATCGTTATCACATTGATCGCAGCTTTGGCACGAATCAACCATACAACCAACAGCAACCGTGTCGCCTTGCTTGTATTTTTTAACGTCGCTACCTACCGACATAACTTTACCAACAATTTCGTGCCCAGGTACCAATGGGTAGTCACTGCCACCCCAATCATTTCGTACGGCGTGTAAATCTGAATGGCACACACCACAGTATAAAATTTCAATTTCTACATCGTTATTTCGTAAATCGCGGCGCTCAAAAGAAAATTCTGTCAATTCAGAACCTTGGCTTTTTGCTGCATATCCTACTGTTTTCATAATAACTCCATAGTGGTTAAAAATTTAAATCATCAACAGCATAGTACATAGCCTGTGAATAGAACCTGACAATATAAAATAGGCACAAAAAAAGCCCAAACAGTGTTTGGGCTTAATCGTTAGGACTAGGGAGCTAAATTTAATTATTTTGCAAGTAAGCTGTTTAATTCATTAATAATTGAATGAATGCGCTCTGCATTTTTTCCTAAATCACTACGCCCTACTCGCGACTTACTACGAATATCAACAAAACGTTGGCTGCCTTCATCTTTAATACGAATTACCACATCGTCTTTAAAACCAAACCACGTTGTTGTATCGGTAGCTTCCACAATACCTGTAGCCGTATTTGCACTTACCAATGCAAAGCCAAGATTTTTAACTGCTTGTTCGCTTGCTGTCATTAAATCGGCTTTAGATTGTGCAAAGCTTATCGTTACCAGCTCCGGGTATGCTTTGCGTTGCTGTACTGCCGTTTCTTCACCCGCGTATTCTACTGGGTTAGATGCATTTGCACGCAGTGGTGCAATTGCTACAAATTTTGGTGGATTAACTAAATCAGTTGAAATGTCATGAATTGCCGGTACGCCTTCAGCCTTGTTCATCATATTAAGTGGCATAGCAATGGCCACAACCGAAAATACAAGTGCAATAACACCACTGCTTAGCGTTAACGTTTTACGCATAAATAACGCTTGTACTATAAGTAGCACCAATGCAGCGCCACCAGCATAAACGCCAAATTTAAACCCCGTAAACGCAACACCTAATTCTACAATACCAAATTTATACAAAGGCCCTGGCAGTATGACGAGTAAAAAAGCGATTAAACTAACTAAGCTCACTAAAACTTTCATTTTATGATTCCTATATTGTGTGTGATTTTTATTATTAAAACAGATAAGCACTATTAACCAGTAGCTTATACTACTAACAAGTTCTTTTAGATTACTATTAGCGACTAATTACACAAAAAAGTCCAATGTTGTGTGATCAAAGTTACTCAAGTTTGGAAAAATATCAACAAGCTCAGAGCTTGGCACACCAAACCACTGAGCCAATGTGGCAAAGTACTGCTCATTAGCAACACTTGGAATTAAACGCCCGCCACCGGTATCTTGTGGGCCATCCAAATGTTGAGTTAGTAGCTCGCCATATATATTGCCGCCTTTTACTGCGCCGCCCATTACTATTTGGTTTCCTGCCCAACCATGGTCAGTGCCATCGCCATTTGAGGTCAACGTGCGACCAAAATCAGACATAGTAAACGCAGTCACTTTATCTGCCATATCAAGCTCTTTCATCGCGCTATCAAATTCACTTAACCCTTGAGCTAACGTATTTAATAAAGCAGGGTGCGTTGTTAATTGGTTATCGTGCGTATCATACCCCCCCATAGAAACAAAAAACACTTGGCGCTGAGTGCTCAATTTTGCCTGTACGCTAATTGTTTTAGCGACTGCTGCAAATTGCTCACTAAGGCTATTATCGCTAAATGGGGTAATAAGTGCAGGCGCGCTTTCTAACGCGCTGTTCATTGCTTGAGTGTTATTTATCGCACTTGTTAAGCCATTGGCATAAGCTGTACTTAATGGATGGCTCGTATTGCCTAGTAAGCGGTTCATAATAGAAGTTACGTGCTCGCTACGAGGTTGATACCCTCCAAACGCGTTAATACTACTAATGCCACTTTTGTTAAGCGCAAATGCATTGCTAGCACTTCCCGTTTGCCATAAATTAGTACCGTCGAGTGATACATTAGCTGCAAACTCATCTTGTAGCTCTAAACGTTCTAAAAGTCGTGCGCCCCACCCGCTATTAAGTGATTGTTTTTCTCGACCATACATCCACGCAGCTTGCTGATCGTTATGCGAAAACAAATGCTTAGGCAAACCTATTGCTTTATTTTTATAGTCATTCAATGTTGTGGGAGCGAGTAAAGTACCTACCCCGCCTACAAATGCTAAATTTTGAGATTCAAACACATTTTGTATAGGTTCAAGTGAGGGATGAATACCGACTCCACCGGCAAACTGGCTTTTAATACTTAACTCAAGTGGGCTCTCTACCGCCAGGTTCTGCCTACTTTGCTCGTAAACACTACGTTGCTCGCCTTCAAGCGGAACTAGCATATTTAACGAATCATTCCCTCCGTATAAATACACACACACTAATGCTTTGTAATCTCCTAGCTCAACTGCATTAGTCGCTCCAGTTAATGCTTGTAATTGCAGGCTCGTTAACGCGGCAGCCGATACACTACCTTTTACACATAACGACAAAAACTCTCTTCTATTAATGCTCATTATGCGCTCCTAATACTGCACGTTAAATTCAGGTGAAATAGCAATCATATATAATAAATACGAAACCCGTTCACGGTATTGCTCTTCATTAAAGTAGGCATCTAAATCAAGTAATGCTTGGCGTGTGTCACTGCTCATTGCGCCTGCAAAATATAACGTGTTGTACTGAGCTAATAGCGCGCTAACACCGTTTTTCTCTAAAACATTCATGTCGTCTTGAACATAAATATAAATACTATTTGAATTTAAATCACTGTGCGCTTCTGCGGTACTCCACACTAAACTTGCGTAAAGCGCGTTCATGGTGCCAATCAGTGTTGCATCGTTTGCTATTTGTAATTCTGGCGCAACAATACCTTCATTTCGTAAAGCTGCGGTTTGATAATCAGGCCTAAAAAAGTTAAATACCGAAGCCGACTGCATGGGCCCTTGCCCGTAGTTATTTATTAAATTCCATGTTTTATAATAACCCGCTGGCGATTTAGCATCGAGATTTCGCCAAAACTGTACAGTTTTTAAAATAGGCTCTTTAATTTTACCTTGGTAATTAAGCACTGAGCCAAAATGCCGAGCTTCATCATCTAAGTAAATAGCCTTTACTACAGCCGCTAAATCGCCGCGTACACCAGCACCGTTATCAATAAATACATTAGCTACTCGCTCAACGTATTGGGGTGTTGGGTTTGACGTAATTAATCGCTGAATAAGTTGCTTAGTAATAAATGGCGCAACATTTTGATGATTAAATAAATTATCGAGCGCTATTTGCAATGACTCTTCTGCTGCATAACCTTGTGGTATAACCTCGCCATTTAGTAAGGTTTTTTGTTTACTAGAATGGTACTCGTCAAATGCTTCCATTGGCTTAATATAATCACGACTTTTGCGCTTAAATGTTTCACTATCGGCAAACGTCCAACCTGTAAATACGCGTGCAAAACCCTCTATTTCTGACTGTCCGTAAGTGGCAATGGTATTACCTTGTGCATCAAGCTTGGCGCTGCCATCCAGGTTTAGCTCTTCAAGGCCAATAGTAAATAACTGCATTACTTCACGTGCGTAATTTTCGTCTGGGCGAATATTAAGTGTATCGTCTGCTTTTTCGTTACCCAAATGGCTTAAGTAAGTCCCCATAATAGGCGAAAGCGTCACATCTTCGAGTAAGTCACGATAATTACCAAAGGCATGTTTGAGTAGCAAATCGTAATAAGTGATCATGCCCTCAGGTTGGCCTCTTAAGGCACTGTTTTCATCCGACACTACTAATATTTCACTTAACGCAAATGCAACACGTTGACGAAGTTGATCGTCACTTTGCATTACTGCTTTCCACCATGCATCTATGCGGCTTATGTATTTAAAGTCGTCATCGTCATTTAGCTTTACTAAATAATCACGGTGATAATTAATAGGTAGCGCTATTTGTTTATCAAGCCATTGCTGCTCGCTTAAACCTTGTGCGTTTTGTATTTCACTAAACTTAGGCCCCATTGTTGCTTGGTGTAGTAACCGTGCGGCGCTAATCTCATCCATATTATTGCGCGCTATAAAGCTCAGCGTTTTTACACTGCTTGCTCCTTCATTGTCGGTTGCTGTGACCGAAAAAGCGTAATTAACAGGCTTATAACTTTGTGCATTTAGCAGTGTTACTGAGGTGGTTACTGCCTCTAAAGGCCCGCTAATTAGTTCAGGCCCTTGCGTTTGTTGCCATACAACCGATGTAATAGTGCCGTCTTTATCACTGGCTGTTGCTGTTAGCTCAATTGTTTGGCCCTTACTTAATTCACTAGGAATATCAGCGACTGACAAAATGGGGATTTTATTTCCGTTAACGGTTGGCGTATCATCTGAGCCTGAACCACCGCAAGCGCTTAGTATAAAAACAGTGCTTGCGATCAGAGCAAATTTATAATGCATGTAAAGTCGTCATCATTTGTTAATTAAAGTACGTTAGTGTGTACCGAGTTTGATGCATTTATTGAAACACAAAATTTACAATTTAACTCTTTATTTTTTGTAACCGAATCATGAACGCCCCATTAATAATGCACTAGCTGCAGGGGTAAACAGCCAGAGCTTTATTATTTATGAAAACAGAAATTCGCTATTGTTTTGAATCTTCACAAGTTGCTAACCGGTTTTTACACGAGCTGAAAGACTGGCCGGTTAACGATGTAAAAACACGACTTTTTAATGGCGGCGATAGTGTAAAAGTGACATACGAATACGACGAAAGTGGTTTTGATTACACTTGCGCCGAACTTGACGACCTAGCACAGAGCCATAGCGGGAAAGAGGTTTAAGCGTTTTATAATAAAAAACAGCTGATGCATCTTTAATAATTCACTTGAATTATATAGATTTGATTGATGTTTTATCTCTACCTGAGTTTTTCGCTTCGTAAAGCATTATGTCAGCTTCTTTAATTAGTGATTGCATAGACACATTATTACTACTTAAGGTTTCTTTTGTAGCAAATACACACCCAGCACTAATTGTTAAATATTCACGTACAGGCGACGCTTCATGAGGTAGATTTAATTCCCTAACCGCCAAAAGCAATTGCTGAGATATATCTACAAACTCTTCATAAGAAAGCTGTTTAAAGAATAATATGAACTCTTCGCCGCCATAGCGCGCCACTGTACCTGTGTTTTGCTTAGCTACTTGCTTTAGTTTTTGGGTAAGAGCTTGTAAAACGTTGTCTCCGCCTTGGTGACCATAAAAATCGTTATAATTTTTGAAATGGTCTACATCAAGTAATATTATTCCAAAGGCATTTTTTTGCTGTTGAGCCTGTTCCCATTGCGCCGCAATAATTTCGTCAAAGGCACGCCTGTTGTAAATTTGGGTTAACCCATCAATTTTACTTATTTTTTCAAGCTTAAAATTTTGATCTTTAACTTGTTTAATTAATGCATTAAACCCGCTAATTAAAACGCGCATTTCTAAAAATTTATTACTGAATCTCAGAGGCTGTAAATCGTTTTTAACCAACATTGAATTGATAGCGGACGCACCGTTAATAAGTGGTTCAATAAAGTAACGATTTACAATATAGAAACTCAAAAGTGACATTACAAAAAACATTAACAAAATAAGTTTTAAATAGTGATCAAATAAAACTGGCAGTGTTTGATGGTGGTGCTTAATGTTCAAAGCAATAAGTGGATTATCGTTTATATCTAGAATCACCCTTTTCCTTTGAGTGGCAATGTCCTCTCCTTGGAGGCTCCCTTTAAGCGTCGCAATATCGTTTAAAGAACTAGCCTGTTCTATTTGTGAGTAGCTAAGCTCCACTTGTGCAATCTCAGCTAGGGACTTGATCAACGACGGTCTTACTTTTTTTATAAAAACAATACTACCAACAGGCTCACCTGTTTTATCTGTTCGCTTTATTACATGCGATGCAAACATGACAGGGCCGTCCGCTGTTTGCAAAAAACCAGAATGGCTTAAACTGTTGTCGTCTTCAGAGGCTTTTGAATTAGGAATAATTGCGCGGTTTAATTTATTAACCTGTAAATCTAAATCAGGCGCATCAAACTCAGTATGTTTAATATAATCATACGCTTGCCCGTAAACCATATTAAAGTTTATATCGTAAATAAACACACCATCAATTTTGAGAGAGTAGAAGGTGTCACCCACAAAGTTTGAATCTACATATTCTACGTCAAAATCAGCCATGTAATTATAGGTATCATCCCATACGGCGTAGTCATAATTGAGTGTTTCTAAAAATATAAACTCTCTATCAAGCGCAATTTTAAGACTTAATAATTCACGATTTTGATAATCTTCAATACTAGTGTTTATGGTCGGCAGGCTAAAGAAATAGCGGTACCCAACTAATAAACTTGTTACAAAGCACATTAAAATCAAAGTACCTATTATTACAAAAAATCTTAATGTCATAGTCTCTATCTAATCGTGTAAAATTAAGTCAAAGTAGCTTACATTTTTATATTTTAGACTCCCTGTACCTAAATAATAAATAATTAGCTTCTTACTAAAGCGTAGTATAAATTCATGAGCAGGAATAAACAAAGCTTACTATTAAATTTTATAGCGTTAAAATTTTAGCCTTTTCAATAATATATTTAATATAGACATAAAATTATACCAATTCGCTTAATTAAGTGGTCTATTTTGAGGGCGGAAAAACGTGTTGATAGCTAGGCAAAAAATTCGCTATTTAGTTGTTCTAAATGAGAATTTTTTAACGCAGGTAGCGACACGTTTAGCCCCGCAAAATGATTAAGTATTATTGCGGATTGGTATTACATATTTAAAGTAGTACAAAAAGCTGAAATTATTCCACTACAGAAAATTCAACTTTTGATGGAGACGAACTCGCAAGCTCCAGTACTTCGTAATAATTTAAACCATCTATTTTTTTGCCAATAATAAAGTAATTCATTTCCCCCATCATGGTCGGGTCGCCCATAATATCGTCTAAACTTTGCACGTCAGAAAATTGAATTGCGATTAAGGCGCCTAAAAAACGCATTGAATCTTGAGGCTTTAATGCTTTTAAAACTTTATTAACTCCAACTTGAGTTGTCTCTGGTGTGGAGCCATCAAATCTAAAATCATTTTTTGTGCTAACGCATGCACTAAGCATTAATATTGATAATGCGATAAGTAAATGTTTCATATATATCCTTATTTGTTTTATTAGTTATTCGTTTATTCGTTTATTCGTGATACTTGCGGATCATCGCCACTTTGCCGTTTTCAATTTCAATCACTTCCATCATTGTGGAGGTGTACTCTATTGGCTGCTTATTTTGCGGATGAATACCTTTTACATAGTTTTTATAACGAATAGCAAAGCCTGTATCGTTAAACACAAATGTATTAAGCAGTGTGCTTTCAAACAATGTGTGCGCACCTAAGTAAAAACTCATACCTTTGCGCATCTGCTTTTTACCATCTGGAGTACGTGAGTCATCCGGTTGATACGGAATATGCTGATTGCCAATATCATCGGTTAACAATGCAAGGTAAGCCTCAAGCTCTTTAGCACCTGCGTTAGGTGCTTGTGTGGCGGTCATTGTTTTATAGTACTGCTGCGCAAACGCATTTAAGTCGAGTGGCTTTTCAGCATAAGCCGAAAAAGCAGTTACTAGAGCCAAACCTAACGTTAAAAGTAGCTTCATCACTTATTCCCTGTAGTTAAAAATATTGATTCATTTATAGGAACACTATATTAATATGTTCAACAATAAAACAAATAGTTTTAAGTACTAACACCTACATTTTGCTCTTTACTCTGTTGGTTGCAACGCTGTTGGCAGGGTCGTCTGGCCAAAAATGCTTAGGGTAACGACCTTTCATTTCCTTTTGCACATCGCGGTAACTGCTAGCCCAAAAGTGCGCTAAATCTTGAGTAAGTTGCAGTGAGCGTTTACCTGGCGATAACAACTCCATAAGCAGTGGCAGTTTACCGTTGGCAAGCATAGGCGTACTGGTCAAGCCGTAAACTTCTTGCATACGCACGCTTAGCTTTGCGGGGCCATCAAGCTGGTATTCTATTTTTATATTTGAGCCACTTGGCACCGTTAAGCGCAGTGGTAACAGTGCTTTTAACGCGGTTTGTTGTTGCCAATCAAAACAGTTTTGTAATGCTTCAAAGTAGTTAAACTTTTTAAGCTGCGTGAGCGTTTTAATATCTTCTAAAAACACACCTAGCCACTGCGCTGCATTTTGAATGAGTTGTTGCTCATTTATTTGTGGAAATTTATCGGGTAATAACTTACTTGCTAGACTCATACGTATCAGCAATTGCTGCGCATCAGGTTGCTCGTTAAATAATGCAAAACCGTGTTTAGCAAATAAGTTTAGCCACGCTTTAGCGCGCTCGCTCTTATCTAGTTTTTGTTTACTAGGCTGGCTGCTGAGCGTTATAGCCCCGAGCTTTACTTCATCTTGATGAATAAAACGTGCTGATTTTTCGTCAAACTCACAGCGAGTAAGTTCACTAAATAAATGCGGTAAAAATTCTTGTAACTCAAATGGGTTAAGCGCGGTGGCTGCAAATATACGCCCTCCTTTGTGCCCGCCCATGGTTGCTATAGCTAAGTAATCGTCGTTGTGCCAGTAATCGGCATTTAACTCAGCACCTGCACCATTGGCAAGTAGGTAACCATTACCGCGTTTTTTAGCGATGCGATCTGGGTACGCCAATGCCACTAGCAAACTAATATAATGCGTATTTAATTCGCTGTTTTCGTCTTTTACTTTTAAGCGGCTTTGCCAATATTTTAACTGCTGTTTAAATACCGGATGCGGACGTTGCTGTTGGCTATGCAACGCTAAACTCAACTCGTTTGCACTGTTTACTCGGCTCTCAAGTAATGCCACTAAATAAATAGCGAGCCTAAAAATACCAGGGAGTTGGTCATCAAGTATTTGTGCTTTTAGTAGCATATGCGCCAAACGAATATCAGCACCAAAACCTAACATTTTACTGCCAAGCGGTGTGAGCTTACCCTTGCTATCAATAGCTTCTAGCATGTTGAGCAGGTTACTTGCTTGCTCGCATTGTTGCTCAGTAGGCTTATCAAGTAGGGTTAGCTCATCAATACTGGCTCCCCACTGCTTTGCCTCAAGCATAAGTTGGCTTATGTCTGATGTGAGTATTTCGGGATTGTCGTGGCTATTACGTCGCTCAAAGGTTTGCTTTGAGCCAATTCGATAAACAATGCCCGGCTCTATTCGCCCTGCACGTCCTGCTCGCTGCACAGCAGAGGAGCGCGATATACTTTGTGTTGTGAGCTCAGTAACCCCTGTTTTTAAATTAAAGGTCGCTGCACGGCGCTTGCCGCTGTCAATTACAATGCGTATGCCTTCAATAGTTAAACTGGTTTCGGCTACATTTGTAGTAAGCACTACTTTGCGCATGCCGTTTGGTGCAGGAGCAATAGCAGCTTGCTGATTGGCTTTATCTTGCTCGCCAAATAGCGTTGCTACTATGCAGTTACTGGGTAAATCGCTAAGTGCTTGTTGCACGCGTAGTATTTCAAATTGCCCAGGTAAAAATACCAATGCGCTACCTGTTTGCTCATTAAGTGCTTGTTTTATTATGGTAGGAATTGCATCAAGCCAACGGCTTTCATCTTTTATGGGTATGTATATTTCGTCTATTGGGTAGCTGCGACCGCTTGATTGAATTACAGGGCAGTCAAAAAACGCTGTATAACGCTCAGTATCAAGAGTTGCCGACATAAGCATAATGGTTAAATCTTCACGCAGCGCACTTTGGGTCTCGAGCGCAAAGGCAAGTGAGGTATCGGCTGCAATTGAACGCTCATGAAATTCATCAAATATCAGTAAATCAATATCGCTTAATTCGGGGTCGTTTTGCAGCATGCGCGTTAGCATGCCTTCGGTGACTATTTCGAGGCGCGTATTAGCACTTACTTTACTCTCACCCCTAATCCGCAAGCCCACACTTTGCCCAACACTTTCGTTTTGGCACTTTGCTAGGTAGCTGGCAATATTACGAGCAGCTAAACGGCGAGGCTCTAGCATTACAATACGTTTAAAATACCCATCGCGCATTAGTTGCAGCGGCAACCACGTAGATTTACCCGCACCAGGCGGCGCTTGTAATAACGTAATAGGATTACTTTGTAATGTAGTAACGAGTTGTTGATATATGTCTTGAACCGGCAGCACAGCTATTTACCCTAAATTGCTTTGCAGGCATTGTAACAAAAAACCGCAGCGACACCGCGGTAGATGTTTATTAATAATTGCTATTAACTACCCGACACCATTCTAATTCGATCTGCAGGCACTCGTAATTGCTGCATTAAGTAAATTTTAAATGGTGCTTCGTAAGGTTGCCCATCAACCGCTTTTTGCATGCATAAAAGCCATGCATCACTTTGCTCAATTCCTACATGTAAATGTTTGTGCGCTTGAGGAATGTTAATACTGCCAAAATGTTCAGCGTATAATTTAGGACCACCTAACCAGCCCGACAAAAAGTAAGCAAGTTTTTTACGCGATGCCAATAAGTCTTTTGAATGCATACTCCTTATATGTTCAGCCTCTTTTAAAGCGTCCATATTGTCGTAAAACGCATTCACCAATTGTGTAATACCTGCTAACTCACCTGCCATTTTGTATGAGCAGTCATCCACTCCGTATTCACACGTTTTTGTATTCATAACTCACTCAGGTTAACTACTTTGTTTAATACCTGCATATTAGCTTAAAACAAAAATTTAAGAATGAGTTACATCAAAGCGGCCTAATTTATGTCAGCAATAATTACAGGCTGCTATGTATATTTTTTAATAAAAAGCGCAATATTAAAAACAAAATCGCTCAACATAAAAATATAACCAACTGATAATAAAAATAATAAAATCATTATTATTCATTGGTACAAGGCTTGCTACTTTATAACTGACAGTTAATTCACTAACCTAAAGTAAGGATAAACTTATGAACAGCGATCGTATCGAAGGTAATTGGAAAGAACTTAAAGGTAAGGCTCAACAAAAATGGGGCGATCTTACCAACGACGATTTAGATAAAATTGAAGGTAGCCGTACAGAGCTAGTTGGTAAAATCCAGCAGCAATACGGTAAATCTAAAGAAGAAGCAGAGCGTGAAGTTGATGAGTTTGAAAAAGGTCGTTAAACCGCGTTAACCGCTTTTAAAAAAACCGCCATTTGGCGGTTTTTTTTGTTTAAGCTGTAGGTTATTTAGCTACGCTTTTAATTGGTTACCAATCGGTAACTGCCTAATACGCTTTCCGCACGCTGCAAAAATAGCATTACATAATGCTGGCGCATAAACTGGTGTAGACGGCTCGCCTACTCCTGCTGGTGGTGCATCACTTTGTACAATTTCAACTTCAATCTCAAGAGGTGCGTCGCTCATACGCGGTACGCGATAATCATGAAAATTACTTTGCTGTACGCGCCCTTTATCAAAGGTAATACCATCGCTGATTGCAGTTGTAATCCCATAAATAGAGCCACCTTGGGTTTGGTTTTTCACGGTGTCGGTGTTTACAACAGTACCCGCGTCAATGGCAACCCACGATTTAATCACTTTTAAATCGCCAGCATCCGACACTTCTACCTCAACTACCGTAGCTACATAAGTTAAAAAGCTTCTATGTGCTGCTATGCCTAAACCTCGACCTTTAGGAAGCTCTCGCCCCCATTTACTCATGTCAGCTACTTTTTCAATAACATGGCGCAGTCTGCCAATATCTAGAGGATAAACCGCTTTATCGCCACCGTAATTATCGTATGTGGCATTTTGCTCGGTTACATCAACAATGCGACTCGGACCTATCGTGTCTAGTAAATAGTCTTTTTGGTCGCGACCGGCTTTGTGCGCTGCTTCGCCAATAAATGACTGAATAGCAAAGGCATGAAAAATATTTGATACAGAACGCATCCAACCAATTCGTGCTTTGGCTTGCGCATCACCGTTTTCTAACTTCATATTAGGTGTGTTAATAGGATTATCGGTAAATCCTAAGCGCAGTTCAAAGCTTCCTGGCGTAGTCGCCCCTTCTGAAAAGGTAGAGGTGATCGGTGAAAACGCGGTGCGGTGTAAATAAGATTCTATAGCGCCATTTTTATCTAGCGATGCTTCAATGTGCTGAGCCGAAACTGCATGGTAAAAACCATGTTGTATGTCGTCTTCACGCGTCCATTGCACACGAATAGGCTTGCCTACTTTCATTGAAAGGTAAGCTGCTTCTGCTGAAAAGTCAGGTTTTGACTTACGCCCAAAACCGCCTCCTAACATGGTAACGTGAACATTAATTTTGCTCTCATCCATGCCAAGCATTGCAGCCACTGTTTTCATATCGGCTTGTGGATTTTGCGTAGCAGCCCATATATCAACACTGTCTTTGTTGTACATAGCTGTTGCACAAGGCGGCTCCATTGGTGCTTGAGCAAGGTGCGGTGCGTAATAATCAGCTACCAATTTATTGCTCGATTTAGCCAACACGCCCATGGCATCGCCTTTATCACGTATGTTTGCCTGTGGAGTTTGTACTGTTTTTAGTAATGACTTTTTAAATTCTTCTGAATTGTAATCGCCATTTTTGCCATCATCCCACACGACTTTTAATGCTTTACGCCCTTGCCATGCAGCCCATGTGTTTTTAGCTATAATCGCAATGCCGCCTTTTGGCTGAAACTGCGGTGCGCCTTTTGGTGCAGGTATTTCAATAACATCTATAACGCCGTTTATCGCTTTTGTAGCACTGGCATCAAATGACTTAACAACACCGCCTACTACCGGCGGGCGTTCAATTATAGCCACCAGCGCTTGTGGTTCGCGTACATCGGCTGCAAATATAGCTTTACCTGTTACTAAATCGGCTAAATCTATGTGCGCCATGCCGGTATTAATGTAACGCCATTCTTTGCGTGTTTTAAGTGTTAGTTTGTCAGCTTCTGGTGGCGTTATTGTAAGCGCTAAGTCGATTAAATCTTTATAAGTA
Organism: Pseudoalteromonas sp. NZS71_1; assembly: GCF_015864305.1. Lineage (NCBI taxonomy): Bacteria > Pseudomonadati > Pseudomonadota > Gammaproteobacteria > Alteromonadales > Pseudoalteromonadaceae > Pseudoalteromonas > Pseudoalteromonas sp. NZS71_1. The sequence continues at coordinate 162,875 of NZ_JADYXM010000003.1, read as the reverse complement.
AGCGATTTACCTGAGCTGTGTGTAACAACGTGTTGATTAGCAGTACAGGTTTGTGGATCAACGTTCCAATACTTAGCGGCAGCATGCTGCATCATGTAACGTACACTTGCGCCCATTTCACGCAGGCGCTGCATGTTGTAGCGAATACTGCGCGAGCCATCGGTATTTTGATCGCCGTATTTAGGGTCGCCCTTACCCTGAATAACAATAACCTTATCCCATGCGGCTTCCATTTCATCGGCAACTATTTGTGCAATCGCGGTGCGAATTTGCTGACCCATTTCAGAGCGATGGCAGGTTATTTCAACCATGCCGTCAGGTCGCAGTGCAATAAATAAGTTTGCGCGCTTTGCCAGCTCAGATGGCTGTTCTAACACACCAGCAATCGCTCTTGGCGCACTGCCTACAAAATAAGTACCGAGTACCAACGCACCTATTGCACTGGTTTTTAAAAATTGACGGCGGTTTAAATCAAAATATTTATTATCTTGGCTCATACTTCTTCCCCTTGCTCATTTGGGTCAAAATACTGCACGCCCGCAATAGTTTTAGCGGCTGATTTAATTGCTTTATGAATGCGCGGATATGTACCACAACGGCAAATATTGCCCGACATATTACTTACTATTTCATCATCGCTTGGGTTTGGATTTGCAGCTAATAAGCTTGCAGCTTGCATCATTTGGCCGCACTGGCAAAAACCACACTGCGGTACTTTATGCTCAACCCATGCTTGTTGTACTGGATGGTCGCCCTGCTCGCTTAACCCTTCAATTGTTGTAATTGAAAGACCCGCTACTGCCGCTACAGGCAATACACACGAGCGCTGAGCTACCCCATCTATATGCACCGTACACGCACCGCACTGAGCCATACCACAGCCAAATTTAGGCCCAGTTAAATTCAATTCGTCTCGGAGATACCATAATACTGGCGTTGACGGATCGCCAGAAAACTCATGTTTATTACCATTAATGGTAAGCGTGATCATACTAAACTCCTTGGCAAAGCGCTTTACAGGAGGGTTCCTTGTTGCGCGAGAACTATTTTTAATTACTTACTATTTTATACTTGCTACTTTTAGCCTACCACTTAGATCTATTTTATAAAAATACTAATTATTAGAACGTTTAAACCACATTGAAAATATTAACGTCTGATTATTAGTATTATAACTAGGCCCTGCTGACCTTTTTAGATTGAAGTTCACTCAATCTAGGGGAGATTTAATCGCGGCGGGAGGTTTGTAAACAACAAAGCGTAAATTGCCCCTATGCAGAATCCTCGGGGCAGTGCATGTTAAACCTCGAAAGATAAACAGCCCTAAATAAAAGCCTAAAAACATCCAAGTTAAAACTTACAATATATTTAAGCAAAAATCGTATTAAGTAACCACATCGTTATTAGCAAAGTGTAGGGTTATACGAACACCTATGACAAAAGTAAGCAATAAATCGTTGAGTTTAAAAAGATTATTAATAAATAAAAAACCGCCATTTGGCGGTTTTAGATAGTGTAAATAAGCTTTTAACTACTAATTAAAACGGCGTCTACCAAATAAAACCACTGATAGCAGCGTAAGTAAGTAATAAATACTGCCACCTGAGCTAGAGCCTGAATCAGATGAAGGAGTCGCTACCGTAGCAGCTTGCTTACCTTCAACGTTTATAGTCACAGTTTGAACTGCAGAACTATCAAATTTATCTTTAGCTACATAGCTAAACGTTACTACATGATCGGATTCGCTCGTAGGAGTTAGTTTAAACAATCCAGTATCAGGCTCAAATGTTAAAGTTCCTGAATTTGGCTCTGTTACCACTTCAAATTCAAGTGTATCGTTGTCGCTATCTAATGCTGAAAAGCGACCATTCACTTCACTCTTATAAGAGGTGTTATATGTTACATTTTGAGCTTGTGGAGCTGTATTTGTCAGTTCAATAACAACATTATGAAGCTCTGATTCAACTAAAGAATCTTTCACTGTAAAGCTAACTGATACTGGCTCAACCGAGTCACCACTTGGTGAAAAGGTCACGCTACCTAAAGCAGAGTCCATTAACTGAATTTGCCCATGAGCAGGCGAATTTTTAATTTGAAATATTAATGGCTCTGCGTCTTCATCCATACCTTCTAAATTAAAGTTAAGCGGTGTATTCCAATGAGTTTGCAGTGTCATATTATTTGCTGTAGGTGCTGTATTTTTTAGCTCTAACGTTAAGCTTGATAACGCTGAACGTGAACGATCTTTTACTGTGTAGTAACTAAGCTCGTCAATGCCTACAGCGCCCGATGGTATATAAGTTAATAGACCCGCCTGTCTGTCGGTAAACTCGACCCTACCCAGAGTTGGTCTCTTATTTAAAACTACATAATCAATATCATCTGATACAGGTAAGTCTATTTGTATGCTTTTTAAAACATGATCAGAGTAGCTTAAAGCTTCAGGCTTAGCTAAAGGCTCAGCAACTTGATTAGAAAACACCTCCAATGACTGACCTGCCAACAAGGTATAATCAACATTATTATACGTAGAAGTTGCTAACCAACTGTCATTATTCTTACGCTTAGCAGTGTATGAAACCACATTGTTATCTAGGTTATATTCACCAAACTGATCAGAACACGAATACTGCACAAATCCAGCTCTTACAGACACAATATTATTTAAAGTGTTTTGGCACACTTCACTAATTAATGTTGTCTGCCCATTTAATGCCACTTTGTAAAGTGAGCCGTTATAGGTAGATGCAACTAAAGTTTCTTCTCCATTAATAACAGTGTTAACCAAACCGTTAAAGCTTTGCTCCAAAGCAACTTTAGATATAGTGTTTTCAGAGTAGTCATAACTAATGAGGTAATCACTAACGAGACCAACCACATCTATATTTTCGTTATTAAGAAAGCTTCCAGTTACTATTGAACTCATGCCGCCCCAATAAAATCCTAAGCGAGGCGATGTTTTTAATAACTCTCCAGTTTGCCCATTTAATACTTTAAAAAAGGTACCTTCACTTCCTGTATGCTCAGCACCATTACCTACTATTATTTCTAGCTTGCCATCATTATTAATATCTAACGTTGTTAAGGTACTAATGTAGTCTCCGTCGCCAAGATATGTTTGAAATAGCTCTTCACCCGTTTCAGGTGAAAACACCTGTACATTCGCATCGTATATAGCAGAGCTGCCAGCAATAATATAATTCTTACCATCATCAAACAGCTGAGCAGTAGTAACTAAATTATTATTATCCCAATCGTTATTAACGCTTATATTTGTAAGTATTTTTTCATTAGTTTGTGTATCTACTATATGCAAAGCGTTACTGTCACGCTCGGAATAAAGTATATCTAAGCTTCCGTTGTTATTAATATCAGCAAGTGCTAACGCTTTATTTGAGTAGTACTTAATGCCTTTAGCCCACTGTTGAGTTTTGTCATCCGTGTTGTGAATATAAAAACCATCTTCACCTGACGAAGAATAACCTGAGCCCCAAGCAATATTTTGCTTACCATCACCGTTAAGGTCATCTACAACAATGCCCGACACACCATGCTCTGGATTATTAATACTCCAAAACTCAACACCTGTTGTGAGTGAAAGCGCGTATAAACTTCCCCACTGACCATCGCCGTAAACTAAATCATCGGTACCATCATTATCGATGTCTGCAACTATTACTTTATCAATATCTAAGTCGCTTTGGGCTGTCCATAAAATGCTTTCAGTGCTTGGGCTTAGCATTTCTATGCTGTACCAACTTTGCCCATTAATCACTTCATCTAAGCCGTCGTTATTAATATCAACAGCAATTAAATGCTCGCCATTAATACTTACACTAAGTTGTTTGTGCAGTACAAATTCTGAATTTTCGAATCTATATACCGCACCATCACTAAATAAAACTTCTTTTGCATTAACCTCAGTAAATGAGCCTGTCACAAAGTTTTGTGGTACGTTTTCAAGTACCGCAATTTCAGATAAATCGAGCGAGTTAAGAACAAAAAGCTTACTGCTTTGATAAACAAAAAGCTCATCTTGCCCATCGTTATTTATATCAAACTTATCTGCTGCTCTTGGGTAATAAAACTCTTTACTTAGTTCTATCTCTTGAGTGACTAAATTAACTTTATGTACTGCGTTATTTTCTAAAACATATAAGTAGTATGTATCTGCCACTGTATCTTTAATTAGCGTGGTATCTTCAATATAGTCATCAAAGTCGTAGCGAGCAGTTACTTCATACGCACCTTTCACATATTCTATAATATTAAAATTGCTCTCTTGGGCGGATATAATGTGCTTACTACCCACACCCGACAAAGGTGCCACGTACAAGCCTTTTCGACCTGTTGAGTTGCCTAACGAAAATTCACGAAATACGCTGCTAAGCTCTATGCTTTCCTCGTCTGAGGCAGCTTGAGTAAGGCTATTATTTTTTATAATTGGCGCGAGTAGAGGTTTTTTAGATAAACTTTCAAAATGAGCTTTATCAAAATTTATTTTTTGATCGTTAATTAAAACAGCATCACCGTAAGTATTTTCTTGAGTGTTTTTTATAGGCTGAGCGTGAGTATTGGCATTCACTGAATACGCGCTCATCATGAGCAACGTAAGGCAAGATAGTTTAATCAATTCCATAATCCTTTGTATTTCTTTATTTAATCACGTCACTACAACTGCAACGTTCCATTAACACGGCATTATATAGAGTACCAACCGGAAATAAAGAGGCGATTAACAAAGTTTTACAAAGGGATAGAAGAATAAAGTAATAACATTTAACTTGCAGCTAAAGCTACTTTTATAGAGATTTTAGCCGCATGCTTACTAATAAAAAGCGATTAATGAGTGCTTATAACATCTTCAGACAACAATCGCTCATCGTCTTTATAAACTTCAAGCCAACCTGGTGGTGATGTATCGCAGCCAATAATGGTTACTTGTAGCACATAACTATAACGACCATTTTTAAACGTATAGTGATGATTCCCGCCGCTGCCCTCAAATGTAATATCGCCATTTAGTAAAACCATATCAGGCTTGTCACTTGGCTTTTTATTAATACCCCACACTGCATACCGAAAATTATGCTCGCCTAAATCATCAACACGAACATGATAGTTAGCCGTTTTCCAATTGAGTACTGGTTTTTCAAAAGTATTAATACTTGCGTGCAAGGATTGTTTATCGTCTTCGATTAAGCTTTTTGCAAGTGCCTGCTCTTTAGTATTTTGTGTATTTACAGCAATAATTTTACCTTCGGTATCTACCCACATAACGCCGTTATTTAGCATAATGCCGCGCCAACCTACTTTCTCCCAATCGGTGTTAATGTTTGAACTGGCAATAACTGCCACTAGCTCATCATTAAATACTTCATCAAAGCGGTTGATAAACTCAGCTTCATTTTTAATGTCAGGTATGGGGTATCGTCGTTTTAGCGGGTAATAAACAAGCGAAGCAATAGCTGCTTTATCGTCACTTTCAAAGGCTGCAATAACAGGTAAAACGAACTCGTGATATTTTTGCTCAAGAGCAAATGTGCTAGATGTGAAAAGTAGGCATAACCACAATACTATGTGGTTATGCCCTTCAAAGTTGAACCTGATCTTCATTTAAAGGTTCTAATATAACGAAAATAATTATATTTTTAGTTTTTCTCTTAACCCTGCAGGAGATAAATATCTAATAGCTTTGCTTTTTTTACTTTTCGTAGCAATTAAAAGATCTGCATCAACTAATCCATTTAAATATGTTCTTGCTGTGTTCTCATTAATATCAAATTCTATGGAAACCTGTTTAGTAGTAAATATTTTACCTGGATGCTTTACAGCTTCTTTGAGCAACTCTAATTGACCTCGCTTGAAGTTCTTTGATAGAGGGCTTTTTTCGATCCATTCCATGAATTGATAAAATTCACTTTTTTTAGATTCTATGTGAGTATTTAATGAATTAACCGCTTTCATGACAACATCAACTTGATGATAAATAAAGTAAGTTAAGTCAAATTCGTCTGTTTCTGTGTAAACAAATGCTGCATCATAATCACTTCTCTTTTCTTGGATTAGCTTACTAATTGACACATATTCAAATAACCAATAACCAGAACTGAGCATATACCAATAAAAAATAGCTCTGGCAGTTCTTCCATTCCCATCCCCAAAAGGATGAATGTAACCGATCATGAAATGTAAAATAATCGCTTTAACTAATGGATGTATAAACGTGTCGCTATTAGCCCCATCATGCTTTTCATTTGCAAAATCACATAAAGATAATAACCTTTCCTTTAAGGAAGAGAAGCATGGAGGTGTATGCGCTAATTCATTGTAGAGGTTTGAAACTGCTATATCATTGTCTTCTCTTAAAGCTCCTGAAATCGCATCATTATCAATAGCTTTATATGTAGCAATTGCATGAAGCTCTAGTATTAGCTCTATAGAAAGAGCTTCATCTTTTCTCTCTAGTGCTTTTTTCATCAAAAGGTAATTATTGAAAATCATTTGTTCAGATTTATCGATAGGTTGCCTTTTTGTTTCAAGCATTTCTTTCGCTATTTTCCTCGTTGTAGATGCGCCTTCGAGTTGAGAAGATGTTATTGCTTCTTCCATCATTAAGCTCTTAACCAGGTACCTATCTTTTTCTTTTGTAGTAATAAATGAACCATCACCAATTGCATGCCCACCACCAGATAATTTATCGATCTGATGAAGTAATGCATGAAGTGAATCTGGAATACAGTAAGTGAATTGTTTATTTTTTTCTGCAACTAATGATATTTTTTTTGATATAGTTTTCCTTGACAGCTTCGTAGCTACCCAAGCAGCTTGTTCTGATATATCTTTAGGTATACGCCATATAAATTTATCCCAGTGGAGATATTTCCCTTCTGAATTTGTAGGACCAAACTGCCCTAAAAGTGGAATAAACTCATCAGAAGGTGTAATAGATAGTAACTCGTTTAATGGTTTGGGAACTCTAATTCTTGCCATAGTAAAACACCTAAACTTAATTTTTATATAATGAGTTTACTTATAATTAAAAACTCGTCAACGTAAAAAAACAAATTTAAGTTTAGGTAAATAACTTTATACCAAAAGCGAGCTTAATTAGGCTCGCTTTTATTTTAACTGACCTGTTCTATTACTCAGGATCATACCCCAAGTTAGGCGATAGCCATCTTTCAGCTTCTTCAAGCGTCATATTGGTTCGTTTAGCGTAGTCTTCAACTTGATCGCGTTGTACTGCTGCTACGGCGTAGTATTTAGCCTCAGGGTGTGAGAAGTACCAACCTGAAACAGCAGCACCTGGCCACATGGCGTACGAGCTAGTTAGCTGCATACCAATGCGTTTTTCGGTATCGAGCAACTGCCAAATTTTCTTTTTCTCGGTGTGCTCTGGGCACGCAGGGTAACCTGGCGCTGGGCGAATACCTTGGTAGTTTTCGCGTATTAGCTCATCGTTTGCTAGGTTTTCGTCTGGTGCAAAACCCCAATACTCTTTACGTACTTTTTCGTGTAGGTATTCGGCAAACGCTTCGGCGAGTCTGTCGGCAACCGCTTTAATCATTATTTTGTTGTAATCGTCTTGCTGTGCGTCAAACGCATTTGCTAAGTCGTCTTCTTCTAAACCGCCCGTTACTGCAAACGCGCCAAAATAGTCTGGTGTGCCTTTGGGTGCTATGTAGTCGGCTAGGCAGTAGTTAGCAAAGTCGGTTTTTTCGGTTTGCTGACGTAAATGGCACGAGGTAGTTAACAGCTCTTTGCGTGTTTCGTCGGTGTATATTTCTATGTCGTCCCCAACGCGGTTAGCAGGAAATAAACCTATTACGCCAAGTGGTTGCAAACTGCCTGCTTTTTCAAGGTCGTCTAACATATCGTTAGCGTCTTTAAATAAGCTTTGCGCCTGCTCACCTACGACTTCATCGGTCATTATGCGCGGGTATTTACCGGCAATTGACCACGTCATAAAGTATGGCGTCCAATCTATGTATTTACGCAAAGTGGCAATAGATACGTTTTTAAACTCGATCACGCCAAGCTTTTTAGGCACTGGTGGCGTGTAGTTATCCCAATCAAGCTTTGCTGCGTTATCGCGTGCGCGCTGAATTGTAACAGGCTTAGAGCGTGGTTTTTTACGTGCTTGTTGCTCGCGTACTTTTACATATTCAGCTTGGGTTTTTTCTAAAAAGCCAGGCTTATGCTCTTTTGATAATAAATTAGATACTACACCTACCGCACGGCTTGCATTACTTACATACACAACGCCTTTGTCATATTGCGGCTCAATTTTTACTGCGGTATGCGCTTTAGAAGTAGTTGCACCACCAATTAACAGCGGCAGTTCAAAACCACGGCGTTTCATTTCTTTTGCTACGTGTACCATTTCGTCAAGCGATGGGGTAATTAAGCCCGATAATCCAATAATATCGGCTTTTTCGTCGATTGCGGTTTGTAATATTTTATCAGCCGGTACCATTACACCTAAATCGATTACTTCATAGTTATTACATTGCAGTACAACACCCACAATATTTTTACCTATGTCGTGTACGTCACCTTTTACGGTCGCCATCACTATTTTACCGTTAGTTGAGCCTTCTTCTTTTTCAAGCTCAATGTATGGGTCTAGGTAGGCTACGGCTCGCTTCATTACGCGCGCCGATTTAACAACTTGTGGTAAAAACATTTTACCTGCGCCAAATAAGTCGCCTACTACGTTCATGCCGTCCATTAACGGCCCTTCAATTACGTGAATAGGTTTAGCTGCTGCGGCGCGGCATTCTTCGGTATCTTCATCTATAAAGGTAGTAATACCTTTAACAAGCGCGTGCTCAAGGCGTTTTGCAACAGGCCATGTGCGCCACTCTAAATCTTCTACTCGCTCGGCTTGCGCCATACCCGAGTATTTTGGTGCAAGCTCTACTAAACGCTCGCCTGCGCCTGAGTCGGTGTTAAGTATTACGTCTGTAACGGCTTTACGTAGTTCTTCTGGTATATCATCGTAAACGGCTAGTTGCCCCGCATTTACAATACCCATGTCCATACCAGCTTGAATAGCGTGATATAAAAACACCGAGTGAATGGCTTCACGTACGGGGTTATTACCCCTAAACGAAAACGATACATTTGATACACCGCCCGACACTTTACAGTGCGGCAAATTTTGCTTAATACGGCGAGTGCCTTCAATAAATTCTACGGCGTAGTTATCGTGCTCTTCAATACCGGTGGCTACGGCAAATATATTAGGGTCGAATATAATATCTTCTGGCGCAAAGCCAATGTCTTCTACCAATATTTTATAACTGCGCGCACATATTGCGAACTTACGGTCTGCCGTGTCGGCTTGCCCGTCGGTATCAAACGCCATTACAACAGCGGCTGCACCAAAGCGTTTTATTATTTTAGCTTGGCGAATAAACGGCTCTTCACCCTCTTTTAGCGATATTGAGTTAACAATTGCCTTGCCTTGAATACACTTTAAGCCTGCTTCTATTACTTCCCATTTTGAGGAGTCGACCATAATTGGTACGCGAGAAATATCAGGCTCTGAGGCTATTAAGTTTAAAAACTTAACCATGGCGGCTTTTGAGTCCAACATGGCTTCGTCCATGTTTATATCAATAACCTGTGCGCCATTTTCTACTTGTTCGCGTGCCACTGTTAGCGCGGCTTCAAAGTCTTCTTCCATGATTAAACGCTTAAACATGGCAGAACCCGTTACATTGGTACGTTCGCCGACATTAGTAAATACTGCTATTTGTTGGGTCATGCTGGCTCCTTAATTTAAGTTACAGGCTTCAAGGCCTGATAAACGCATGCGTACTTCAAGCTCTGGTAGTTGGCGTGGTTTAACGCCCGCTAAACCTTTTGCAAAAGCGCGAATATGCGCAGGCGTGGTGCCACAGCATCCGCCTACTATATTAATAAAGCCCGATTTACCCCAATCGATAATTTCGGTTGCCATATCGCCCGCTTCTAAGTCGTATTCACCAAACTCATTTGGTAAGCCCGCATTAGGATGTACCGATGTAAAGGTTTCGCACACGCGCGATAACTCTTCTACATACTGGCGCAGTAAATCAGGACCAAGCGCACAGTTTAGACCAATCGAAATAGGCTTAATATGGCGAATAGAATTATAAAATGCTTCGGTTGTTTGCCCCGAAAGCGTACGACCAGAGGCGTCGGTAATAGTACCCGAAATCATAACTGGTAATTTACGCCCTGCTTGCTCAAAGGCTTCTTCAACACCAAACGAGGCGGCTTTTGCATTAAGGGTATCGAATATAGTTTCGATTAGTATTAAATCGGCGCCGCCTTCCATTAATGCAAGTGTTGATTCAATATACGCAGTAACCAGCTTATCAAAGGTGACATTTCGGTAACCCGGATCGTTTACGTCTGGCGAAATTGAACACGTTTTAGATGTCGGCCCTAAAACACCGGCTACATAACGCGGTTTTTCTGGCGTTTTAGCCGTAAATTCATCACAAATGGCGCGTGCTAATTTAGCCGACTCTAGGTTTATTTCACGGCTTAGGCTTGCCATGTCGTAATCTTCCATCGAAATAGTGGTCGAGTTAAACGTGTTGGTTTCGATAATATCGGCGCCCGCTGATAAAAAACCACGATGAATATCAGTGATTAAATCAGGCTTGGTTAGGCTTAATAAATCGTTATTGCCTTTAATTAATACATGCCAGTCTTTAAAACGCTCTCCGCGATAGTCTTCTTCTTCTAGCTTATGATCTTGGATCATGGTGCCCATAGCGCCATCTAAAATTAAAATGCGTTCTTTTAATGCGGCGCTTATTTCGGCTTGCTTATTATTTGTAGGAGCGTTATTCGGCATAGTTGTTAGTCCTCACGTCTTGGCTAACTAAATTAATATCATACGGTGTGGTTTGGTACACGTAGTAATTTAACCAGTTCGAAAAAAGTAAAAAAGCATGGCTTTGCCACGTTTTTGAAGGTTGTTTGGTTGCATCGTCATCCGGAAAGTAATTTTCGGGTTTTGGTGCATTAGGGCTTTTTTTACAATCGCGGTCGTATTCTGCTTTTAGCGAGTCGGCGTCGTACTCAGGATGACCGGTTATAAACACTTGGCTACCCGATTTATTTTTAAGTAAGTAAGCCCCTACTCGCTCAGAACCAGCCAGTACAACTAGCTCATCGCAGGCGTTTATTTTATTTATATCAATGTGACCATAACGTGAGTGCGGTACTAAAAAGGTGTCGTCGAACCCGCGAGTCAGTGCGCCGTGATCAAAGTAACATTGGTGGGTAAATACACCACACAGTTTGTCGTCTTTTAAATCACGCTTTAAATTGTAACGGTGATATAACGCTGCATGTGCTGCCCAGCACGAAAATAACGTAGAGGTAACGTGTTGCTCAGCCCAATCTATAATGACCTTTAACTCATCCCAATACGCTACATCGTCGTATTCTAAATGGGCAAGTGGCGCACCGGTTACAATTAATGCATCGTAATTGTTGTCTTTAACCTCAGAAAAATAACGATAAAAGGTATCAAGGTGCTCTTCTGAATTACTGCTACTGCGGTGAGTATCGAGGCGCAGTAGTTCTACATTTACTTGCAAAGGCGAGTTGGCAAGCAAACGAATAAACTGAACTTCGGTTTCTACTTTATTAGGCATTAAGTTTAAAATAGCCAAACGCATTGGGCGTATTTCTTGCGTTTTTGCACGTGTTTTTGGCATTACAAATACGTTTTCTTGACGTAAACGTGCAATTGCCGGCAACTCGTCTTTTACTGTAATTGGCATATTTTTACTCCTGCTCATAAAAACCGAAAGTTAATTATGAACTGAAAGTAAAAAATATCAACCTCTAGATGTATAGATGTCTAAATGAAATTTATTCATGATTTTATACTTTACTTACAAGCATGCTTTAGTGCTTTAAAACCCGCCATTCGTTGACTGTTTCACCTGTCAGCCACTACAATACAACATTGAAATTTTTATTATTATTTGAAGGCTTTCCTCCATGGTTTTACCTGATAAATTTATATTCTCGATGAGTCGAGTATCTAAGGTTGTGCCACCTAAGCGCACTATCTTAAAAGATATTTCGTTACACTTTTTTCCTGGCGCTAAAATTGGTGTGCTTGGTTTAAACGGTTCTGGTAAATCTACGTTACTACGTATTATGGCCGGTGTTGACCAAGATTTTGAAGGTGATGCACATCCTCAGCCTGGTACAAAAATTGGTTATTTACCGCAAGAGCCTGTTTTAGACGAAAGCAAAACAGTTCGTGAAATTGTTGAAGAAGCTGTTGGCGAAGTTAAACACGCACTTAAACGCCTTGACGAAGTGTATAACGAATACGCCATGGAAGACGCTGACTTTGACGCACTTGCAAAAGAGCAAGGCGAGCTTGAAGCTGTTATTCAGGCGCACGATGGTCACAACATTGATAACGTTTTAGAGCGTGCTGCTGATGCACTTCGTCTGCCAGAATGGGATGCTAAAATTGAGCACCTTTCAGGTGGTGAGCGTCGTCGTGTTGCTATATGTCGATTACTGCTTGAAAAACCAGACATGCTTATTCTCGATGAACCAACTAACCACTTGGATGCTGAGTCGGTTGCATGGTTAGAGCGCTTCTTACACGATTACGAAGGCACTGTTGTGGCGGTAACGCATGACCGTTACTTCCTTGATAATGTAGCTGGTTGGATATTAGAGCTTGACCGTGGTGAAGGTATTCCATGGGAAGGTAACTACTCTTCTTGGCTTGAACAAAAAGATGCGCGCTTACAGCAAGAACAAAAATCTGAAAAAGCACGTCAAAAATCAATTGCGCAAGAACTTGAATGGGTTCGTTCAAATCCTAAAGGTCGTCAAGCTAAGTCAAAAGCACGTATGGCTCAGTTTACTGAAATGCAGCAGTCTGATTACCAAAAACGTAACGAAACTAACGAGATGTTTATTCCACCTGGCCCGCGTTTAGGCGACCAAGTACTTGAAGTAACTAATCTTAGTAAGAGTTTTGGCGATCGCGTTTTAATTGACGATTTAAGCTTTAGTATGCCAAAAGGTGCCATTGTGGGCATTATTGGTGCTAATGGCGCGGGTAAATCAACGCTGTTTAAAATGATCAGTGGTGAGCAAAAGCAAGACAGCGGTAGCATTACCGTTGGCGAAAGCGTACACCTTGCTACTGTTGATCAGTTCCGCGACGGTATGGACGAAAGCAAAACTGTTTTCCAAGAAATATCAGACGGTCAAGACGTGCTAAAAATTGGTAACTTTGAGTTCCAAAGCCGTGCGTATGTAAGTCGCTTTAACTTTAAAGGTAACGATCAGCAAAAGTTTGTTAAAGACCTATCAGGTGGTGAGCGTAACCGTTTACACCTTGCTAAGTTATTAAAAGCTGGCGGCAATGTGTTACTACTCGATGAGCCAACCAATGACTTGGACGTTGAAACACTACGCGCACTAGAGAACGCTATTTTAGAGTTCCCTGGTTGTGTAATGTGTATCTCGCATGACCGTTGGTTCCTTGACCGTATTGCTACGCACATTTTAGATTACCGCGACGAAGGTCAAATTAACTTCTTTGATGGTAACTATACTGAATACGAAGAGTGGCTTAAAAAGACACTAGGTGCAGCAGCAACTGAACCTAAACGTATTAAGTACAAAAAAATTGGTTAATATTTACTGTAGCTAATTTATTACAGTAAAACTAAGCCCTGCATTTATGCGGGGCTTTTTTATGCCACCAGCATTACAGGAGCATATCCTGCTAGCATGTAGAGAATTACCCGCTATGCTTAATTTATTATAAAAATAGTAAGGCTAAATTAGGTTATGCAAAATCGTCGTCAGTTTTCTCGTGTTTTATTTTCAACCGATGCACAAGTGATTTTTAATGATCACCAATACCCATGTAAATTACTTGATGTATCTTTGCATGGCGCATTAATCACTAAATGTGATGCTTTTATTGGCAACCAAAATAGCCAAGCTGTTCTGCGTTTTTCGCTGCCTCAAAGCGAAATAGAAATAAAAATGGAGGTTGTGGTGTGCCATATAGAAGCGGATCATATTGGTTTAAAATGCCACCATATTGATATAGACAGCATTACTTATTTAAAGCGTTTAATAGAGCTAAACTTAGCTGATGACGAACTATTACATCGCGAACTCGCTATGTTGATTCACGACACGCAAGAATAGACTCATTTGGATTAGTTGATTACCATGGTGCAAACTTTTCAACTTGTGTAAACATGACTTTAAATCCACATTTACCTTTGGTGTATCACCCTAACTACTCGTTTAATTTCGATCCAAAGCATCGTTTTGCAATGAGTAAGTTTGCACATTTATATCAGCATGTTGCAGAGCTTGGTTTGATTGGCGATAACCTGGTTGAGCCAATATTAGGCACGCCAGAGCCACTTGAGCTAATACACTGCGAAAATTACATACACGATTTGTGGAATAACCGCTTAGATGAAAAAGCAATGCGCCGCATTGGCCTACCTTGGTCAAAAGAGCTTATGGCACGTACCTTTACAGCTCCTCAAGGTACTTTGCAAACAGCTCGTTTAGCACTTAAACATGGTATAGCGTGCCACTTAGCCGGTGGTACACACCATGCGCATACCGATTTTGGCTCAGGCTACTGCATGGTTAATGATTTAGCCTTTACCACGCAAACTTTAATTGAATCGGGTGAAGTAACTAACGTACTTATTTTTGATTTAGACGTGCACCAAGGTGATGGCACAGCCGCAATGTTAGAGCATCAAGCATACGCTTATACTTGTTCTATCCATTGTGAAAAAAACTTCCCTTTTAGAAAATCCGCTAGCGATTTAGATATTGGCTTAGTCGATAATATGAAAGACGACGAATACCTTGCCTTAGTTGACGACACCTTGAGTTATTTACTTAAAGAGCTAAACCCAAGCTTGGTACTTTACGATGCTGGCGTTGATATTTGGCAAGGCGATGGCTTGGGTAAATTAGATATCAGCTGGGATGGCATAGTTAAGCGCGACCATTTAGTGCTAAAACGCTGCCTTGAACACAACACACCCGTTGCCACAGTAATAGGTGGTGGCTATGATAAAGACCATCTTCGGCTCGCTAAACGCCACGCTATTGTTGTTGAGCAAGCCGCTCGCTTTTAGTTTGAAATAAAAATGTTAAATTCTCGTTCTTATTTAATATGTAAAATAAGAACGAACATATTATGAAGCAACTATTTATTGCCATCGCACTAATTTTTATAAGCTTTACAAGCTATTCGCAAGAAGAAAGCACGCAAGAAACATACCCTAAGTTACCTACATTAAATTTACAAATGGCTGATGGGTCGCCACTCAATACTCAAGATTTATTAGGTCAACCTTACGTTTTACACTTTTGGGCAACGTGGTGTCCGTACTGTAAAAAGCTGCAGCCAGCACTTCAAAAAATTGATGATATGGGCTTAAAAGTTATTGCCGTGAGCTTTAAAGAAGATGACGATGCTACTCCCGCTAAAGCGCTTAGCGATAGAGGTTATACTTTTAAAACAGCCGTAAAAGCCGATGCAATAGCACAGCAATTAGGTATACGAGGCACACCTACTACATTGTTTGTAAATAAAGAAGGCAATGTAATTTGGCTGACTAATACGTCAAACCCAGAGGACGCAAATCTACATTTAAAGGCACGAACATTGTTGCACTCCATATCTGAACAATAATATAGGTCTAAATTTAGTTTAAAAATATAAGTAATATAAACTTTATACTACAATTTAAGCTCATAAATTAATTGAGATTATAATGCGCTTACTACTTACTTTATTACTAATCACTTTAAGTGGCTTTGCCGCAGCTGAAGAAGAAAAAGCAGAACTTCCACCGGTAGACCCCGCTTACAATGCTGAGCACCCTATAGCTTTGGTTAATCAAGGCTCGTCTATTATTGCAATGAATTTACCCACCTATAATTTACCCAATGATGTGCAAGTTGTTTATAAAATAGGAAACCCCGATGTTCCATTTTTAGGCTTTGTTAGAAATGCCGAGTTAATCACCGTAAAGCCACAAGCGTTTAATATTCAGCATTTAATGCGTGGTGAAGAAATTACGATTATTGCCGATATTTACGAGGGTGATTATCAACAAGGTGGTAGTTTAATTTATTCAAAAAAAGAGTTGGTCTTGAGTAAGCAGCTGTATGCCAGAGAACTAAAAGATTTAAGTGAATCATCGCAATGGCAAGACTACGACATGATTACACTAAGCGGCACTGAGCGTATTTATATTCATAAAATTCAAAAAGCGCCGAGCTATAACCATCTTATTTTTGTCGATTTAGTTAATGCGTGTATGCAAAAGCTTCGTACCTCAAAACGTGTCCCAGCTGAAAATGAGCTTACCTATAAGTTTATTAATTGCGGCACGCTTAAACCACTTTATTACAATGCTGATGATTTTAAAAAGTAAAAGAGCGAGTATACGAATGTTCAATTATTTTAATATTT
Organism: Pseudoalteromonas sp. NZS71_1; assembly: GCF_015864305.1. Lineage (NCBI taxonomy): Bacteria > Pseudomonadati > Pseudomonadota > Gammaproteobacteria > Alteromonadales > Pseudoalteromonadaceae > Pseudoalteromonas > Pseudoalteromonas sp. NZS71_1. The sequence goes on along the minus strand of NZ_JADYXM010000003.1, from coordinate 146,350 downwards.
AGGCATAAAAAAAGGCTCTTTCGAGCCTTTGGATTAACTTTGGAATAGTTAAAAATTTTAAATTAGGTAAGCGTTAATAGCTGTGGAGCAACACTATGATAATCAACAGCCATAGCAATGCTTAACGCTGTAATATTAATAATTGAAAATGCGAACACTTTACGTGCCCAACTGCTCATATCAATATTACGACGATAACCACGTAGCGCCATTAGCAACCACCAAAAGCTGGTAATACAAGCAACAGCCATAAAAGCAGCACCTGTGTAGCCAGTAATTGGCAGTAACATCACAACTAATGCGTATACAGCGATGTAAAGTACGATATGGCGCTTTGCTTTATCAATACCTTGCGCCACGGGTAATACAGGAATACCTGCAGCTTGGTAATCTTTAAAGCGAAAAATAGCGATGGCGTAAGAGTGCGGCATTTGCCACAAGCTAAACATAACTAGCAGTATTAATGCGCCCATATCGAACTGCCCTGTTACGGCGCAGTACCCTACTACTGGCGGTACAGCGCCAGAAAGGCTGCCTACAAAAGTGCCATATACTGAGTTGCGTTTCATGTAGAGGCTATAAACCCCTACATAAATTACGTAGCCAAAGGCTGCAAAAAATACCGCGGCTTGAGTGGTATAGGCGATAAGTAAACCAAAGCCAATAACGCCCAATAAAACACCGTGGCTAAGTGCAGCAAAGGCAGACATTTCGCCTGTTACTGTTACCCGCGTACGAGTACGTGCCATGGCTACATCTATGTCTCTATCTATAACATTGTTGATAGCACAGCCCGATGCAACCACTAGCGACAAACCAATTAATGTGGCAATCATTAACCATGGGTCTATATCACCGCGCGAGGCAAGTAAAAACCCACCCGCTACGCTAATCAAATTGCCCATAATAATACCCGGCTTTGTCACTGATAAATAACGACGAAACATCTTCAACTCCTAGTACATCATCATTGCGTTAGATTCATAAATGATCCAAACAGATAACCCAACAACCATTACGATGATCAGAGCACTGAATAGGAATGAGAAAGTACTTGCTCGGCCATTTTCGGTGGTAAAATTAAGGTGTAAAAAGTACTTTAAATGCACCCAAATTTGTACGATTGCAAAAGTAACAATGCTCCAAAGCGTTGTTGCTTTTGAGAAGTCACCTTCCATAACCATATAAAACGGTATAGCAGTTAAAATTACCGATAGCACAAAGCCAATTAAGTAAGTTTTAACACTTCCATGAGATTCATCATGATGATCACTTTGCGCTTGTTTTAACGCATGCGTTTCGCTGTGGCTCATTACATTGCTCCCATCAAATAAACAACGGTAAATACACAAATCCAAACAATGTCTAAGAAGTGCCAAAATAGGCTTAAGCAGCTTAAACGCGTTACGGTTGCTTTGCCTAGACCACGTTTAGCAACTTCAATCATCATTATGGTCATCCAAATTAGTCCAGCCGTTACATGTAATCCATGTAAGCCAACTAATGAGAAAAACGATGTTAAAAAGGCACTTTGTTGTGGGCCATTACCGTGCACAATTAGGTGATGAAATTCGTATACTTCCATACCAATAAACACAGCACCTAAACAAAACGTAACAAATAACCAAGTAAGTGTTAGTGCCTTTTTTTGCCCTTGAGCGGCAATCATGGCAAAGCCAAAGGTAATACTACTAATAAGTAGTGCAGCAGTTTCTACTGCTACAAAGTCGAGTTCAAAAATATCTTTACCCGATACACCACCGGCTGTGTTCATAAATAACACAGCGTAAGTGGCAAAAAACGAGGCAAACAATAGGCAATCGGTCATTAGGTATAACCAAAAACCGAATATGGTGTCACCCGATGTATCGTGATGATCATGCACGTGGGCGTGATCATCGTGCGATACTGATTCTAAATTTGCAGAAAGTGTACTCACGCTTTTAGCTCCTTAATGCCACTTGAATTATACGCAGCTTCAGTGCGTGCAATTTCATCAGGTTGAATATAGTAATCAACATCGCTGGTGTAACAACGTTTGATAAAGATGGCAATTGCGCCGACTAGCCCAACAACAGCTAACCACCAAATATGCCAAATCATTGCAAAACAGAATACTGTTAAGCTTGCTGCCATTAACACGCCAGCTGATGTATTTTTAGGCATATGAATAGGGCTATAGTTTGCTTTATCTTGGTATGCTTGGCCTTTTTCTTTCATGTCGGTCCATGCATCAATATCATCGATGTGTGGAATTGTTGCAAAGTTATAAATTTGCGGAGGTGAACTTGTAGCCCACTCAAGTGTATGGCCGTTCCATGGATCGCCTGTTGTATCGTCAAGCGCTTCACGGTCTCTAAAGCTCACATATAATTGAATTACTTGGCTAACAATACCAAACATAATAATTACAGCACCGCCTGCGGCAATGTATAACCAAATGTTCCAATCTGGGTTGTTAGTGTGGTTTAAACGACGTGTCATACCTAAGAAACCAAGTACGTACAACGGCATAAATGCAACGAAGAAACCGATAATCCAACACCAGAATGATGCTTTGCCCCATTTTTCGTTAAGTTTAAAGCCCATTGCTTTAGGGAACCAAAATACAAAACCAGCTAGGTAGCCAAATACAGCACCACCAATAATGGTGTTATGAAAATGTGCAATTAAGAATAAGCTGTTATGCAGTACGTAATCGGCACCAGGAATAGCAAGTAATACACCGGTCATACCGCCTACGGTAAAGGTAACCATAAAGCCAAGTGTCCAAAGTACCGGTACGCTAATACGTAAGCGACCTCGGTAAATGGTAAATAACCAGTTAAACAACTTAACCCCAGTTGGTACGGCAATAACCATGGTCATTACCCCAAAGAACGCGTTAACGTTAGCACTCGACCCCATCGTAAAGAAGTGATGTAACCAAACAATAAAGCCTAAAATTGAGATTGCACCGCTGGCGTAAACCATCGATTTGTAACCAAATAAACGTTTACCGGCAAAGGTCGAAATAATTTCAGAGAAAATACCAAACGCTGGTAATACTAATATGTATACCTCAGGATGACCCCATGCCCAAAACAGGTTGATGTACATCATGGCGTTACCGCCCAATTCATTGGTAAAGAAGTGGAAATCGAGATAACGGTCAAGCGTTAGCATTGCAAGTACAGCAGTTAAAATTGGGAATGATGCTGCAATTAAGATGTTTGCCCACGTACATGTCCATGTGAAAATTGGCATTTTCATTAGGGTCATACCTGGTGCACGCATTTTAAACACGGTTGCTAAAAAGTTTACTGCTGTTAGAAGTGTACCGAGCCCGGATATTTGCAAGGCCCAAATATAATAATCTACCCCCACCCCAGGGCTAAAGGTCAACTCCGAAAGCGGTGGATAGGCCACCCAACCTGTTTTAGCAAACTCACCAAACACTAGCGACATATTAATTAAAATGGCACCGCTGGCTGTAAACCAAAAGCTTAAGTTATTTAAAAATGGGAATGCAACATCGCGAGCACCAATTTGCAGTGGTAAAACAATGTTCATTAAACCAATCATAAATGGCATAGCCATAAATATGATCATAATTACGCCGTGGGCAGTAAATATTTGGTCGTAGTGTTCAGGTGGTAAATAACCGGGCGCACCACTGGTAGCAAGCGCTAACTGAGCACGCATCATAATGGCATCAGAAAAACCACGGAACAGCATTATTAGTGCTAAAAGAATATACATTACGCCTAAGCGTTTATGATCAACAGACGTGATCCAGTCGCGCCAAAGCACGCCCCATTTTTTATACTTTGTGATAAGCCCGGCAATAATAAGCCCAGCTATAGCAATAACCGACATCGTGAACACAAGAATTGGCTCATGAAACGGAATTGCGTCTATTGTTAGTTTACCTAATAACGACATTATTATTCCTCGCCCTGGCTGTGAGATGATGGCATTGAGTGTTCATCCATTGCTTGATGCTTCTTACTCATTTGCCCATGTTCGCCCATTGCATGTTGCTTTTTGTTCATATCGCCATGTGCCTGCATGTATTTCATAACGATGGTATGAAATAAGCCATCATCAACTTTACCGTAATAAGCAACTGGGTTATTTTCGCTTGCTTTTGCAAGCTCAACATAATTTGCATGAGTAAGATTATTAGCGCTTGAATTCGCTTTTACATCACTCACCCACTTATCAAAACCAGCTTGAGTAGGTGTAGCAATGGCATTAAACTTCATACCAGTAAAGCCTGCACCACTGTAATTTGCCGAAAAGCCTTTAAATGTACCTGGCTCATTAGCAATTAAGTGAAGCTTGGTTTCCATACCGGCCATTGAGTATATTTGACTACCCAATTGCGGAATGAAAAACGAGTTCATTGTGCTCTCTGAAGTGATTTTGTATTCAACAGGTACATTAGCCGGAAACACTAATTCATTAACCGTAGCAATACCTTGCTCAGGATAAATAAATAGCCACTTCCAGTTTAATGAAACCACTTCAACAGTAAGATGCTTACCTTTACCTTCAATTGGTTTGTAAGGGTCTAGCTCTTGGGTAGACACCCAGGTAATAACACCTAAAATAATCACAATAACAATAGGGACAGCCCAAACTGCGGCTTCAATTTTATTTGAATGAGCCCATTTTGGAGCGTAAATTTCATGAGTTTGCGTGTCTCTATATTTCCATGCGAAATACAAAGTCATCACAATAACGGGAACGACTACAAGCAACATAAGCACGGTTGCGATGATGATTAAATTTTTCTCATCTATGCCTATCTGCCCTTTTGGATCGAGTATCCCGCCTTTACAGCCTGACAACGCCAGCACTGTACTAGCTAAAGCAATATTACAAAGGTTACGAATTAACAAGGGAGTATCCTACAAACCTAAAAGTTCTAATTTGCTGCTTTAAATAAAAAACAAAGCAACGATTTTTCGGTAAAAACCCAAGTTAACTGGAATTAAATTATAAAAAATAAGGGGGCTATTCAAAACCTAAAGCTCATGCCAATAATGACCTAGCAACAAACCCAGCTTTCTAAACGCATTTATATAACGTAATAAAAGTTAACTTGGGTGAGTGGTGGTTGGCTGAAATGTGTTTAAAAAACACTGAGCTACTTTGTTTTAGCTAACCTTAATTATTTACAGCAAGAACAAATAATTAAAACCAGCAACAAAATGCAGCCCTACAGACAACCTGTAAAGCTAGGTGGAGCACGACAACCGTGTGCAACTTGCACTGGCTGAAGAACTTTAGCCTCGCTAAAAGCAAAGGCTGCTTTACGGAGGATAATTCCAGCACGACGCGCTGGAAAAATATGGAACAATAACCAACAAAGGCCAATAAGTAACTGACTTGAAATGATTGGATGAGCTAAAAATCCAGCAATAGTAAGTAACAGGGGCTCTACAATAAACCCATCACTCAATAATGCTTCAAGCTTGAAGGCATCCTCTAATGCACCACTTAACAACATTACAGTATTAAACACTAATAAAGTTATAGCTACACACACGCCCTTGCCTGCTTTATTCAAGCGCTCACACGTCGGCGGCTCGCCAGAGGCAAGATCCGTATTTGTATGATGCAAAGAAAGTATGTTCAAAAACATTAACCTACTAAAATGACTATAACAAAATTAGAGTAATACAGTTTGCAATGGAAAAATCAAAAAAACATCGCTGCTGTAAGCCCTAAAACCAGGTGCTAAATACGATCAAATCCGGTTAGCACAAATTTACCTTGTGAAAATTGATCCGTATCAATCAAACTTTCAAAACTTACTGAAAGTTCGAACGTGAGTATAACAAAGAGAATTTTCTGTTCAACTAAAAATCAATTAATTTGAGTTAAGCTTTCGAAGCTATTTTGTTAATAAAAAATAACATGATAATAAACAATCAATTAGAACAAATAAAAAACGATTTAAATAGAAATATTTAATAGAATTATAGCTTTTTAGGAGGGGGTAATAATTGTGTGGCACAAATAAAAACAGCCCAAATTCAGTCACCACCGAACTTGAGCCGCCTTTCACACTGACAACATCTTCACACACAATATAAAGATTTTTGGTTTACATTACGTGGCAATTGTAGGGAATAAAAACAACTCAAATACAGTCACCACCGGATTTGAGCTGCCTTTCACACTGACAACATCTTCACACACAATATAAAGATTTTTTGTTTACACTGCGTGGCATTGTAGGAAAATAAAAACAACTCAAATACAGTCACCACCGGATTTGAGCTGCCTTTCACACTGACAACATCTTCACACACAATATAAAGATTTTTTGTTTACACTGCGTGGCATTGTAGGGAAATAAAAACAACTCAAATACAGTCACCACCGGATTTGAGCTGCCTTTCACACTGACAACATCTTCACACACAATATAAAGATTTTTTGTTTACACTGCGTGGCATTGTAGGGAAATAAAAACAACTCAAACTCAGTCACCACCGGATTTGAGTTGCCTTTCACACTGACAACATCTTCACACACAATATAAAGATTCTTGGTTTACACTACGTGGCAATTGCAAGGAAATAAAAACAACTCAAACTCGTTCTTTATGGAAGTGAATCCACCGAACTTGAGTTGCCTTTCACACTGACAACATCTTCACACACAATATAAAGATTCTTTTAAGCGAGGCTAACTTGCCTCAAGCTTATGACGAGAGCCTTGCCCTGTGTCTATGATTAAACTTTAGAGTGTTAGCTCCAATTTGACAAACGAGAAAAATAAACCTAATAGGTGAAAAAAACTAAACTATATACTTTCGTCTAATACATTAAGATTGGATTGCTTTGGAAGCCAAGGAGTTGATGAGTTTTACAGGCACAAAAAAAGCGCTATAAAGCGCTTTTTAATATTTAAGACGGGCTTAAATAATTTGATTTTCTTTCCAAGCTTGCTCTTTTGCTAAACGGTTTTTGCGTTTATCACATGGATCATCGCAATCACAGGCTTTATCAATACCGACCGAGCCTAAACCACCACAGCTACTCGCCATAGATTTTTTTTGCACGATCATACCAACGGCCATAGCCGAAACTATCAAAATTAGTAAGCCAAAAGTAAGAAGAAAAAGTGACATTGCTTAGCCCCTATTGATCAGCAATTAATTAAACTCAAACATTTTTGAGCAACTGCTATTATATACCCAAATAACACGGAAATAAACAAGCCAGCGCCATACTACAAATAAGGTTTGAATGCAGGGCTTGAGTAAGTAACTAAACCATCTTTTGATTTACCTATTAAGTACACTGGTAAATCGTGCTGCTGAGCATAGGCTTGCGCTTTCTCCATACCCATCACAGTAAGTGCAGTTGCTAAGCCATCTGCTGTCATAGCGCTTGGATGAAGCACTGTTACTGACACTAAGTCGTGCTTAATAGGCATGCCGGTTACGGGATCAATTAAATGAGTATAGATCTCGCCATCCATTTTATAAAAAATACGGTAATCACCCGACGTAGCAATACCATTTGTACCTGGCGATAAAACACGATGTACTTTACGCTCACCTGGCGCAGCATCTGGTTGCTCTATCGCAATTTTCCAATACTGATTATTTGGCTTTTCACCTGCTATACGCAGCTCTCCACCAATCTCAACCATGTAATTGGTAATACTGTGGCTTTCTAATAACTGCGCTACTTTATCAATACCATAGCCTTTAGCCGTTGCCGAAAAAGAAAGCTCTAGTCCATTAACTGTTTTAGCCAAGCCTTGCTTATTTAAAATAAGTTTATCAATACCTATTTTTTCGACCATACTCGCAAGCTCTTCATCACTAGGGCGATTTGTTGGTTTTTTATCAGGACCAAAGCCCCATAAATCAATTAAAGGCCCCATAGTGACATCGAGTGTTTTAGTTGACTCACCTAAGCGGATGGACTCACTGATAACTGCCCTAAAATCTTCGCTAATTGGCATAACTTGATTTGCTGGTAATCTGTTAAATGTATTTATTTCAGAGTCTTCTATATAAGTAGACATAGACTGATTCACATCTTTTAAAACAGCATCTATTTGCAGCTGTAATTGTGAGGCAGATAGCTGGCCCTGCTCATCGTAATATTTAATATGATAAGTGGTGCCCATAGTCTTACCTTCTAAAAAGGTTTCCCTCGACTCTGGTTTTTCACTACACCCAGACAGTAATAAGGTCAGTGTGATTAGTAAAAAGGCCATTATGCCTTGTGAAGTACTTACTCGATTCATAACAGCTCTACTTAATAGATTGATAAAATTAAAGAATAAAAAAAGCCTCGTAACACAAGTGCTACGAGGCTGGTATTTTAACCAAAACTAAACTGTTTTGGTATTAGTGTTAGCCACCGAAGTCATCTAGTAAGATATTTTCGTCTTCAACACCTAAATCTTTAAGCATAGTAATAACTGCCGCGTTCATCATTGGAGGACCACACATGTAGTACTCACAATCTTCCGGCGCTTCGTGATCTTTAAGATAGTTCTCAAATAACACGTTATGGATAAAGCCAGTATAGCCTTCCCAGTTATCTTCAGGTTGTGGATCTGAAAGTGCTGTATGCCATACGAAATTAGGATTTTCAGCGGCTAGGCCGTCAAAATCTTCTACGTAGAACATTTCACGTTCAGAACGTGCACCATACCAAAAGCTCATCTTACGTTTAGAGTTCAAACGTTTAAGTTGGTCAAAGATATGTGAACGCATTGGCGCCATACCAGCACCACCGCCAACAAAGATCATTTCTGCATCTGTGTCTTTAGCAAAGAACTCACCAAATGGACCTGAAATAGTTACCTTGTCGCCTTTTGTAAGTGACCAAATGTACGAAGACATTTTACCACATGGCAAGCTTAGGTTTCTTGGAGGCGGAGCAGCAATACGCACGTTAAGCATAATGATGCCTTCTTCTTCTGGGTAGTTAGCCATTGAGTATGCACGAATTGTTTCTTCGTCTACTTTTGACTCCAGATCGAAGAAACCAAAATGGTTCCAATCGCCACGATATTCTTCAGGAACATCGAAATCTGCATATTTAACATGATGAGGTGGCGCTTCGATTTGGATGTAACCACCCGCACGGAAAGGCACTGACTCATCACCAGGGATTTGCAGTTTAAGTTCTTTAATGAACGTTGCTTTGTTATCGTTAGAGATAACTTCACAATCCCATTTTTTAACACCGAAAATTGACTCTTCAAGTTCAATTTCCATGTCGTTTTTAACATTTACCTGACACGCTAAACGACAGCCTTCACGGGCTTCACCTTTAGAAATGTGATCAAGTTCAGTTGGCAGGATATCGCCGCCACCTTCTTTAATGTGAACACGACACTGACCACAAGAGCCACCGCCACCACATGCAGATGATACGAAAATACCTGACTCAGATAATGCACTTAAAAGCTTATTACCTGCTGATGTAGTAATGGCTTTATCTTTATCGCCATTAATACCGATGATGATGTCGCCGCTCGCAACTAACTGAGATTTAGCACCAATGATCACTAAAACTAGTAGTACAACGATAGCGATGAAAACACCAACGCCTAAGAAAATCTGATAATCCATGATTTATCCTCGCTACCTTTACAGTGAAATACCAGAGAATGACATAAAGCCAAGTCCCATTAAACCAACAGTGATGAAGGTAATACCTAAACCACGTAAGCCATCTGGCACGTCTGAATACTTCAGTTTCTCACGGATACCTGCAAGTAATGTAATTGCAAGCGCCCAACCAACACCAGCGCCAATACCATAGACAACAGACTCGCCGAAGTTATAGTTACGCTCAACCATGAATGATACCGCACCAAATATTGCACAGTTAACTGTGATAAGTGGTAAGAAGATACCTAACGCGTTGTATAGTGCAGGGAAAAACTTATCTAATGCCATTTCAAGAATTTGCACAAGTGCTGCAATAACACCAATGAAAGTTAAGAAACGTAAAAAGCTAAGATCCGCATCTGGGTAACCTAACCAAGTAAGTGAACCTGGTGCAAGTACCGCATGATAAACCAAGTTGTTAACAGGTACCGAAATACCCAATACAACTATAACCGCTATACCTAGGCCAATTGATGTAGTTACTTTTTTAGATACTGCTAAAAAAGTACACATGCCTAAGAAGAATGACAACGCTAAGTTCTCAATAAAAACGGCTTTTACAAATAAACTAATATAATGTTCCACTATTTGCCCCTTACGCTTTAGCTTCTACTTGGTCTTTCTTATAAGTACGAAGTACCCATATGAATAAACCAATGATGAAGAATGCACTCGGTGGTAAGATCAATAGACCCATAGGCTGATACCAACCGCCATCTTGTACTAATGGGATAATATCAACACCGAATAGTGAACCCTTACCGAATAGCTCACGAATGAAACCAACAGTAAGTAGTACTACAGAGTAACCTAAGCCATTACCAATACCGTCAAGGAAAGACATAATTGGTGGCGACTTCATCGCATATGCTTCAGCACGACCCATTACAATACAGTTAGTAATAATTAGACCAACGAATACAGAAAGCTCTTTTGCCGTAGCGTAAGAGAATGCCTGTAATACTTGGTCAACAACGATTACCAACGATGCAATAATTGTCATTTGTACGATGATACGAACAGATGATGGGATCTGGTTACGAATAAGCGAGATAAAGAAGCTCGAAAATGCAGTTACTAATGTCAATGCGATTGACATGATTAACGCATTTTTTAAGCTAGACGTTACCGCTAGCGCAGAACAAATACCAAGTACTTGTAGTGCGATTGGGTTGTTAGCTAAAACCGGACCAAATAGGACCGCCTTCATTTCTTTAGTATCAGCCATTATTTCAATGCTCCTTTACGTACTTTCGCAAGGAAAGGGCCAAAGCCATTTTCGCCAGTCCAAAAGTCAACTGCATGATCAACACCGTTAGACGTTAATGTAGCACCTGAAAGACCATCGATCTTATGCTCATCATTGCCCGCAGTACCTTTAACAATTTGAATTGGAAGTTCTTTACCTTCCCATGTAGCAGTCCACTGTGGATTTTGGATTTCGCCACCTAGACCTGGGGTTTCATTATGCTTGTAAAAGATAATGCTCTTAACTGTTTCAGCGTCGCTTTCAAGCGAGATAAAACCGTACATTAAGCCCCATAAGCCGTAGCCTTGGATAGGAAGAATAATTGCATCAACTGAGCCATCTTCTTTTTTAGAGATATACACCGGCGACTCTTTAGTCACACGTTGAATACCAGCAATATCTTTAACGCCTTTCTCTTGAAGAGAAACACTTAGCGCTGCATCATATTTGCTTTTTTCAAAATCAAAAATTGTTGGGTCTGTATCTACAAACTCACCTGTAGTCATGTTTACAACGCGCGCTTCGATTTTTGCATCAAATGTTTCTAAAACATTTTCAACTTTATCGATACCCGCAGCAGCCAAGATATTGCTTTGAATATCTTTGTTTTTATTAGCTTGCTGTAAAGGACGAAGCTGTACAGAAGCAAACGATACAATGATTGCACACACTAAACATAGTGCTACAACAACTGATAACGTTTTACCGATTGATTCGTTATTACTAGACATTACGTGCCAACCTCCGCTTAATATTAGCCTGCACTACAAAGTGATCGAACAGTGGAGCGAATAAGTTAGCAAATAAGATTGCTAGCATCATACCTTCTGGGAAAGCAGGATTCACAACACGTATCATAACCACCATAAAGCCAATTAATAGACCATATGCCAATTTACCTTTGTCAGTAAATGCAGCTGATACAGGGTCAGTAGCCATAAAGAACATACCAAACGCAAAGCCACCTAGTACTAAATGCCAATACCAAGGCATTGCAAATACAGGGTTAGTTTCTGAGCCAACAGCATTTAGTAAAAATGCAGTTGCTACCATACCTAGGAATACACCTAGTACGATGCGCCAAGAAGCGATACGAACGTAAATTAAGAACAAACCACCTACTAACAATGCAAGTGTAGATGTTTCACCTACAGAACCTTGAATGAAACCGTAAAACGCATTCCACCATAATTCCATGTTTGCAAAGTCTAGTTGCCCAATGAAAGCTTGGCCTAGCATAGTTGCACCAGAGAAAGAATCTACTGCTGTCCATACTGTGTCACCCGAGATTTGAGCTGGGTATGCGAAGAATAAGAACGCACGACCGGCTAAAGCAGGGTTTAAGAAGTTACGGCCAGTACCACCAAAGATTTCTTTAGCGATTACTACACCAAACGTAATACCTAACGCAACTTGCCATAAAGGAATCGTTGCAGGCAAAATAAGTGCGAATAATACTGAAGTAACGAAGAAACCTTCGTTAATTTCATGCTTACGCACAGAAGCAAATATTACTTCCCAAAAACCACCTACTGCAAATGTTACCGCGTAGATAGGTAGGAAGAAACATGCTCCATAGAACATCTTAGCGCCCCAGCCTGCATCAGCGGTTAATTCACCACCGAATAACTGGAACAAACCAACTTGCCACGTGTTTGCTAGTTCAAAACCTTGTGCTAAAGCACCTGCGGCCTGATGACCGATATTGAACATACCAAAAAACATAGCTGGGAACGTCGCCATCCACACTAAAATCATCATGCGTTTTAGGTCGATATTATCGCGTACGTGTGTCGCGCCTTTATTTACGTAGCCTGGTGTATAAAAAATAGTTGCAGCTGCTTCATACAGTGCATAAAACTTCTCATATTTACCACCGGCTTCAAAATTCGGCTCGATATCTTCTAGATATTTTTTTAAACCCATCTCTCTAGCCTTCCTTCTCGATCGTAGTTAAGCAATCGCGTAGGATAGAACCATACTCGTATTTGCCTGGACAAACGAAGGTACATAACGCTAAATCTTCTTCATCAAGTTCAAGCGCGCCCAATGAAATTGCACTGTCTAAATCGCGTGCAATTAAGTCACGTAATAATAGAGTAGGCAAAATATCTAGCGGCATTACGCGCTCGTAGCTACCAATTGGTACCATGGCACGTTTTGAACCACCTGTTGACGTTGTCATTTTGAATAAACGACTCGGCGCAAGGTGAGAAAGGAATGTACGCGTTACAGAGAATTTATCACTACCTGGTGCAATCCAGCCAAACAATTCTTTTTCGCGACCCTCAAGTAAAACAGATACTTGAACGTGGTAACGACCTAAGAATGCATGAACACCGTTTGAAATAGAACCTGATAGAACAGAACCAGAAATAACGCGGTTATCTCCGTCTTCTAGCTCACCAGCCACTAAATCATCCAATGAAGCACCTAATTGTGTTTTCACTAAACGTGGGTTTTTAACGCGAGGACCTGCAAGCGAAATAACACGATTTGTGTAAATTTCACCAGTAAGGAATAGGTGACCATACGCAATAACGTCTTGGTAACCAATATGCCAAACTTGTTTGCTAACAGAAACTGCATCAAGATGATGGATATGAGTGCCAACGAGGCCAGCCGGATGCACACCACCAAACTCATGTACTTCTACTTGAGCTATAGATGAGCTAGGAACTTGGCTACCTGCTTTTTTACACACAAATACTTTACCATCGGTCAAACGCGAAATAACAGCAAGACCCGCTTCAAATGCTTGCGCATTTTCGGCAATTATCACTGCAGGATCTGCAGCTAATGGGTTTGTGTCAGTTGCGGTCACGAAAATAGAACTAGGATTTGCATCCACAGCCGCTACTTTACTGAATGGGCGAACACGAAGTGCTGTCCATTGACCAGACTGGATAAGTACTTCTTTGGCTTTTTCACGCTCTAAGCTCGCAAGCTCGTCTGCTTTGAAAGAGTCAAAGGTGATTTGCTCACTGCCTGCTACTTCAATAACAACAGATTGCAGCACACGTTTAGCACCACGATTTATTTCTTTTACTGTGCCAGAAGCTGGAGCAGTAAATAGGACGCCTGGGTTCTTTTTATCTTCAAAAAGTACCTGGCCTTTTTTGACTTGGTCATCCACACGAACATGCATGGTTGGACGCATACCGATAAACTCTTCGCCAAGCACAGCTACACGTTTGACAGCAGAACCGTCATGTATAACTTGCTGTGGCGCGCCCTCTAAGGGTAAATCCAGACCTTTTTTTATATTGATCATACGCACTTGCATTACATTAAAGGAAAGAAACTGAAAAATCGTATCAACCACGTCGCCATTTGAGTTATTCCAAGTTATATCAAGGTACAAAAGAGCAGCTTGCTAGAAATATCAAACAAGCAACGTAGTAAAACTCATCACATATTGTCGAGATTTTAACATCATTTTAGATGACTATGCGAGTGTATTTATGAAAATTATACGACAGAAACACTTATTTAGTTTTGTTAAGTGATTTAAATAAAAATCAAGGTAGACCAAAGTGGTAGCCTAAGCAATTATCGTTCCTGATTTCATCGCAAATTAAACAAATCGCATAATACAAAAAAAGCCGCTATTGCGGCTTTTAATAACTAGGGCCTGTTGACCTTTCAGGATTAAAATTTGTTCAATCTAGGGGCTATTTAATCGCGGCGTGAGGTTTGTAACCTAGTGGGCTAAGTAAAAACCGAGCAACAAAGAGTAAATAGCCCCTAGGCAGAACCCTTTGGGCAGCGCCTGTTTGGCATTAATGCTACGTTATCGCCCATTTATGGGGAATAACCACACTACATAGGCTCTGCCTTGCCTAAATACCAAACAGACTGCTGCAAATTTAAACTCGAAAGATAAACAGGCCCTAAGTTCTGTTAGTCAATCATATTAGCAATTGGCTTAACTGAATCTATGTCTTGATCGTAGTCAACACCGTCTATACCAAAACCAAATAAGCGTAAAAACTCATTATGGTAACCAACATAGTCTGTTAGCTCATCAATGCTGCTTGTATCAACACTATCCCATACAGCTTGAACGCGTGCTTGCACATCGTCTTCTAGCTCTTTATAGTTTTGGAATAAATGCCCACCGTCGTCAAAGCGAGGCGATTCACCATATAGGTTTTCACTAAATAATGCGTGAATTTGCTCAATGGTGCCTTCATACGTGCCATCTGCTTTCATAACTTTAAATAAAGCAGAAATATATAACGGCATAATAGGAATAGCAGAACTTGCTTGTGTCACTACTGCATTAAGTGATGAAACATACGCCTCACCATTTAAATCTTTTGTCGATTCTTTAATAGCAGCCGTTGCACGGTCTAAATCTTCTTTAGCTTTACCAATAGTAGCGTGTCCGTATATTGGCCATGTTAGCTCTTTACCAATATAAGTATACGCTGTAGTTTTAAAGTTATCGGCTAATACATCCGCTTCTTTTAATGCGTCAATCCACATTTCCCAATCTTCACCACCCATTACTTTAATAGTGTTGTCGATATCGTCTTGATTTGCAGCTTCAACAGTAATTTCATCAATTTCACGCTTTGATGTATTTAAATTTTTAGTGGTTACTGCATTACCTATTGGCTTAAGTGTAGATGAGAACACTTCGCCTGTATTTGGATCAGTACGACGAGGAGACGCTAGGCTGTAAATAATACAATCTACTTTACCCAAATCTGCTTTAATAGTGTCGATTGCTTTTTGCTTGATTTCGTTAGAAAACGCATCGCCATTAATATTTTTAGACCAAAGACCCGCTTCGTCTGCAGCTTCTTGAAAAGCAGCGGTATTGTACCAACCAGCAGAACCTGTTTTACGATCTGTACCTTCTTTTTCAAAGAAAATACCTAATGTTTTAGCACCACCACCAAACGCAGCAGTAATGCGCGATGCCAAGCCGTAGCCTGTTGATGCGCCAATAACTAATACATTTTTTGGTGCACTTTTTAATGCGCCTTGTTGTTTTACATAGTTAATTTGTTCTTGAACATGCTCTGCACAACCAGCTGGGTGTGCGTTTGTGCAGATAAATCCACGAATTTTAGGCTTAATGACCATTGATCATCCTATATCTTTTACAATAAAAATTAGCGCTAGTTTAAAGGCTAATACTAAAAACACTGATCTGATCAGTTAAACACTCATCAAATACTCTAAAACATTACTTAGCTAATTTTAGAGCCACCCATACAATTGGGTGAATCAGGCGCTTCGCCGCCCTGCTCTGCATACTCATCGGGTGTATATGTATGAATAGCGAGTGCATGAATATGATTTGCTAACTCATCTTTTAAAATTTCATTAATTTCGCGATGACGTTGTAATAAACGCTTACCCGCAAAATCTTCGCTAACCACTACTACTTTAAAGTGTGATTCAGTGCCCGCACTGTGCATATGGCTTTCGTTAATCACGTTTAAATGTTTACACGCAATGGCGTTGCTTATTTTTTCTTGGATCTGTTGCTGCATTGACATAAAAAGACCGTTTTAATTAGCTAATTTATACACTTACTATAACAATTTAACGCAGCGATTGGCTAACTAAATTGCTTTTGCTTAATGTGCTTTATAAATCGGTAAGTTAAACTTATTCGCGGATGCGCAAGCGTGGTTTGCTTAGGTATTGCATGTTGATAATCTCGTTGGCTATGTCCATTCATTATTAAACAGCTGCCACTTTGTAATTTTAAGTCGGTTACTTTATTGCTCGCCTTGTGCTTTAACTTTAAAACCCTATCAGCTCCTAGAGAGACACACACAATTGTTGGTTTATCACCAAGCTCTATTTCATCATCGCTGTGCCATCCCATCGTATCATTACCATCTCGGTAATAATTAACGAGCAATGAGTTTAGAGGCTGGTTTAAATGTGCTTCTAAACGCTTTCGCATATTAAGTAACAATTCATCCCATGGTTCTACTATTTGCTTACTACTTGAATAGCCGTATTCAATATTTAAATCACTCATGAAGCATTGAAGTCGTGGAATAGGCCCCGTTTTGCCATAAACGGTTACATCGGGTTGCTGCCAACGTAGGTTTTTTTGCAAATAATAAAATAGATCGAGGCTTTTTTGTGCACTAAGTGCCCTACTTTGATAAGAAAAGCCATTTGGTAACTGTTGGGGGTTGGCGTTTTGCCGTTGCATGTTAGAATTTACCTACATTAGATTACTGATCAACGAACCATTATGACGACGCAAGCCCAGCTAGGCGATAAAACCTTTACTCTTGAACGCTTTCCATTGGATCAAAAAAACCGCAGCTTACAAGCGTGGGATTCGGCAGATGAGTACCTTATCAATTATATTAACGAACATCACCCAGATTGTCGCTCATTGCTTATTTTAAACGATAGCTTTGGTGCACTTGCTTGTTATTTTAATAAGTTAACGGTTTGTTCAGTTAATGATTCTTATATTAGCCACCAAGCTGCGGCTTATAACTTACAAGAAAACAAGCTGCCTACAGCAGAGTTTACGCAAGTAGATAGTTTGTCGGCATTACCAGAGGATGTAGATTTAGTACTTATTAAAATCCCTCGTAATGTAGGTTTTTTACAGTTCCAATTAAGTGAACTTAGTGAAGTACTTGCACCTGGTACACCAGTAATTGCCGCAGGTAAAACAAAAGAAATTCATAATTCAACAATAAAATCATTTGAGCAATTTATTGGTGAAACAACAACAAGCCTAGCAGTTAAAAAGTCTCGCCTTATATTAAGCACAGCTAAAGGCGGATATAAAGCAGCAGACTTCCCTATAACATGGGAGCTTGAAGGTACTGAGTTTAATATAACAAATCATGCAAATGTGTTTTCGCGTGATTCGTTAGATATTGGTGCGCGCTTCTTTTTTAACTACTTACCAGAAACACCTAAAGCTAAAAGCATTATTGATTTAGGCTGTGGTAACGGCGTTGTTGGATTAATGACGCTTGCTCGTTGCCCTAATGCATCAATTACCTTTGTTGATGAGTCTTACATGGCAGTAGAGTCAGCCCGGTTAAATGTAGAAATTAACCTAGGCGATAAGTTTGATAACTGTGAGTTCATCGAAAACGATTGTTTAACAGGCTTTGAAAGAGACAGTGTGGATATGGTGCTTTGTAATCCTCCATTTCACCAAGCTCAAGCTGTTACCGATCACATTGCTTGGCAAATGTTTAAACAAGCAAAAGATACTTTAAAAGAAGGCGGCGAGCTGCGTATTATTGGTAATCGTCATTTAGATTATCACGATAAATTAAACCGTATGTTCGGAAACTGTAAGTTGTTAGGCTCAAACAAAAAGTTTGTCGTTCTAAGTGCAACTAAAAATAGTGGAATGCTATAAATGAAATTAACAAACATTATAATTGGGTGTTGTGTATTACTAATACTTGGTGGCTGTGCGAATCAGCCTAGCCAAGTAATACTCAATCCTGTTTATAAAAGTGGTCAAATAAGCACTATAAATAGTAGCTTAAGCACCAGTGTAATTGATTTACGTGGCGACTCATCAACACTTAAACTTATTGAATCAGACAAAACTAAAACCTTTGCAAGCCAAGGTCTTACTGAATCAGTTAAAAGTGTTTTAGACAGCGCCCTTAGCCGCAATGGTGCCAGCATTTCTAACTTGGCAACTGTTCGCTTTGAAGTAGATATTCATGCACTGCAGGCTGTTGTGACCGAAAAACTTGTGAGCCATACCAGCGAAGCCCATATAGAGCTTGGCGTGCGCGTTATTCGCGCCTCAAGTAATTTTAGTAAAGTGTATAGAGGCAGTGCGAATTTAGAAGGCCCGTTTAGTCACGAGCGAGCAAAAATAGAAGGTCAGCTCAATAAGTTGACTGAGCAAATTATTACCCGCATTGTATCTGACCCTGAATTAATAGAATTTTTAGAAGGTTAACTATGAAACGACTTTTTTTAATCTGCTTAGGCCTATTTTTTAGTGTAAGTAGCTTGGCAGCCCAAGAAGGCCGCTTTGTTCAAAAAGATAATATTTTTCCACGCGTCGAAATCGTAACGACAATGGGCAGTATTGTTGTTGAACTGGACCGTTCAAAAGCGCCTATTACGGTCAATAACTTTTTAACTTACGTGTCAGATAAGAGCTATCAAGGCAGTGTTTTTCATCGTATTGAGCGCGATGTAGAAAACGACCGCGACTTTGTTATTCAAGGTGGTGGTTACGATAAAGATTACGACGGCTTACACGAAAACGATCCTATTTTTAATGAAAGTGGCAATGGTTTAAAAAATGATATGTATAGCATTGCTATGGCGTATCAAGACCGTGAACCTCACTCGGGAACACGCCAATTCTTTTTTAATATGGATAACAACGATCACTTAAATCCAAGGAAAGATTGGGGTTTTGCAGTATTTGGTAATGTAATGGATGGCTACGATACCCTTGATAAGATCATGGCTGTTGAAACAGGGTTTAATGAAAAGATTGGTTACGATTTTGTTCCTAAAAAACCGGTGATCATCTTAAATATTAAAATGCTTGAACAAGTTCCACTGTAATTTATTTAAGAGCAGCTTAGCTGCTCTGCATCAAAGCCAATGAAGGCCCTATGAGCAAATCTCTCTCTATTAGCGAATATTTTTCTTACTTTAAAGACAAACGCTTAATCCATATTTTTATATTTGGTATGAGTAGCGGCTTTCCGTGGGTATTAATTGGCTCTGTTATGTCGGCTTGGCTAAAGGATGAAGGGCTAAGCCGCAGCATGATTGGCCTATTCGGCATTGTATTTGGCGCTTACAGTATAAATTTTTTATGGTCGCCTTTAATCGATCGTACAAAACTCCCTATTTTATATAAATGGCTAGGCCAACGTCGTAGTTGGATACTATTTTGCCAGAGCTTTATTTTTATTGGCACCTTATTATTAGCTGGGCTTGATTTAAAAGCTAATTTAGCAATTGTTGCTGCAATTTGTTTGTTAATTGCCATTGCTTCTGCAACGCAAGACATTGCTATTGATGCATTCAGAATAGACACACTTAAAGCAAACGAATCTCACAAAACAACAGCGGCAGCCGCTATGGCAACATCTGGTTGGTGGACAGGTTATGCGCTTTTAGGTGCAATTCCATTTTATATGGCTGATATCCCCTCGCTCGACTGGCCACAAATTTATTACTTTTTAGCTGCTGTAATGCTGCTGCTAATGAGTGGAGCATTGTTTGCAAAAGAGCCGGAATCAAATAGAGAAGCGGTACATGCCGAGCTTGAACGTGTGTACCTTGAAAAACTGTCCTCTACAAAACAAACTCCTCTTACAAAAACTGTTGCGTGGCTCGCGGTAACCGTTATTGATCCCTTTAGAGCTTTTTTTACTAAAAATGGCGTTAAAACGGCACTGGCATTACTTGCGTTTATTTTCTTATTTAAAATAGGCGAAGCGTTTTTAGGGCGAATGTCGATTGTTTTTTATAAAGAAATTGGTTTTAGCAATAGCGATATAGCTACATTTTCAAAGGTAGGTACTGCCGTACTTACAATCATATTCACCTTTGTTGGCAGTTTATTTAATCAAAAATATGGCATTGTTAAGGGTTTATTTGTTAGTGGCATTGCGATGGCGGCCTCAAACTTAGCCTTTTCGTGGATTGCTTTAGTTGGCCCTGATTTAAGACTGTATGCCTTTGCTATTGTTATTGATGGGTTTACGCAAGCATGGTCGCTGGTCGCTATGGTGGCCTTTATATCGATGTTATGCGATAGAGCATTTAGTGCAACACACTATGCATTACTGGCGTCATTAGGGAATTTAGGACGAACGTTACTTTCGAGCTACAGTGGTGTAGTAATTGATGATTGGTTAATGGGAAATTGGTCGCTGTTCTTTGTTTTAACAGCCTTGATGGTTATACCTTCGCTGATATTTTTATACCTGATTAGGCATAAACTATATGAGCTTGAGAAAAATTATCATAAAAATATTTAATGCATCCCTGCATTAACATATTGCTTAGCACTATCAAGTGCCCCTTAAAGTGTACTAAGCAATGTTTGAGTTAATCTACTTTTAGCAAGCTAAGTGCTTCATGTGGATCAACTTCTAGAGCTGTACAATAACGAACAAACTCAATCACATCTAAACGGCGTTCTTGATTTTCAATCTTGCCGATAAACGAATGAGGCGTTCCCAGCACTTGTGCTAGGCTTCGCATTGTATGACCCTTTTCGTGGCGCTTACTTTTAAGCCACTTTGTTAGCTTTGCATTTTCTTCAGAAGAAACTGTTTTGCCCATCATTTTACATCTCCTACTAGATGATTTGACGTACCTATTAAAGCAGTAGTCTCTATCAATAGCTGTAGGCAAGTAAGCAGTCATACCATATTTTCAATAGCAAGCTATTGCTTAACAAAGCATGTGTTGCTACTCACTCCACCAATATAGCTAAAAAACTACGCTAATAATGTGGTAAAGATTTGTTTTTATTGAGAATGAAATTTTGCCCGTCTCATTCTTGGATACATTATATACTATTAACACTTTGGTTAAATAACTAATTACATACTCGGTACAAATATGAACACGAGTGAATATTTATAAACACTGAATATTGACCTAAGTACTCAAAAAGTATTAATAAATTAATTTCTAGTTATAAAATATTTAAATGAATTTTTATAACAATTTTGTTCCAATTTATCGTCACATGTTTATGATTAAGCAATAATTAGCACCAAAAAGGCCGAATAATGTTCAGACTTCTTTTTTTATTACCGATTGTGTTGTGCTTGGGTTGGTACTTTTTTTTGCGCCACAACGGCGTACCAATTAAGCAAGGCAAAAAAGGCTTCATATACATTTTAGCGTTTTCTGCTTTTGTACTTGGCTTTTTTGTATTGATAATGCAAATAACCGAATATGCCCCAACCGATTTGTAGGCATTAAAAAAGCCGCAAAAGCGGCTTCATTCTATTTAGCGTTTGGCTGTTAAACGCTAAAGCTTGCACCACAACCACAGGTTGTTGTTGCATTAGGATTAGATACAAAAAAGCGTGCGCCTTCTAATCCCTCAGTGTAATCAACTTCACCGTCAACCAAATATTGAATGCTCATTGGATCGATAACGAGTGTTACACCATTTTTTACAATTTCTAAATCGCCAGGATTCGCTTTTTCATCAAAAGTAAAACCATATTGAAAACCAGAACAACCACCACCTGTTACATAAACACGCAGTTTTAAATCTGGATTTTCTTCTTCGTCGATTAACTGTTTAACGCGAACAGCAGCTGCATCGCTGAACTTAATTGGTAATTCTTCAGACATTTTAAAACCCTCAATATCGCAATGGCGTGATTATCTAATACCCGAGTGTTTTAATCAAGTATAGTAAAACAACTCTTTACTCTAAGTTATACCTATAAATTAGTAAAAAAGTGGCTAAACATTAGCTCACTAAAATAATACTTAAGCAAACTAAAAGCGACCCTTGTAAACTATAAATTCATTAAAAATTTTAGTTATAAAAAATAGGTCTTAATCTTTACTGCAAATTGTTAATATAAGTTACGAAAAATTCAAAATCACAAGGACTTAACTAAACTCTTTTGCTAAAATGCTGCTGAAAAATGCGGCGAGGAAATAATGCATGTGGCTTGAGCAACTCAGGCGTCGACTGGCAAAACCTAAAACATCTGTACAATTATGCTTATTAGGCGTAATTGCCGGATTAATTGCTGCATTTTTTATTATTTTATTTCGCTTAACTATTTTGTTTTTTCAAAGCTTATTTTTGGAAACACCTGACGACTTTACTACCCTACCGACTCTTGAACGCGTTTTAATGCCATTAATAGCCGCATTTTTAATTGCGTGCTTTGCTGCATTTACTGGCTTTAAACATTACCGTTTAGGCATTCCTTTTGTTATTCATCGTATTAAACGCCATTACGGGCAAATGCCTTTATACAATACGGTTAATCAATTTGTTGGTGGCGCACTTGCACTCATTAGCGGTTTTTCGGTTGGCCGAGAAGGGCCTTCCGTACATATGGGCGCAACAGGTGCGAGTATTTTAGCGGATAAACTACATTTACCGCATAACGCCATGCGTACTTTAAGTGGTTGCGGCGTTGCAGCAGGTATAGCCGCTTCGTTTAATACCCCACTTGCAGCCGTTATTTTTGTAATGGAAGTGGTACTTCGAGAATATAAAGTACACATATTTGTGCCAATCATGCTTGCTGCTGTTACTGGTGCACTCGCTACGCAGTTTGTTTTTGGTGAAGGCTCTGAACTTGCACTCATTACAATAGCGCCATTAAGTGGTTGGCATTACCCTTATTTAATATTATGCGGTATGGCGCTGGGCGCTATAGCATTTAGCTTTAATCAAAACTTAATGCTAATTATTAAAACATTTAAACCTTTAAGTATGTTTCCTCGTTTACTAATCGCAGGCTGTATTGCCAGTTTAATAGCTTACGCAGTGCCTCATGCTATGGGTTCTGGTATGAGTGCGATTACTATCGCGGTTGAATCGCCTGATAACGTAAAGCTGCTTACTACCATTTTAATCGCTAAACTACTTGCCACATTGTTTGCTATTGGTTTGGGTATTCCTGGTGGTTTAATTGGTCCTGTAATTGGGCTTGGTGTATTAATTGGGACATTAATGGCCTTTTTTGCTCAATATATTAGCCCGGGTACTGATATTGCGGGTACGTATGGGGTTTTAGGTATGGCTGGATTATTAGCGGCTACACTGCATGCACCACTTGCTGCATTAACAACAGTAATGGAGCTTACATCATCACCTGAAATAATCGTTCCTGCGATGATAGTTATAACCACTGCATATGTAACTGCATTACAATTTTTTGGAAATCGCTCCATATTTTTGCAGCAATTAGATTTTCAGGGATTGCCGTACCATGTATCTCCCGCTACTGAAGCATTACAAAAAGTGGGAATAATGGATGATATGGATGAAGACTTTAAATTGCTTTACTCAGACGATAAAGAGCAAATAAAAAATACGCTTGATGCCATGGATAGCCAAACACCCTTGATTGTTTTTGACGAAGAAAATGGCTATCGCCTCGCTGAATACGATTTAACGCTAATGTCTGATGAAGCAATAAATATAAATTACATTAGCTTGCAGGGCATCAGCAGCCAAGCCACCCTAGCCGATGCATTCGATATACTAAAAGATAAAAGAAGTGGCGCGCTTTACGTTTATAACCTTTTAGATAATCAACAAATTATGGGGCTATTACGCTGGGATCAAATTCATCATATTTTAACCATTCGTAACAGCTTACTTTAAGCAATAAGGACTATTATGAGCGCATTATTGATTTATAAAACACTCCACATATTTTTTATGATTGCGTGGTTTGCCGGTATTTTTTACTTGCCTCGATTATTTGTATATCACGCAATGAGCGAAGAAAGATCATGTAACTCTATGCTTAAAGTTATGGAGCGCAGGTTACTTTATTTCGTAACCCCATTTGCTGTTTTAACGGCTGTATTTGGTGTGTTAACCATTGTTGAATATGGTCGTGATTGGTTTAAATACAGTATGTGGCTACATTACAAACTTGTACTGGTAATTATTTTATACCTATACCACGGCTACTGTTTTAAGTTATTAAGTGACTTTAAACATGACCGAAACACTAAAACAGACCGCTTTTACCGTATTTTTAATGAGCTCCCTGTTATTGCGCTGCTCATCATTGTGGCACTTGCGGTAATAAAACCTAATTTATAAGCGTTTCGGTGCATGTTAAACTGCGCTGCAATTTACAATACTTGCTATAACACGCGCGATTGCGTGCTCCATTTATGGATTATCGCGCCCATTTGATTGATTAGGAATTACCCCATGTTAAGTTTCCAAGGCGAACATATACTGTCTGTAAATCAGCTAGACAGAGACTGCATTGAACGTATTTTTGCAGTAGCTAAAAAAATGGAGCCTTATGCTAAAAAACAAAAGCAAACAACGGTGCTTAAAGGCGCTATTTTAGCTAATTTGTTTTTTGAACCAAGTACTCGCACGCGAGTTAGCTTTGGTACAGCCTTTAACTTACTAGGCGGTGGTGTACGTGAAACTACAGGTATGCAAAGCTCAGCGCTTGCAAAAGGTGAATCACTTTACGATACCGCGCGCGTTATTTCAGCTTACGCCGATGCTGTTGCTATGCGCCACCCCGATGCAGGCTCAGTAAGTGAATTTGCTGATGGCTGTACTGTGCCAGTTATTAATGGCGGCGACGGCCCAAATGAGCACCCGACTCAAGCATTACTTGATTTATTAACCATTGAGCGTGAATTACACCGTTTTGATCAAAATATTGATGGCATGCATATAGCGCTTGTGGGTGATTTAAAATATGGTCGCACAGTGCATTCTCTATCAAAGCTATTGTGCCATTATAAAAACGTAAAGTTTTCGATGGTCGCGCCTGATGGCCTACAAATGCCAACGAGCATTTTAGATGCCGTAGAAAATGCAGGACACAAAATTGAGCTAGTGAACAAGATGGAAGGTAATTTAGCCGCCGATATTGTCTACCAAACACGTATTCAAGAAGAGCGTTTTCCTTCACAAGAAGAAGCAAATAAATACCGTGGCGGTTTTAGAATTAGCCAATCTATTTACAGCGCTCATTGCAAACCTAACTCTGTGTTAATGCATCCGTTACCACGTGATAGTCGCTTAGAAGCCAACGAGCTTGATAACGACTTAAACAGTAACGACAATTTAGCAATATTCCGCCAAGTACAAAATGGCGTATTAATTCGTATGGCACTGTTTGCTTTAACACTCGGCGTAGAAAATAAAGTCGATAAGTATGAAGTGGACGTACCTTGGTTTAGCCGCAAACGCGACAGCTAAACCCTCTTTAAGTGACAATTTATAGGATTTTTCATGACAATTAGCCAAGACTTATTTGAACGCGCTCAAGCCTCTATTCCAGGTGGCGTAAACTCGCCAGTTCGTGCTTTTAATGGTGTAGGCGGTACGCCGCTATTTATTACAAAAGCAGAAGGCGCGTTTACATTTGATGCCGACGGTAATCGTTACATTGATTATGTTGGCTCTTGGGGGCCTATGATCATGGGCCATAACCACCCTGCAATTAAACAAGCCGTGCACGAAGCAGTCGAAAATGGCCTTAGCTATGGTGCGCCAACTGAAGCCGAAATATTAATGGCTGAAAAAGTAAAAGAGCTGGTTCCATCAATCGAAAAAGTACGCATGGTTAGCTCAGGCACTGAAGCAACGATGAGTGCAATTCGTTTAGCACGTGGCTTTACCGGCCGCGATAAAATATTAAAATTTGAAGGTTGTTACCACGGCCATGCTGACTCGTTATTAGTTAAGGCAGGCTCTGGTGCACTAACAATGGGCGTACCTAATTCTCCTGGTATTCCTGAGGACTTTGCTAAGCATACACTTACTGTATCGTTTAATAACCTAGATGAAGTAAAAGCTATTTTTGCAAAATACGCTGACGAAATTGCCTGTATTATTGTAGAGCCAGTAGCCGGTAACATGAACTGCATTCCACCAGTGCAAGGCTTTTTAGAAGGTTTGCGTGATGTGTGTGACGAATATAAGTCAGTACTTATTTTTGATGAAGTAATGACGGGTTTTCGTGTTGCACTTGGCGGTGCACAAGCGTATTACAACATTAAACCAGACCTTACGTGTTTAGGTAAAGTCATTGGCGGCGGCATGCCCGTTGGCGCGTTTGGTGGTAAAACCGAAATAATGGATTACATTGCGCCTGTGGGCCCTGTTTACCAAGCGGGTACTCTTTCTGGTAACCCTATTGCGATGGCTGCAGGTTTAAAATCACTTGAGCTATTATGTGAGCCAGGTCTACACGATAAGTTAGAAGCAACGTCTAAAGCAATTTGTGAAGGCTTTGAAGCTGGCGCTAAAAAAGCAGGCATTGCATTAACAACTAATTATGCTGGCGGCATGTATGGATTCTTTTTTACTGATGCTGAAAAAGTAACGACATACAAACAAGCGACTGAATGCGACCTAGAGCGCTTCAAACGTTTTTTCCACCTTATGCTTGAAGAAGGCGTGTACCTTGCTCCATCAGCATTTGAGGCTGGTTTTGTATGTGCTGCGCATACTGAACAAGAAGTAAAAGACACAATAGCGGCAGCAGAACGCTCGTTTGCTAAACTTTAAGTTAAAATTACTTTTTATATTTTATAAACGCTTGTTTTTACAGTATGTAATTAAGACTAAAGATTGAAAAAAGCCCGAAAGGGCTTTTTTTATTTGTAAAGTAATATAAATGAATGATAATTAAGCATAACAAGGTCTATTCACCTTTACCCTAATTACAAAAATACAAGAGAGCCTTATGTCAGGATTACGCCAATTTTCTTTTCCCGCTATCCAGCTAATGGCAAATTTAAAATACAAAACTAAAATCAGCTTAATGTTTGGAATTTTACTCGTTCCTCTTGCACTTAGTTTGTTTTTTTTAGTCTCATTATTAAGTGAAAGTATCGCTGTTTCAAAAATGCAGCAACAAGGTTTAAAAGGCTACAGGTCAATACTCTCAAATCAAATGCAGGGGGAAGCAAATCAAAATATAAAAATAGCTCGCTCACTCGGTTTTGATATAAAAGACGATCAAGCAAATGATGTACTTGAACTTGTTTCTATCCAGTCTAACTTAGCATTAGATAGCCAGTTAGCTAGTGCTTACGTAAACCGCTCTTTAGTCACACCAATTCCTGCACTTATAATGCAAATAAACTCGACAGCGCAAAGCGCAAACACTGTTTTGGCAAGTAATCGTTTTACGCCAGATACGTTTATAGCACTTTCAAATTTTAGTAAATCACTGCCTTTATATGAAAAACAACTCGATAAAATACTCAATGTAGCCACCAATGCAGACAAGTCAGTAAATAAAGCGCTCATGCCCTCGTTAGATAATTTACACAGTGCTGTTGGTGCATTTAAAAAAGCGATAGATGAAAAACTACTTGAGCCAGACGATATTTTATTAACTCAATCAGAATTTACTAAACTAACAAACAATGTTCACAGCAGTATTAATCAACTTGTTAGTAAGAGTATTCCAACGCTTGAGAGCCTTATTGAAGCAAAACTACAAACTCAACAGTGGACTCGAAATCTTGTTTTAGCTGCTTCATTAATTAGTTTGTTATTTGCATTTTATTTGATGATTGGTTTTTATTTTGCAGTTGTTGATACCATTAATCGCTTTGCTGATGCAGCGAATAGAGCCGCGAATGGCGACTTAAATGCCACTATCGATTCGAGCACTAATGATGAAATGGGAATTATTGCATCGCGCTACAACGCATTACTTAATGCATTTTCACATTTATTAATTGATGTTAAAGCAAGTACAGAAGAGCTATGCGGCGCAACTAAATCGCTATCACATGCGAGTAGCCAAACAAGCAATGATGTTTCAAAACAGCAAATCCGAGTAAATGCCATTTATAATGCACTAAGCGAAATGGCTCAAAACGCACTTGCAGTTGAAGAGTCAGCCCATCAAGCAACGCTTACCGCGCAAGATGCTGCTGCGCATGTAAAACAAGGTTCAGACAATACAATGGAGCTTGCTAAATATATGCAAGATCTACAAATTGAATTTGCAGAGAGCCAACAAGCGCTCGATAAGCTAGCACAAGATAGCCAAGAAATTAGCAAAGTAAGTAAAGGTATTAGTGAGATAGCCGATCAGACAAACTTGCTTGCACTAAATGCCGCTATTGAAGCTGCACGAGCTGGCGAGCATGGTCGAGGCTTTGCCGTTGTAGCTGATGAAGTAAGAACTCTTGCTCAGCGTACACAAACACAAACACAAGAAATTCACCAAATTATTAGCTCCTTACAACAAGCATCTGACGACACTCAGCAAAAAATGCGTTCAAGTGTTGAAAAAATGGAGCAATCGGTAAAAGCAGCCAATCAAACCAATGAAGTATTGCAAAGCGCAGAGCAAAGTATGGGCGACATTAAACATCAAGGTGAAGTTATTGCAGAGCGTGTTAAACAGCAGTCAAATGCGACAACACAAGCATTGAATGATTCGCAAGAGGTGAGTAATTTAGCAGATCAAACGCTAACATCAGCTCAATCAACGCTGCAAGATGCACAACAGCTAAGTCGCTTATCTAATGATTTAACCAAATCAATGCAGTTTTTTAAATCTTAAGCGTTAACTACAACTTACAACAAAGCCGCTAAATAAGCGGCTTTGTTGTTTAAAGTAATCTTAAATTAACGAATACATTGTGGTCTTGGCTCAAACTCACTCGCTCTAAGCGGTAGCTGAATCACCTTGCCACATCCTGGTGGTGCCTGCTTACCCGTTTGCTCATTTACAAATGCCCAGCGAATTGATGGTGGACGCGTATCAGCTATTGCTTGTGGGTTAAGTGGCTTTAAGTAACGAATATACGCTTCTAATGCGCCTACGCTGCCTGTTAACCCCGTGCTTTTGTTGTCGTCTCGACCAAGCCACGCAACAGTCACTGTATTTTGATCAAAGCCTGCAAACCAACTATCACGTAAATCGTTACTAGTCCCTGTTTTACCTGCTAGTTGGATTGACGGGAAGTGTAAATTTAAGCGTTTAGCAGTGCCGTCTTTCGTTACGCGTTTCATCGCGTATTTAGTCATATACATTGCAGATTTATCAAAACGAGGCTCTGCATTTACTTTATGCTTATAAAGTACTTTACCAACCGAGTCAGTTAATGCCGAAATTGCAGTGAGCTTTTTATATTCGCCATCTGCAGCAATTGTCGTATAAAGCTGAGCAACTTCAAAACTCGACATTTCAACAGCCCCTAAAAGCAACGATGGGTATTCGTTTATCGCCCCTTTAGCGCCTAATCCTTTTAGTGTTTTCGCGACTTTATCAACACCTACATCGAGGCCTAAATTAACCGCTGGAATATTAATACTGTTACTAAATGCTTTATAAAGAGGGATTGCTCCACGGTATTTATGATCAAAATTTTCTGGTTGCCACACTTTTCCCTGCTCATTTGTAACCTGTACTGGCGAGTCATCAAGCAAAGTAGCTAAATTATAATGTGGTAATTGCAATGCGCTTAAATACACAGCCGGTTTTACCAGCGAGCCAATATTACGCTTTGTATCTAAAACACGGTTAAACCCTGAATAACGAACATCGCGCCCTGCAACAAGTGCAGATACACCGCCCTTTTCTACATTAACAGAGATCATGGCTGCTTCTAGTTTTTCGGTTCTAGGACGATTTTCCAGGTACGGTAAGCTCTTTTCAATAGACTCTTCCATTGCTGTTTGCTTTTGTAAGTCAAAATAAGTAAATACTCTTACGCCTGCATCAAGTGTTTGCTGATCTGGCAATAATTCATTTAGTTCTCTGTTTACTAACTCTAAATAGCCTGGATATGATTTTTGTAAACTCGCTTTCATTGGCGCAATATCAATTGGGCGATTAAGCGATGCACGGTACTCTTTTGTGCTAAGTAGCTTGTTTTCAACCATAAGGCGAAGCACTAAGTCTCGGCGCTCCATTGTGCGCTCTTTATAGCGACGTGGATTGTAATAAGATGGACCTTTAACCATTGCCACCAGCAAAGCAATTTGATCGTACTCAAGCTCATCTACCGGCTTTGAAAAGTAAAAGTCAGCAGCAAGCCCCATACCGTGCA
Organism: Pseudoalteromonas sp. NZS71_1; assembly: GCF_015864305.1. Taxonomy (NCBI): domain Bacteria; kingdom Pseudomonadati; phylum Pseudomonadota; class Gammaproteobacteria; order Alteromonadales; family Pseudoalteromonadaceae; genus Pseudoalteromonas; species Pseudoalteromonas sp. NZS71_1. The sequence continues at coordinate 115,718 of NZ_JADYXM010000003.1, read as the reverse complement.
CACCTTGGTTGTATGACTGCCCTAGGTATACTTCATTTAAGTAAGCTTCTAATATCTGATCTTTTGAATAACGATAATCTAAAATAAGGGCAATAAAGGCCTCATTTATTTTTCGTACTAAAGAACGCTCACGCGTGAGGTAAATATTTTTAGCTAACTGCTGAGTAAGCGTACTACCACCTTGAACGGTGCGCCCCGCTTTAATATTAGAATAAAGCGCGCGTAAAATAGAAAACACTGATACACCATGATGTTCGTAAAAATCACGGTCTTCAACCACCAATAGCGTATCTTTTAGCATTGCTGGAAACTTATCTAGTGGTACAAATTCTCTATCTTGTTTAGAGTCATTACCAATACGCGCTATTTGCACAGGCTCTAGACGGGCAGAGTTTAAACGTCTGCCAAATTTATCTTTAATGGTCGCAACTTTTTGCCCTGCAAAGCGAAGTTCAATAATATGTGATTCTTCAAGGCCATCATAAAATTCAAAATCACGACGATAAATCTTGATGCTATCTGCTGTTTTAACAAACTGTCCTGTGCGGCTTAATCTATTAACCGATGAATAATTTAAACGCTCTAGCTCAAACACTACTTCCTGGCTTGATAAAAATTGCCCCGGATAAAACTCCATAGAACGAGCATACACTTGCGCTGGAAGTTGCCATTTATTCCCTTCAAATTGACGTGTTATTTTTGAATCTAAATAAATGAAGTACATTGCCATTGCAATAAAAACAGCCAAGCTTAATTTCCAAAACACTGACCATGTTTTTCTCATAAAAGAGCGTTTAACAGTGGTTTCCACTGTTTTTTTACTGCCCTTTGAGGTGCCTTTTTTTGTCTTGCTTGACGATTTACTTGCACGTTTAACTGCAGGTTTACTGGTAGGTGTTTTTTTATTGTCAGCCATTTAAGTGTAATTTATTCCAAGGGTTATTCACGAGTGTGAGCTTAGCATATTGGATATATCCTAACATCCGAAAAGTTAACCCCCCCTGAAACAAAAAAAGCCCTACCGAAGTAGGGCTTTGTGTAAACACACTATTATTTAAATAAACTATTAGCTATTTCGAACAGAAACAAACTCTGGGTAGGCTTCAATACCACAATCGTGTTGATCCATACCGTTTAGTTCTTCTTCTTCGGTTACTCGTATACCCATTGTTTTGTTAAGCACAGTCCAAACAATAAATGATGCTACAAATACAAAGGCAAGAATACATACTAGACCCGTTAACTGATTAACAAAGCTTGCGTCACCATTGGTTAGCGGTACTAACATAATACCTAATGCGCCACACGTACCATGAACAGAGATAGCACCCACTGGATCGTCAATCTTAACTTTATCAAGTGCTATGATACTAAATATAACAAGTGCACCACCAAGTAGACCAAGTAGACATGCCATTAATGGTGATGGAGATAGAGGGTCTGCTGTTATAACAACTAAGCCAGCTAATGCACCATTTAAGACCATTGTTAAATCTGATTTACCCCAAAGTACTTTACATACAAACAGTGCTGCAATAGCACCCATTGCAGCTGCTGCATTGGTGTTAAGTAATATTTGGCCTACTGCAGTTGCGTTTTCTTTATCCGAAAGTAGTAATTGAGAACCACCGTTAAAGCCAAACCAACCCATCCATAAAATAAATGTACCTAGTGTAGCAAGTGGTAAGTTTGAACCTGGAATTGGGTATATTTCACCGTTCTTACCATATTTACCTTTACGAGCACCTAGGATTAATACACCAGCTAGTGCAGCGGCTGCACCTGCGCCATGCACAATTGCAGAACCTGCAAAATCAACAAAGCCCATTTCAGATAAGAAACCACCACCCCATGTCCAGTAACCTTCAATAGGGTAAATAAAACCAGTTAGTACTACAGCAAAACCTAGGAAAGCCCACAGTTTCATACGCTCAGCAACAGCACCCGATACAATCGACATAGCGGTTGCAACAAATACTACTTGGAAGAAAAAGTCAGATTCTAAAGAATGGTCAGCATCGGCAGCTTGTGTACCAATTAAAGCGCCTATTGAAGGAATAAAACCACCTTCGGCATTGTCTACATACATAATGTTGTAGCCAACTAATAAAAACATCGTACATGCAATTGAATATAGCGCGACATTTTTAGTTAAAATTTCAGCTGTGTTTTTAGAGCGAACTAAGCCCGCCTCTAACATGGCAAAACCTGCTGCCATCCACATTACTAATATACCTGATATTAAAAAATAGAAGGTATCGAGTGAAAACTTTAGTTCTATTATTGTATTTTCCATGAGACCCCCTTAAATTGCTTCTTCGTCAAGTTCGCCAGTACGGATACGAACAATTTGATCCAAGTCGTACACGAAAATTTTACCGTCACCAATTTTACCTGTTGATGCAATTTTAGTGATTGCTTCAACAACGCGTTGACAATTTTCAGTACGAGTTGCAATTTCAAGTTTGATCTTAGGAATAAAATCTACTTGGTATTCTGCACCACGATATAACTCGGTATGACCTCGTTGACGTCCAAAACCTTTAACATCAACTACTGTCATCCCCTCAATTCCTAAATCAGCGAGTGCTTCACGCACGTCGTCTAATTTAAATGGTTTTATGATTGCACTAATCATTTTCATAGCGGCCCCCTCGGACTCTTTATTGTTATCTTATTGAGTTAAACAATCCAACCTTTGTGCCACTATTTTATATCAATTAAAAACAGCTACTTAGTAACAAACACAAACTCAAGATTAAAAAAAACGCACCAATTAGGTGCGTTAATTTAACAAGTCAGCTACATTGGTGCGTGCTATATCTCTATATATTTATCACGTACCTAGCTTTGTTTAAGAAGGGTTATACCACGCAGTTTCTGCCTTGGTTTTTAGCTTCGTATAATGCTTTGTCAGCAACACGCATAGCCTGCGTTAGACTAGTGTCTTGAAAGTCAGCCAAGCCTATACTGGTGGTAATTTTAATTGATTTATCGCTAATAGAAAAATCGTAACTAGCCATCTTTTTCCTAAATGCTTCAAAGTATTCACGACCACGTTCTAGCTCTATTTCAGGTAATATTATGGCAAACTCTTCTCCACCAACCCGTGCAACCGTAAACTTTGAAAACGTAGATCGTATTAATGAACCAACCTGCTTTAAAGCCTGATCGCCGCCTTCATGGCCTAATGTATCGTTAATGTTTTTGAAAAAATCGATATCAAGCAATGCCAAAGTATTTTTCTGGTTTTTACTTTTAAGGAGCTTTTCTGCATATTGATAAAAGTAGCGTCGGTTATGAAGCCCTGTTAAGTGATCCCTATGTGCGCTTTCTTTAATATCTGAAATTAACGACAGTTGCTCCATTGTTTGAAGTACTCGACAATGAAACTCTTCATTCATAAATGGCTTTGTTAAAAAGTCATTGGCGCCGTATTTAATAAACCGTGCTGATAGGCCATGCTTCCCCGCGCCCGACAAGCCTATAATTGCTAAGTCGTCTCGGCCTCTAAAATTACGTACCGCTTTGACAAGTTCAAAGCCATCCATAGAGGGCATAGCGTAGTCGGTCATAAGTAGCTTTATATCAGGGTTAGCTTTTAATATTTCGAGTGCTTGTTGTCCATCGTGGGCATCTGTTACATCAAACAATTGCTTTTCTAGCATTTGCTTCATTAACGAGCGACTTAGTAATGAGTCATCTGCTATTAGTGCTTTACAGCCTTGATTTCTGAGTAATTGCGCAACGAGCTTAACGGCATAATGGTAAGAATCGCGATTATCTTTAATAACATAATCAACTACGCCCAATTCAAGCATTTGTTGGCGCTTGTACTCATCTATTTTTGAGGTTAAAACAACCGTAGGAATTTTTTTAGATAAAGTATATTTTGCAACTTCACCGTGCGGAGCATCTGGCAAAGTTAAATCAACTAACGCAAGCGTATAGTCGTATTTTTCTACGAACGTAGCGCATTCTGCTAAAGACCAAGCAAAATCAATTGCTACATCAAGGTATTGTGCAGTTAAGTGGCGAAGCACCTGCTGCACTACTTTACTGTCTTCAACCACTAATACTCTTTGCATAAAGCTTCTCTTTACCTTTAATTAATTTTGTAACAAAACGACAAATACAACGCTATTACTGCAATAGCATTAGTCATAAACATCCGGTGTAGAGTGCACTTATGTGCTTGAAAGCGTAATCCATTAGATTTTTTTGGTGATAGCTTGTATATAAAACCAATACAAGTAGGCCCGCAATATACCTGAATTCTGTGATTAACTAAATAAAGAAACCCAACCCAAAATAACTATAGAAGTGATTAATACGAATCTACAAGTGTATTAATCACTTACTTAACTAGTATTATCGGCCACTAGTCTCAATACTTTTGTTATTTAACTCATTAATGTCTTTAATGGTGTATCAACAATAATAAGGACACCTAATGAAGCTTAGTCGTATTATCAGTTTACCGATAACCGTTATTGCATTAATAATCAGTACAAGCACGCTTGCCGATAACCAACGTCGTATTGATGTAGACAGCAAAGTTGTTACTCAACATAAAGCTAAAATCAACGGTCAACGCTTTAATTACACCGTTGCCACAGGCACACAACCTGTATGGGATGATAAAGGCGATGCGGTTGCGACATTGCAATACACCTACTACACACGCGACAAAGTTGACGACAGGACAACTCGTCCATTACTTATTTCGTTTAATGGCGGGCCAGGTTCGGCTTCTGTATGGATGCACCTTGCTTATACTGGTCCTCGCGTATTAAAAATTGATGACGAAGGCTATCCAATTCAACCTTATGGTGTAAAAGACAACCCATATTCTGTACTTGATATTGCCGATATTGTTTACGTAAACCCTGTAAATACAGGCTACTCTCGCGTACTTGAAAACGAAAAAGGCGAACTTCCTTCTAAAGCAAAACAAAAAGAGCTATTTTTTGGTGTTAATGCCGATATTAAATACCTTGCTGAGTGGTTAAATACTTTTGTAAATAGAGCTGAGCGCTGGCGATCGCCTAAATTTTTAATTGGTGAAAGCTACGGTACAACACGTGTATCGGGTCTTGCTCATGAGCTTCAAAATAGTCAATGGATGTACATAAACGGTGTTGTTCTCGTATCACCTACTGATATTGGTATTAAGCGCGACGGCCCGATTAAAGCCGCTAACCGCCTACCTTACTTTGCAGCGACTGCTTGGTATCACAAAGCACTTAAAGCCGATTTACAAGCTAAAGATCTAGATGAGTTATTACCTGAAGTTGAAGAGTTTACTGTAAACGAGTTAATCCCAGCGCTTGTTAAGGGTGGCCTTATTAATGCTGAAGAAAAACGTCGAATTATTACAAAAATGGCACACTACGCAGGCTTATCAGAAAAGTTTGTTGAACAAAATAACTTGGATATTCCAACTCAATTTTTCTGGAAAGAGCTACTACGTGAACGTGGTCAAACGGTGGGTCGCTTAGATTCTCGTTATTTAGGAATAGATAAACGAGGCGCAGGTGAATCCCCAGACTACTGGGCTGAACTTACCTCTTGGTTACACTCTTTCACTCCTGCAATTAATCACTACTTACGTGAAGAGCTAAACTATAAAACAGATGTAAAATATAATTTATTTGGTAATGTTCACCCATGGGATAGAACCGGTAATAATACGGGCGAAAATCTACGTTTAGCAATGGCGCAAAACCCTTACTTAAACGTGATGATTCAATCAGGATACTTTGATGGTGCAACCAATTACTTTGACGCTAAATATACGTTATGGCAATTAGACCCAAGCGGTAAAATGAAAGACCGTTTGAGCTTTAAAGGCTACAGAAGTGGGCATATGATGTACCTTCGCCACGCTGACTTAGAAAGCTCTAATAACGATTTACGTGACTTTATACAGGACGCTTTACCTAAGAAAGGGGAAGCGGCTAAATACTAAAATATTTTAAACATAAAATGGCTCTTTATGAGCCATTTTTTATGTGCGTTTTTCATATCGTAAACAATAGCTTTTAAGTTGCGTTACTACATCGTTGAAGCAGGTCTCGAGACTTTGCATTTCATTGTTATCAATAGATTCATTTTCTGCATACGTTTCGATCTGCTGGCATATATCAGCCAGTTTAATAGCCCCTACCGATTTTGACGACGACTTTAAGGCATGGGCCTGAAAAGCCAAATCAACATAATTTTTACTCTTAGCATACGCATTAGCTAATTTAATTTGCTCCCCTGCCGTTTGTAAAAACGCATTAAACACCATGCAGTGCACAGTAGGATCATCACCAAGCATTGCTTTTAATAACGTGATATCTAGTTGATCAAAACTATCTGAAGCTATATTTTCACTATCAGATTTATCTGAACATGTACTAACCATTGTTTGAGAGTGTTCCATCAACAGCGATTTTAATTTAACAAGCTCAATGGGCTTGGTTAAAAAGCCGTTCATTCCACAATCATAACAATTATCTATATTGTTTTTGGTAATGTTGGCCGTAATTGCAATTATAATAAGTTTATCAAAATGAGTGTTTTCGCGTATTTTTTTGGCTAACCCTAACCCATCGAGTAAAGGCATTTGAATGTCGGTTAGTAAAATATCGAAGTGTTTATTTTGCAGAGTTTCCCAGGCTTGTTCCCCATTACTTACAAAAGTAGAACACACTCCAAGCATGGTTAATTGCTGTTTTAATACTTGCTGATTTGTAACCTGATCCTCTGCTACTAAAACCTCAAGCGTAGGAAGAGTTACTGTATCTAAACTTTGAAGTGTTATTTGAGGAGATTGCACTTGTGCTGGCAAGTCAGTTTGATCAAAGCTATTAAAGTTTAGTGTAAAACAAGAACCTTTGTGCTGCTCACTTTGCGCGCTTAAAGAACCCTGCATACGCTCTACCAGCTGCTTAGTTATCACTAAACCAATACCCGTACCGTTCACTTTACTGGTTTCAGCTCCTAAACGGTCAAAAGGTTTAAATAAGCGAGAAATGTCATCTGGAGCAAATCCACATCCGGTGTCTGTTACATCTATTTCGCATTGTTTATTACTTAACACCCGGCAATTTATATTAATGCTGCCATTTGCTTTGTTGTATTTAATCGCATTTGAAAGCAAGTTAAGCATCACTTGTTTAAAGCGGCGCTGATCAATGTAAATACTCAACCCTTCTAAGGACTCGAAACCTTGGGTATGCAGTGTTATTGATTGCCCTTTAACAAGCTCAGTGACGAGCTCTACTGACTCCTCTAATATGCTTTTAATAGGCACATAAGAAAAACTAAACTGCATATTACCCGACTCAATAGCCGTTAAATCAAGTACATCGTCTATAAGTAATAGTAAATGTTCTCCAGCTTGATAAATGCTTTTCGCGTTTTCTTTTTGTACTTTATTAGCACTTTCATCATATCCATACAGCTGGGCTAAGCCTAAAATTGCATTTAATGGGGTTCTTAATTCGTGGCTCATACTGGCCATAAAATCTGACTTTGCTTTACTTGCTGACTCAGCTTGAATTCGTAATACATTTAATTTTTGATGGTTATTAGCAACCTCATCAACCATGTTATTAAATGCACTTATTACGCTACCTACTTCATTTTGTTGTTGTTTATCTATATGACAATCAAAGTCACCTTTGGCTAAACGTGAAAACCCCTGTTTTAAAGTCCTTAAAGGCGACGTAACCCTGTAATCCACCAGCCAAGCTAAACCTATAAAAACGATAACTAAAATAATAAATTGTATATATATTAAGGTGTAATGAAGTTTTGAAGATTCGTTTATTTCATTCGTAAAATTAACAACCAAGCTAATATTAGCCAGCGGTTTATCTAAAAACACCACCTGCTGAGATAACAACATGTCACCGTTTTTATTTGCTCCAATCCAGTTTTCAAGCGGGTATAATTGGTTATTTGAATCCACATCAACAATTTTAATACTTTTCCAATTAGGGCGAGTTTGGAGTTGGCTGTCTATTTCTTCATACAGCTCTGCATACTGCCTAGTTAACAACGGAGTCGTTATAGAGGTCGATAACTGCGCTAAAGAACGCTGAGCAGCCTTTGAAAGCCCATCGTTTACCCAACGCGCTTGCTCAGGTAAGGCGTAAAACATAAAAAGACAGGCCATAAGCAAGCCACAAAGCAATACAACAATAAAGCTTTGTGCCCTCAGACTACGAAACCCTCTAATTTTCAACATAAAATGAGCGCAAGCCCCACTGAGTTAACTGCTGATACTCTGCTAAAGTTGCAATACTAGGTTTAATAATTGGGATACCTGCAAGTAAATGTTTATGCTCTGGGCTTTGCCCAATATCTAAAATAGCTTGTTGCACTTTTAACTGTATTGCAGGGTCAACCCTTGGGTGGACTACAATTGGATGGCGACTAATTTCACGCGTTTTATAAATAATTTTAAGCTTATTTTGCAAGCTTTCTGGTTGTTGTTTAAATGTGCCCATTACACCACCGCCCGCCATTGTTGAATGCAGTGCTACATTTAAATATACCGAAGGGTGGGTTTGAACATATACAGGCTTTATTGTTAGCCCATACAACAACGCTAAGTCGGCTCTCATTAATAATGACGCACCTAATGCATTAGGTGCAGGGAATGCTATTTCGGCGCCCTCTAGTTGGCTTAAATTATCAATACCACTGTCTTTGTTTACGAGCAAAATACCTTGCAGCTTTCGCCCTGCATCTTTTATTAGTGGCAAATATCCCTGCTTTTCATATGCTACAACACTGTGCCATGGATTCATGTATGCAAAGTCGTACTCGCCATTAGCAAAGGCTTTTTCAAATACCGGAATAGACTCAACTGTAATTAGCTTTATTGATACCCCTGTTTGCTTACTTACTTGCTTTAACAAAGGTTGCCAAATAGCATTTAGCTTTTGCGGCTCATATTGCGGCACTACACCAAAGGTATATTCTTGAGCCAATAAGAGTGAGCTGTGCATCAAACATAATATAGCCACTAAATACTTCATCAATTCTCCAAATAATAGCGTGTCATTATTGTTTAAGCTTAGTTAAAGACTACTCAACACACCATAAAATTATTATATATTCGATATTTAGCACTGACCTACTTTGATTACAGGTCGTTTTGGAGTGTATTTTTTATCTGTGAGCATACGATGAAAATTAATAAAGATGTTGTAAGTACTTTTTAGGCCGGCTTTATTGCTTAGCCAAGTAGGGATTGATCCATGAGGCAAAGCTGGTTGGTATTTTGCTCATCTGCGCTTTTACTTCAAAAATATTATCACTGTGGCTTTGATAATACACACTTAGGCCATTTTTGTTTTTATACAAATGCCATGTTGGCTCAGCGTAAGTGTTAAAAATAACGAGTTAAAAAATAACGGATAAGCACTTTTGTAACTGAATTTCATTACAAAAGTGCATCATTTATTTTTGCCAGTAAGGTTCTATGTCAAATGAAGCAAGGCGACTTTGCTCCATCGCACTAACCAAATATTCAGACTTTTGTTCAAGCCATGACTGGATTTTAGCAAGCTGTTCGTCTTCTTGCCCAGCACATAACTGCTTTAAATACTCAAGCGTACTTAACTCATAAATACCATGAGAAATATCAAGCCAAGGCAATCTAAACTCTAGGCGTTCCTCTTTATCAAATAACGATCCTAAGCAGTTACCGCTCAGTAAACTATTTTCAAGTTGAGTGCGCAGGTTTAAATACGAAGCGACATCGAGTGTTTGTTCTTTAGGCAGTAATTCATGCAGATTTTTCCAGTCTTTATTAAAAAGCCTACTCGCAATGGACGACACGTTTTGCTCAGCCGCTTGAAGCTCTATTTGCCCCCAATCTTTACGCCACTGTTTATCAATTAACCACGTAGTTAACGACAGTAATAAACGATTATAACGCGCGCTATGAAACAGTGCATTTATATCGTCAATGCTTGGCTGTAACTCTTTTAAATCACCAATGACTTGAGTCAGTGCTGGAGCAGCATTAATTTTTTTATAAAAAGCATGGCGTTTAGACGTGTACGTTTTTAATTGAATCGCGTTTTCTACCCACGCTAATTCGCTTAATAACCATTTAAGCTCTGTACGTAAATGTTCTGTACTTTCTTTGGATACTATATCGTCGTACAGCCAAAAAGTATGGCGTATTAGGCTAATGCCGTCAGTTACGCGTTTAAGCGTTTTTAAACTTGGCTTATCGAAATAGCATTGCTCATGCTTTTGCACAAAGCGAATGCCAAAGTTCATGGCTTCAACTAAAGCACGCTCTTGGGTAGTCGACTTTGGTAATTGAACAAAACCAATAGATTTGCTTGGTGTTAAAGGTTTTTCATCTGCAAGGCGATAACCACGCGCGGCCTTAGAGTATAATCCTAAACGGATACAGTTCTGGCTAACCAGTACATCTGCAAACGCAAACAACTCATTACGACTGCCCTCAACAAGCTCAATTTCAAGCTCGCTAATAATTTCAATTTTACCCGAAGCCGCAATTTCACCTTTATCGAGTACAACTTCAATTTTAGCGCCACTTTCGGTTTCAATTAACCAAGTACGACGAATAAAGTTAGTACTAAATATTGGATACAAGTTTTTTGAGATTGCGCTTATTTGCATGCCATGAGGCCAAATATCAGCATCAAACGCCATTAAATTAGGGCGACTTGATTCAATTGGTAAATTGTACTCTGGACGTTGGTGTAAACCACCTACAACTTCACCTGCAAGCTTTATAGTTTGCTCGCATTCGCTGTCAGAACAGCGAGTTCTAAAGCCTATGTCAAGCGCTCTAAGCTCTCGGCTTGGCGTGTCGTAGTATGCATTTTGTAAGCTGCGTGACGGTTTATTCTTCACCGTTTTTGCAAATTGAGTAATTAACGAGGGGATCAGTGGAATAACGGCATCTGATACCAAAAATTTCAGTTCTATCTCAGTATCCATTCGGTTTGCGGATTACCTTTAAAATAAATAAGTGCTCAAAATAAACAAAGCACACTAACAATGCAAATTTTTTAGCCTTATTTTAGTGCCTGTTGACCTTTGTGGATTAAAATTCGTTCTATCTAGAGGCAATTTAATCGTGGGGCGAGGTTTGTAACCTAGTGGGCTAGGTAACTGCTCCTGTGTTACCCTACTGGGTTACAATATCAGTCTTGCTATTGAGCTATTTAATCCATACTATCTAACTACTTATGTGAAATAAAAATCACGTTCATAACGGACGCAGTTAGATCAACAAGGTAGATAAATGCTAAAACATTGTTTATTAGGGCTACTTTTAACAGCCACCACATTTATGAGTTATGCAGAAGAAGCAAAACCTGCAAATTCAACTAATGCAAACACCGCTTATATTATCGATAATTTATATACTTTTATGCGCTCTGGTGCGAGTAAGAATTATCGACTACTCGGCTCTGTAGATGCTGGAACAAAGTTAACCTTGTTATCTGCTGAAGAAAACGGCTTTATAAAAATTAAAGATGATAAAGACCGCGAAGGTTGGATAGAAACTAAGTTTGTTACCAAAACGGCAGGCTTACACCAACAGTACAAAACACTAAGTAGCGAAATGAGCACTATGCAAGAAAACCTGCGCCAAGCTCAAATAGAACTTCCGCAGCTACAAGAGCAAAACCAAACTTTAACTGATCAAAACCTGCAGTTATCGGCCCAAATTACTAAGCTTAAAACGACACTAGAACAAGAGCGCACCCAAAAGGAAGCTGCTAGCTCAAAAGAGAAACGTCAGCTACTTACTTACGGTGGTGCTATTGCGTTTTTAGGCCTGTTTTTAGGTATTATATTAACGATAGTGTTGTCGCGTCGTAAGCGCTACGAAGGTTGGGCATAACCCCCTCTTTCTATAGAATACAAAAAAGCCGCTTTATAGCGGCTTTTTATTTTCTGTATTTTCATGCAGTTCGAGTTTTGGTGCACTCATACCTTTGAGTAACCGACCAAATATATCAGCGCCGGTAATAATGCGCTTCACATCACTCCACACTAACACCACATCGTGATCAATGGCCCCATCAAACGATTTATCTAAAGAATGACTAGCCCGTATTTTTAAAATAACTTCACTCAGGCGCATCGCTTCATCAGCAACAATAATAGGTCTATGACAATAATGATAAGGGTCGAACGTCTCTGGTTCAAACAAGGCCGAACGTAAAAAGCCGTCAGCATCTACCACTAATAAAGGCCAACCGTCTTCATTGGTAATGATCACCCAGTTATAACCTGACTTATGTAGTTTTCGTAAAAACTCATTATCAGTCGTTAATGTAAGGTCTGGGAAAATAGGCAAATCAAGCTTAGTAGGCAAAGCAATAATAGAGTCTGGATCAATTACCTCACCCTCTTTGGTTACGCTTATTTCATCTAAGCTAAAAAAGTTAAGCGCGCCTATTCCCTCAACGTGCTGAACATCAGCCTCTTCTGCTTCTATGTGTTTGCGAATAATACCTCTGAGCTCACTTTCAGCAAAGTACGTAATCCCCTCTTTACCTAACCATGCATCAAGAATTAAAGCCGTTGGCTTAGCAACTACATAAAACAGAATCTGATAAAACTTAATTAGCGGCGAAAGTAGGCTCGCCATTTTTAGCGCATTACGCGAAAAATAAGCCTGCGGTGTTATTTCACCAATAATAGTAATTGCGATAGTTGAGAATAAAAACGAACTTGCGCCTATTAATACCGAATCAGAAAGTAGTGTAAGTAGTACGTTAATACCTACGTTGCCCCACAAAATAGTCGATAATAAAAAGTTAGAGTCGTTTCGAAGGGCCATCACTTTTATGGCCGCCTCGTTCCCTTTTGCACTTTCCATTTCGAGCTGAAGCCTACTTAGTGAAAAAAACGCTAAGTTTAAGCCCGAAAATATTGCCGATTGTGAAATACACAAAGCAATTGCACACCAAATCATGACTTCAAAGGTCATTGTATTTTCCTGTTAGTAATACCAATCCGCAATAATACTTAATCAATTTGAGGGGTTAAATCTGACGCTAACTACGTTAAAAATTTCTGATATAGAACAACTAAATAACGAAATTTTTGCCTTGTTATCGACACGATTTTCTTCCCTCAAAATAGAGCACTTAATTAAGCGAATTGGTATAAGGCTTATAAAAGCAATAAACTGCCTAAACCTAAAAAGGTAACAAACCCAACAATATCGGTAACGGTAGTTAAAATTACCGAGCCAGATAACGCAGGATCAATTTTCATTTTGTCTAAAATAGACGGAATAACAACACCCGCTAGTGACGCAGCGACTAAATTCAATAATATGGCTACCGTAATCGTAATACTGAGCATTAAATCGTTAAACCATAAGAAGGTAAGCAGACCTATTACAAACGCCCATACCAAGCCATTTACAGCGCCAACACGTAGCTCTTTTTTAAGTAACGCATTGCGGTTTGAATCTGTAACCTGTCCGAGCGCTAAACCACGCACAATAACGGTTAATGTTTGACTGCCTGCAATCCCGCCCATAGAAGCAACCACTGGCATTAATACAGCGAGTGCTACAACCTGTTCTATAGTTGCGCCAAATAAACCGATGAACCAGGACGCTAAAAAGGCAGTAGCTAAGTTAATACCTAACCATATACCACGGTTTTTAGCACTTTTTCGCACACTTGCGAACAGGTCTTCGTCTTCACGTAAACCACCGGCTTTAGCGGCAGCTTCATCAGCAATTTCTTGGCGTAATTCATACGCTGAGGCAATGGTTAATCGCCCAAGTAATTTGTTATCTGCATTAACCACTGGCAGTGCCATTTTTTCACTGTGGATCACCACTTCTGCCGCTTCATATAAATCATCATCAGCATGGAGCGATGAAAAGTCATGATTTGCCAATGTCATTAAGTTATCGGTGTCGCTGGCTTTTATTAAATCATTTACCGCAACCTCACCTATTAAACTACCCTTGCGGCTTACTAAATAAATAACTTCACTGTATTGCGGTAAACCTTTATGTAGCAATTTTTTAGCGCCACCGGCAGTTAGCTTCTCTGATACTTTTAAAAAGTCAAAACCTAACCAGTGACCAAGTTGTTCTGGCGGGTATTGCTGCGCTAAATCATATTGTTTGGTTTGCGCTTCATCGAGTTGCTTTTTTGCATACTCAACAAATCGCTCTGGTATAACTTCTTCAAGTTCCAGTAACTCTTCTACATTAACTTCATCAAGAAGTTTAAAAGCCTCAGTGTCTTCTAGTGTTTGCAGTAACCACAGACAACTGTCTTCACTTAAATTAACAAAAATTTCGTGTTGCGTGTCTTCGTCAAGCAACTGCCAAATTTCAAGTCGTTGTTCTTTTGGTATCGCCTCAAAAAGTAATGACAGGTGCTCTGTTGAAAGCGTTAACTGCGCATCTGCTAATAATTTATTTTTACGTTCTGTTGTATCGCATTGCAGTAAATCATTTATGAGTTGTGGAAGTTGGTCTACCGGATACTCAATCATCTTAAAACCTTAAATTTAAAAGCGCACATTATTTATAGTCTACTTGAACAATAAAAAATTGCAGAAAAAACGTGAACTTATTAAGTATGCGCAAGCTACTTTTGCGCATTGTATGGGCAAACTAAATGCAGTACTAATATTTATTTTAAAAAATTAAAAAAACAGTAAAAGGAATTGTTTTTGAGGGATTAAACAACAAGTAAGCAAACCAAAGGGATTACTTATAATAAAAAAAATCCCATATTAGCTAGGCTAATATGGGCAAAATCACACAATGAATTAGGTGTTTTTAAATTACGGTTTATGCTTTAAATTAAAGTCTATCAGTAATATTTCGTACTAAGTCAGAATCTACAAATTGAGTAATAAGTGCAGCGCCCCACGCATAGCCACGCTGTATTGGGTAACCTTTAAAAATCCAGCGTTTACGCACGTGATTAAAGCGCTCTAAATAGTCTTGCTTTTTTTGTGGCAGAGGTTGCTCACCCAATTTATTCCATGCTTTATATACACCTGACATGTCAGACCCTCGCATAAAGCGTTGCAACCAGCGCGGAAAACGTGAAAAGCTAATAGTGGACTGAAAATCAATAAAATAAGGTTTACCGTCTGCGCCACATAAAATGTTACCCATATTACGCAAGTCTAAATGCACGATGCCTTTACGATGCATTTTTGCTACTTGACGCTCAAGCTCGCTAAAAAAGCTTACTGGTAGCGTTTTATCTTCATGAATTAAAGCGCGCAGTGGTGTGCCTTCAATATAGTTATAAGCTACGGCTATCGGCGATAGTCTACAAAAGCGGTTAGCGACTGCATCAAGCTCAGCTAAACGGCTCAATCCTTTATATTCTTGGTTTACAGATAGTCGCGCAAATGTTTTGCGGATAAATAACGGGCTTTGGCTAAAATCTTTAACAATTAAATCAAATTCATTATCTTTATATCGATACACAATCGCGTTAGCAAAACGTCCCTTATGGACAACACTTAAGTGATGTTGCATAAAAGTATGTTCTGGATATTGCTGCTGTAATTGTACTAACAAATTATTTTCAATCATAACAAACCTAACAAGATGATAACTTTAATTGCCTAGGCAACTATATTATCAAAGTTAGATTCTACGCACAATCAGATCAACTAATTAGCACGCTAACTTTCTGTTGAAACAGTATCGCTATTTTATTGATAATCTATTTGTGGGGGGAAATTTCGGGTAATGTATCTAGATTATTTATAGCTTTAAATAGTAAGTCTATTATTTGATTTTTTTCTGGCTCTGAAAAACCATTTAATGCTTGAGCATAGACTTCGTTTACTACAGGCATTATTTCTGGACAAAGAGCTTTACCTTTTTCACTTAAACACAAAATAGTTGAGCGCTTATCAAGCTCACATTGCGTTTTAATAATGAGTCCTTTTTCTTCAAGTCGGTTTAGTAAGCGGCTCATAGCGCCACGATCATAAACCATATACTCGCAAAGTCCTGCAAGCGTATTAACCGACTCTCTCGCAAGTAGTACTACCACAATATATTGCGCTGAGGTTAAGTCCATAGGGAGTAACTTGGCATCAACATGAATGGCTAATCTCGAGCGTAAAAAAGACACTAAACGCCCCAAGTCTTGCTCTGGCGCTAACTCTTCTCGAGTACAACGTTTAATTGATGGCATGTTTTGCATGGTTATTCCACTGTATAGGTATATTTGCATGCTGATAGACCTTAACACATACAAAAAATTCAATAATTTTTATAAAAACTAAGCAGCTAAAACTAAGCCACAAAAATAAAGCCGCTATTAGCGGCTTTTACTGTAAAGCTTTAAACTTTGTTAAATTTTAAACTGTCCAACGAGTTGTCCTAAGTTTTCACCACGCGCAGCCAAATGCTGGCCTACCGAAGAGGTAGTTTTGCTTGAAATAGTTAGTTCATTAACGATTTCTTGAATGGCAAATACATTACGGTTTATTTCTTCTGTAACGCTACTTTGCTCCAGCGCCGCTGTCGCAATTTGCGTACTCATGTCGTTAATTGATCTAACTGAGGTTGTTACCGCACCTAAACTTTCTGAAATAGCACGAGACGATTCTACTGAGCGATTACAACTATTCTGACTCGCTTGCATTGCGGCTACAGCATCCGATACTAAATTATGTAACTCACTCAACATTTCACTAATCTCTAATGTGCTAACTTGAGTACGACTTGCTAAGCTTCTTACCTCATCAGCAACAACAGCAAACCCTCGCCCTTGCTCACCTGCTCGTGCAGCTTCTATTGCAGCATTAAGTGCAAGTAAATTTGTTTGCTCGGCAATTCCACCAATTACGCTTAGTACACTATTAATCTTTTTAGATTGATCACTGAGTGAATCAACTTGTTCTGCGGCTAGGTTTATCTCGCCCATTAGGTTAGACACCTCACTGAGTGAAATATCAACACACTCTTGAGCTTTAGCAACTTCTTGCGTTGCCGCTTGGGTTGACTCTGCCACTTGATTCGTATTTTGAGCCACCTCATGAGAAGTAGCCGACATTTCGGTAATAGCCGTCGCAACAAGGTCTGTTTCATGATTGTGATTAAGTAGCTTGTCTTCAATTAATCGTGTTTGTGTATTTATATCACTAGAGGCTGTTTTTACATCGTGTGTTACATCAACCACATTGGCAATAATACCATGTAGCTTACTTACAAACATATTAAATGCTTCGCCAAGTTGGCCTATTTCATCGTTAGTATCAATATCTAAACGCTTGGTTAAATCACCCTCACCTTTAGCAATGTCGTCAAGGCTTTGCGCCATACGTTGTATTGGTTTTACCATTGTATTTGCGGCAACTAACGCACATATAACGGTTAACACAACCCAAAACAAAGCAATTAATAATAAGGTCATTACCTTATCATTCATGTGCTCTTGCATTGCTGTTTGGTATTTAAGTAGTTCTGCGTCTATATCATCCATATATGCGCCAGTACCAATCATCCAGTTTGTACCTGGGATCATTGCTGCATAGCCCATCTTTTCAACTAAACCTGTGGTATTTGGTTTTTGAAAATGGTAGTTAAAAGCACCACCGCCTTTTCTAGCTTGATCTAATAAGCCCACTATTATTTTTTTACCGTTAGGGTCAGTCATCCCTATTTTGTTTTGTCCTTCAATAGCATCACCTAATAATGCATGAAAAACACTAACGCCATTTGTGTCGTATATAAAAAAGTAACCACCTTGACCAAATGTTAAATCTCTTAAAGCGTTTTTAGCATCTTGCTCAGAGCCATTTGCTATTTGATAGCGAACAATTTTACTGGCAATTTCCACCTCGGTGCTTAGCAACGTTTGTTTGTCACTTATTAGTTTAGTTTGAAATGCTTCAAAATTTTGTTGCTGATTTTTATTCTCTAAATAATAAGAACTCAGCATCAAGCTAATCAAAAGTAGCATTAAGGGCAATATAGCTAATAACAACAGTTTGTTTTTCAAGCTTAAATTACTCATTTGTTCTCCGGGTAAATAAAGGCGTATATGCAGCAACAACTAAAATCTAGCAAAACCAATATAGTTTGCAGTTTTACTTATTTGCCCAAAAATAACTTCGCTCATTTATATCGCTTTTAACTCATATAAGAAAAGCATAAATAAAATCAGGTAGGACCAAGTTTTAAGAGGTCAGCTTAGCCATATTATAGTCCCAACCAGGGTTTTTTAGACACCAATAACGCAGAGACCTTAGTCTTAATCAAAAAATAATTTACCCAACATTTGTCCGTTATTTAAAACACTATCTATAGAATAGTATTCATGTAGGTTTACTGCCTGTATTTTAGGTTAATTAGTTTTACTTGTAGCAAGTTAGATCATTTAGCAAGTGAGTATAAATATTGACCTCAAGGTTAAATCAACAAGTAGAAATTAATTTTTTATTAACATACAATAACCCTATCTCCCTAGGAATAAATAACCAGATAGATTAAAACATATTGTTTTGAGCCACTGTTATGAATAAATAAAAATGAATTACTAATGAAATATATTTTATACCTCGTGCTTTTAATCTCTAGTCAACTATTTGCAAAGCCTGTAAATAATAGTGTTGCATTTTACTACTCATCCCCTATGCCTCTAGCCGAAATGACTTTCTATTCTCGCGTTGTAGTTCAGCCAGAACACGTCACTGAGCACGAACTTAATTGGTTTAAACAGCGTAATATTGCTGTTTATGCTTATTTAAGTGTGGGCGAGTCCTTTAATAAAAATAAGTCATCACTTAGTATAAACCCCAATTGGAATAGCCATATTGCCGATTTAGCATCAGCACATTGGCAACAACATATTAAAAGTAGCGCTGTGGCATTAAAAGCACGCGGCTTTAGCGGCTTATTTTTAGATACCCTAGATAGCTATCAGCTATTAGATGCTAAACACAGCAAATCAGATCAACAAGCTGGGTTAGTTACCATAATAAGCTCACTATCTGAGACTTTTAATAAGCACCTTATTCTTAACCGGGGCTTTGAGTTATTGCCTAAAATCGCTGATTTAGCCAATGACTTAGTTGCTGAGGGGTTGTATAGCCACTTCAACCCAAACGACAATAGCTATAAACTAACTAATAAAAACGACCAAGATTGGCTAAGCGCACAATTAAAAAAAGCACAAAACTTAGGCCTCAACGTCCAAATTATTGATTATGCAAAGCCCGATAACCGACTCGCTATGGCACAAAAGATTATAAACGCAGGTTTTAATCCATGGGTGACAGATGGCCACTTGCAAACATGGGGTACATCATCAATAACACCGGTGCCAAGGCGAATATTAATCCCTTATAATAGCGATATTTCACCATTAGTTAAAAAATCAGTTCATTCAAAGCTTGCTACAATCATAGAATACTTAGGGTATATTCCTGATTATGTAGACATAGCTAAAGAAAGCTTACCTAAAATAGACCCAAGTTTACATGCCGGCATTATTTCTTGGACTACTAATAATATATTTTATAGTCCTGAGATTATTAAATGGCTAGAAGAAGGTTTAGGAATAGTACCTGAACTTATATTAGGAGAATTACCTCAATCAAATAAATTACTAGTTAGTTTAGGCGTAGAAAATATAAATGTTGCGCAAGCTGGACCTTATAAAGTTGAATACTTTGCTGATTGGCTAAAAGGTGAAACTACAAAATCACCTGTAATAATCAGACCAAACTTTCTTAAATTAACCTCAGACGCCACAGCGTTAATTAGCATTACTTCAGCAAACGGCAAAACCTTAGCGCAAGGAAGTAAGACTAAACTGGGTGGCATAATAGTAGCCCCTTGGCTAATTGATAATTTACCACTGGAAGGCAGTAAATGGGTGATCGACCCTAAGAACTTGTTAAATAAAGTACTAAATTTACCCACAATATTAGCTCCTGATACAACGACTCTAAGCGGAAGGCGTATGTTAACTTTGCATATAGATGGTGATGGATTTAGTAGCGTTGCGCACTTCAAAGGTAAGCCATACAACTCAGAAGTAATTCGCGATGAGGTAATAAAAAGGTACAAATTGCCATTAACCTCCTCCATAATACAAGCAGATATAGAACCTAACGGCTTACATTCAAAACAAAGTAAAGAACTTGAGCAAGTTGCAAGAGATATATTTGAACTACCTTATGTAGAGGTTGCATCGCACACATACAGCCACCCTTACTTTTGGAAAGTACTATCAGGAATACAAAACATAGATGAAGATGATACAAAATACGGACTTAATTTAAATATTCCTGGGTATCTCTCTGTCGATTTAGAAAAAGAAATTTCAGGGTCAATTCAATACATTAATGAACGACTGACGCCAAAGAATAAAAAAACAGTATTAATTCTATGGTCCGGCGATGCAGTTCCAGGACCAAAGGCTTTAGCCATAGCAAGAAAAGCTGGCGTTCTCAACGTGAATGGTGGTAATACTTCAGTAAAAGCTGATAACCCAACACTTACAAATGTTTCGCCAATTGGTCGACCTGAAGGTGACTTGCTATACCAAATTTATGCACCCATTATTAACGAGAACGTATACACCAACTTGTGGCATGGGCCTTACTATGGTTTTAAACGCCTAATCGAAACATTTGAAATTACAGAAAAACCATACAGATTAAAGCCATATAGTATTTACTTTCATTTTTATTCTGGTGAATTACCTGCTGGACTTGATGCACTGAAATATAACATAGACTACGTACTTGCAAGACCGAATACGCCAGTACATTTAAGCCAGTATGCAAAAATAGCTAAAGACTTTTATTTTTCAGCTCTTGCTAAAAACAGCAATAACGAATGGTTTTTTAGCTCTCAAAGCATTCGAACATTACGTATCCCCAATGATTTTGATATCCCTAATATAGTTCAAAGCTCAGGTGTATCTGGCATCACTCAAAAAGGTGATTACATTCATATAACTGATGATCTAGCAAAGCTTAGCTTTGATCACAGCCAGAAAAACAATGTGCCTTATTTAGCTTCAGCTAATGTCTCCATGGATAATTGGCAAGTAAATGGAGCTGTCAGTTTTAAAGCATGGGTGCCTGCTAAAATTGATTTAGTTAATGGTCGTTCGTGTGAGTTTGTGTCTAATGATGGAAAGCGCTTTAGAGGTAAATCGAATGCTGATATCACACAGTTTAGTCTGCCAAAAGGACAATTCTATGGCTACTTAAAATGTAAAATAGCTGCATGATGGTGAGCAATAAAAAACTATACTCTTATTATAGTTAATATATTGATGCACTCTTTTATCGTTTTTCTAAGTATAGGTTTATAGGTTGATCTTAATAACTCGAGTGGCAAACCAATAAGTTTTACTGCTGTGAGTTAATCAAACCTACATGTAAATTTAACCTATTGAGTATAAGGTTGAATTTACATGTAGAGATCAATCTTTCATTAACATATAATAGTCCTATATTCCTAATACTAAAAAATTAGCATTAAGTCGGAACACATCACTTTGAGTCACAGTTATAATCTAATAAAAATGAATTATTAATGAAGTATATTTTATACCTTGCACTTTTAGTGTCGGCTCACGCATTCGCAAAACCTGTAAATAATAGTATAGCTTTTTACTACTCATCCCCTATGCCTCTAGCCGAAATGACCTTTTATTCTCGCGTTGTAGTCCAGCCTGACCTTGTGACTGAGCACGAACTCAATTGGTTTAAACAGCGTAACATAGCTGTTTATGCTTATTTAAGTGTTGGTGAGTCGTTCATTGAAAGTGAGTCTTCACTCGCAGTTAACCCTCACTGGAATAGTCATATTGCCGATTTAACATCTACGCATTGGCAACAACATGTGCAAAATAACGCAGCTACTTTAAAAGCACGAGGCTTCAGTGGCTTGTTTTTAGATACCCTAGACAGCTATCAACTTTTAGATGATAAGCACAGTAAATCAGATCAACAAAATGGCTTAGTCGCAATTATAAAAAGTCTGTCTGGCACGTTTCATAAACACCTTATCCTCAACCGAGGCTTTGAGTTACTACCTAGACTTACCGGTTTAGCCAATGATTTAGTGGCTGAAGGTTTATATAGCCATTACAACCCAATCAATAATAGCTACAAATTAACCACCGAGAACGATCAAGCTTGGCTAAGTGCACAATTAAAAACGGCACAAAAGCTTGGTTTTAAAGTACAAGTTATTGATTATGCACAGCCTGACAACCGTCTTGCTATGGCGCAAAAAATAAAACAGGCAGGTTTTACTCCTTGGGTAACTGATGGGCACTTACAAACATGGGGTACATCAACTATATCACCAGTACCAAGACGTATCCTCATTCCGTACAACAGTAACGTAAAGCCACTCATTTACACTACCGTACATTTAAAGCTTGCGACCATGATTGAGTATTTGGGGTATATACCTAATTACATAGATATGGCAAAGCGCGATTTACCTTTAGTTGATCCTAGCTTACATGCTGGTATTATTTCGTGGACCTCAAGTGACGCATTTTACACACAAACACTTAATAATTGGCTTGAAGCTAATTTAGGTGTGGTGCCAGAGCTTATTTTAGGCGAGTTACCACAATCAACTAAATTATTATTAAGCTTAGGTATTGAGTCGTTAAACACACTACCTGAAGGTCCATATAAACAAGATAGCTTTGCACCTTGGCTCAAAGGGGAATCCACAACACCTCCCCCTATTGTTAAACCATACTTACTCAAATTAGCAACTGATGCGACTCCTTTAATTACAATAAAATCATCGGATGACACAATAGTTGTACAAGCTGCTAAAACTAAATATGGTGCAGTAGTAGTTGCTCCTTGGCTAATTGATACATTTCCGATGGAAGGCAGCAAATGGGTTATTGATCCGCGTACACTACTAACTCAGGCTATGGGACTACCACCTATATTAGTGCCAGATACAACCACCGAAAGTGGCAGGCGAATGCTTACGCTGCATATCGATGGAGATGGATTTACAAGTGTTGCCCACTACGCAGGTAAGCCTTATTCAGCAGAAGTAATTCGAGATGAAATAATTAAACACTACAAACTACCATTAACGTCATCAGTGATCCAAGCTGACATTGAAGAAGGCGGTATTCATTCTAAACAAAGTGCCAAACTCGAAGGTATTGCGCGTAGTATTTTTAATCTGCCTTACGTAGAAGTTGCTTCACACACTTATAGTCACCCCTATTTCTGGACTGCACTATCTGGGCGAAAAAAAATAGATGAAGACGACACCGATTACGGTTTTCATCTAGATGTACCTGGCTACAACACAATTAGCCTTAAAAAAGAAATTACAGATTCGATAAAATATATTGATGAAAAGCTCACACCTAAAAATAAAAAAACAGTGATGATACTTTGGTCTGGTGATGCAACTCCTGGCCCTAAAGCGCTTGAACTGGCCCGTGACGCTGGTGTGTTAAATGTCAATGGCGGTAATACTGATGTAAATGCTGATAACCCTAGCCTTACACATATATCACCTATTGGCCGACCTGAGCGTGATTTGCTGTATCAAATTTATGCCCCCATATTAAATGAAAATGTTTACACAAACTTATGGCATGGCCCTTATTACGGCTTTAGACGCTTAACTGAAACATTCGAAATAACAGAAAAACCATATAGGTTAAAGCCTTACACTATTTATTATCACTTTTACTCAGGCGAAGTTCTTGCGGGTTTAGACGCTCTTAAACACAACATAGATTATGTTTTAGCAAGACCAAATACGCCTGTGCATTTAAGCCATTATGCAAAAGTAGCAAAAGATTTTTACTTTTCTGCACTTGCAAAAAACAGTAATAATGAATGGTTATTTAGCTCAAAGTACATTCGTACTCTACGAATACCTACCGATTTTGATGTGCCAAACATAGCTCAAAGTGAAGGTGTATCTGGTGTAACTGAAAAAGGTGACTACATACACGTTATAAATAACATAGCTCGCCTTAGCTTTGATCACAGCCAAAATAGTAAAAAACCTTATTTAGCGTCTGCAAATGTTGTTATTAATAACTGGCAAGTTAACGGGCCTGTTAGTTTTAAAGCGTGGGTACCCGCTTCACTCGATTTAATGAATGCACGCTCTTGCGAATTTGTATCTGGTTTGGGTGAGCGCTTTAAAGGTATTAATCGAGGTAAATTAACACATTTTGAAATACCTACAGGTGACTTTTATGGTTACCTTAACTGCAACGGAGCCGCACTATAATGAATACTAAAAAGCGCCCTCAGTTAATTTCTATAAAAACAATATTAGCGATACTAGCTGTAAGTTGTTTTGCACTTTATGCATTATTTCCTCACACCTTATTTTTTGAAGATGATGCACTTTCGCAAGATTATACCTTTGAAAAATCGTACCTTAATGCAGCGCTCAACACAGAGCCCGACAACGAAAAGCTTCGCGCAAAGTTGGTTGAGCTACATATAGGGCTTAGTGAGTATTCACAAGCCACTAACGAGCTTGAAAAGCTACCTAGAGGTGAGCGCAAAGCGACGCTTGAAATAAAGCTGCTTTACTCATTATGGCTAGCAAGCGGGGCTAATATTGACGACCGCTTTGAAGAGCTATCTTTAAAAATAGGTGCTCATAAAAATTGGAACGAACAAATACTAACTATTGCAAAAGCAGTTGGGTTAAACGCAAAAGTTGCTCAGTACTATCAAAAAAATAAACAGCCACTCCTTGCAGCCGATTACTGGTTAAGCGCAGGCGAACCAGACAAAGCACTCGCAATTTATAAAATAAATATAAATGCTGACATTGCAGCTAAAGCGATTGAAACTGCACTGGGCGCAAATAACCCGATTCAAGCTTATTCATGGTGGAAAACCTATGGCGACCAAGCCGATGTTAAACGCACCCTTTATTTAGCTAACCTAGCTGGCAACACAGAAGATGCAGCTCAAGCCATTGAAAGCTTATTAAAAGCTGAGCCAAATAACACCGACTACTTAACAAAAGCAATGCACCTGCGTTTAGCAAATGGAAATGCAAAAGGGGCAGAACAATTACTCGCAAAGTTATTACTACAGAGCCCAGATGACAAAGAGCTACATTTATTAAATTGGAAGATAAAGCGCTGGCAAAACAAGCCTAAAGAAGCTCTTCGAGAATTTAAATGGCTAATGTCTAACAAAGCAGTAACTCCTGCGATGCTTACCGACAGTATTAACGATGCCACCGCTTTATATTTATACCAAGATGCTAATGATATATACGAATACAAGGCGCAAAACATAAGTCTGAAAGGCAATGGTTTTGCTAATTGGATGCAAGCTAACGAATTTATTGGTAACACAAAGCAAGAGTTAAACAATATTGAACGCTTTGAGCAAATAAATGGTAAAAGTGTATTATCACAATACTGGAAAGCAAAAGTGCTTCACGATACTGGTAATTTAAAAGCCTTAAGAGTCTTGTGGCCTACATATAAAGGGCCTAAAAATGAAGAAGATTTACTTTGGATTGCCCGCGCATTTTGGCTAGAAGATGACTTTGCTACAGCTCTGCAAGTGCTAAAAAGTAAACAACAAAGTTCTGATGATGAGTTTTGGAGCGCCAATGTAGACATGGCAATGCGAGTCCAAGACAAAGCTCATGAGCTATATGCATTAGAACAGTTACAAAAAATAAGCCCTTTAAGCGTAGGCGACATGCTGCACTACCAACAATTACGCTTTGAAGGTCGGCCTCAGGAGCTTCTTGATTATTTATGGAAAAGCGAGTCGCAAACTGACCGTCAATTGATTCAAATTGCATTATTAAGTACACAAGTAAATGATGCTAAATCAGTTGCACGTATTCATGCTGAACTTGATAAGCAGCGCTACAATAAAGCCCTCTACCCTGCTTGGTTAATTCTATCAAATTGGTATCAAAACCAAAGTGATTTAAATTCAGCTTATACAACTTTAAACCGCGCCGCTAAATTAAGTGAATATGACTCTGATGTTGTGCTTGCACAAGGTTGGTTAGCGCTGCAAATGCACGACACCGTGATGATTAGCCGCATTTTAGCTCGCTATTCTGAAAGTGATCCTTCCTATGCGTGGACCCAGCTATTAGCAAGCTTATCTATTCACGAGAAGTCATATAACAGTGCTTACTTTTATTTGCGTAAATTGGCCATTGCAGATCCAAGTGACTTAACAACACTGGTTAACTTAGCCGATGTAATGAAACAACTTGGCTACTATGCAAATGCTGCTGAACTTAATCACTATTTACTGCAACACTTACCTAAAGATAAATATGCATACAGAGGCCTAATGTTCCGCTGGGCGGGCGCGATGGCTGTTCCTCATTTAATGCAATTAAACACAATGGAAGAACTTGCCCCCGACACTATTGGTGAACCTCAAACAAACTGGTGGTTAGCGCGCAGGGCTGCACAAAAATTAGAGCCATGGCAAAAGCTACAACTTTATATGACCAACGGCGAATTTAATAAAGCGAAACAGCTTATAGCTGAAGGTTCACTAAGCAAATTAGATGAGCTAAACGCCCTACTCTATTTAAAACAACCCTATGCCACCATGCAACGTTGGTACGAAGAACTCACTGGCGAACCAAATGAATCGCAATTGAGTTTACTCAGAAATGCACGTGCATCCTACTTTAGGGCGCTTGAAATAAACCTATCACCAGAGGCTGGATTAAACAGTAGCCAGTACGATGTAAACGTTTATTTTCCTTATGCTAATGGGCAATGGAAATTAAGTTTAAGTAATCAGCAAAATCTTGATAACAACGGATTACTGTTTGCGATAGAAGATAAGATGACATTTGGTCGTTGGTATTTTGATGCAAAAATAGATTCTCACCAAGGTAGCTTAGTTAGCCGTCAAGGTTTTAGCTTAGACTCTCGTTATCAATGGGATTCGCGTACACAGGTAGGTTTAAAGCTTGAATATAATGTTGAAAACCGCCAATCAGAAGCGCTACTTAGTTATGCTCAGCTAGATAAAGCCACGGCCTATGTTAACTACAATATTGATGGTAGACAAAACGTACAGCTATCAGCAGCAGCGATGTCTTTTTCTCGAAGAAGCGATGGCAGCTCACTAATAAACGGCCAAGAATACAATGCACGTTACCAATACAGCATTTTAAAAGACCGTCCAATTTGGAACGCTTATTTTAGTGCGCAATGGCAAGACTTTGAACGTGTAAATGCATTAATAAATACAGAATCAAGACCTCTAAGAGTTGACCTTCAACCATTTAGACGTTTTGCACTAGGGACCTCATTTGCTTCAACGGGTTCTTTAGAACCTCCTTATTTAGGTGCAAGCCCTTCATGGTTATTTGATATAAGTACTGGCTATCAAACACTTAACGATACAGTAGATGTATCAGTTTCAAGTGGCGCTGGTTGGTCTGTACTGGGCGATGATTTATTTAAATTACAGCTGGGTTACCAAAGTAGTAATAAAGTGGGTAACTCAGATACACAATTACAATTAGGTTATTACGTACATTTTTAATGTTAGGAGAGAGTATGTTTCGTTTAATTATACCGTGTTTGGTATTACTATTATCAGCATGTACCACCAGCAGAGTTGCTGATGATGTAGAGCTTAGCCCTTCAAAAATTGTGGCATTAATGCCACTTGTTAATCATGCTCAAACACCGCTTGCAGGTGAGCGTGCTGAAGATATTTTAGCCAGTATTTGGCAACAAAATAAATTACCAACTCTTATACGCGCACCTCGCGTAAACACCAAAGAGCTTCCACCGCTGGATGATCAATACCGTTTAGACAATGCTATGCAATGGTTAAGCACTCAACAAGCTGACTATGTACTAACAGGCAGCATTGAAGAGTGGCGCTACAAAGCTGGGCTTGACGGCGAACCCGTTGTTGCACTTACATTATCACTCACTGAAAATGGACAAACAACACCGATTTGGACGGGTACTATTGCTAAAAGTGGTTGGGGCCGCGATAGCATTGCAGCAACAGCACAAGATGTGATTGCCGATTTAATTTCTTATATAGAGGTTAGTGAGTGAAAACACATTTCCTTAGACCAAGAGACGTTCCTGAGCTACAAATATGGGCTGAGGTATTTATATTTACCGCGCTTGCTTTAGGGCTGCCTGTATTATTTAACGCAGAGGACCCATTTTGGACTGAGGGAGGGTTTTCGTGGCCTGTACTTGGCCCACTTTTAGTTTCTCTACGTTATGGCTTTTCAAAAGGCTTTATTAGTATTTTATGTTTGCTTGTTGGTCAACTTTTTTTACTTCAAGCAAATATTTTATCACCACAAAGCGACTTCAATATTAACGCCATGATTGGCTACATTATTGTAATTATGATCACTGGCGAATTCAGGGATGTGTGGGAACGTACTAATCAACAACAAAGTATTCAGCTTGAGTACGTAACAGATCGCCTTGAAACATTTACTCGTCAGTATCACTTAATTAATTCATCTCACGATAGAATAGAGCAAATGCTTGCTGGCCATACGTTAAGTTTGCGTGAATCGCTACAAGCAGTAAGAACCTCTATCGGGCTATTAAAAGAAAGAAGGCTTGATAGCGCAGCGCAAAAAATAATCGACCTATTCGTTGAATATGGTTTATTAGAAAGAGCGGGTTTATATAAAGTTGAAAACGACACTGTTTTAGAGCCTCCACTTGCCTCTATTGGCCAAATGGGTCAAATAGCTGAAAATGATCCTCTTATATTAGCGATGATTGAAGAAAAAGAATTAGTATCAGTAAAAGACGCAAAAACTGCGTTAGGTATAAGTAAATACCATATGGCAATCCCACTTATCGACGTAAATAATACAATTTATGGCGCTATTTTAGTTGAAAGAGTACAATTTTTTGCACTTAAAAATACCACTCTTACACTACTTGCTGTTATGGCTGGGCATATTGGCGACCTACTGCGCCATGAAATAACAAACCCAGTAATGACGTATGAAGAGTCTCCATACTTTATTCGCCAAGTTAAACGCGCGAATAAAGAAGCAAAACGATACAACATTCCATCGCAGCTGCTAAAAATAAAAGCCAATAATATTACTGATAAATCGACTCAACTTATGAGTTATTTAAGTGAAGCACGCCGTGGTTTAGACATTTATTTGTATGATAATCAAAATCAGGTATTACTGCTATTAATGCCATTAGCTGATGAACTTGAAAAAGCAGGCTTTATTGCCCGAATGAACACCTGGTGTAAAGAGCGCACGGGTAACACTTTAGCTGAGCTTGATATTGTTATTGAGCAACAACTTGCACTACCAATAAGCTCAGATGATATAAAGAGATTGGTTTCACTTTCATGATTATAATTATTGTAGCGGCTATTTTAGGGTGTATTTGCCAGTACTTTGCACTAATAGAAGTACTGGAAACACCTAATTGGTTTTTAGCTATATTATTGCATGCTATTGCTAGCATCCTTTTTGCTATTGTTAGTTATGTTTTTATACCTAAAAAATACAAAACGACTCCTTATAGCTCTTTGTTACTCATGTTTTTATTATTGTTTACATTACCCGTACTTGGAATTATAGGTGTTGTAGTAGCGCTTACGTTTGCTCTTTGTAAACCTCTCAAAAACGACGAGATAGAAATAGAAGAGCATAAAATACCTGAGCTTCCTTTTGAAGCCAGAGCAATATCAGCAAACCCGACCTATTCTATTGGCGGACTTAAAGCAATTTTGAAGCACGCTAATGAGCCAAATAAACGTTTAAGTGCTGTAATGGCAGCTCGTCACATGAGTGACTCACAAGCAATTCCTATTTTAAAGCTAGCACTTAAAGATTTAGAAGATGATATTCGGCTACTCGCCTACTCAACCCTTGATGGTAAAGAAACCAAACTCAACGAAAAAATCAGTTTGTATCAGCAAGAAATAGCCGTTACGACTAAGCAGCCTAAATTGAGCCATTTACAAAAACAGCTAGCCGAACTGTATTGGGAACTTAGCTATTTGGGTTTAGCCCAAGGTGCACTGCGTAAATATGTTTTAGAAAAAGCAGAAGCACTTGCAGAGCAAAGTATTGAGCACGTAAAAACACCTGCAACCTTTATATTTTTAGGCCGTATATCTTTAGCCTTAGACAAATACGAAATAGCCCATGAGTACTTACTTAAAGCAACTGAGTTTGGTATGGCAAGGCGTCATGTTCTCCCTTATAAAGCCGAAGTTGCCTTTTGTATGAACAAGTTTGACGACTGTAAACGCTACTTAAAAGAACTCCCAGAACAACCTAAGGGCAGTGAATTACGTCATTTGCAGGAGTATTGGCATGAGTAATAAAAATGCAGACATTTTACTGCTTTTGGAAGGTACCTACCCTTACGTACGTGGTGGTGTATCTAGTTGGGTTCATCAAATAATTGAAGGGTTACCTCATTATAACTTTGAGCTTGTTTTTATAGGTGGAGCACCAGAGCATTATGGCGAGATTCAATATACTTTACCTGAAAACGTTACCAAGCTGCATGTTCATTATTTAGTGGAAAATGACACTTCTGAAATAAAAGCTAAGCATGGCGTTAAATATAAAAAAGAGCTCTTTGATTTCTGGCAACAACTACAAAATTATTTTAGAGATTGTAACGAGCCTATCCCGACTGAATTGTTAAAATTTGCATTTGAAACTTTGGCTAAAAAAGACGGTATTAACGAAGCCGACTTTTTATATAGTGAATCATCGTGGCAAGTGCTCACCAATTACTATTCAACTTTTTGTGATGAATCCTCTTTTATTGACTTTTTTTGGTCATATCGCAATTTATATAAACCGCTATTTAAAATAGCCGAAATTGCACGTGGACTTCCAAAAGTTAAACTTATTCACTCAATATCTACCGGGTATGCTGGTATTTTAGGATCTGGTGCCAGTGTAATAAGCGATACTCCCTTTTTGTTGACCGAACATGGTATTTACACCAAAGAGAGAAAAATAGATCTTATTCAAGCCAGTTGGATCAAAGAGTCTGAGCAAAGCCTAGGTAAAAACTTAAATACCGAGATGGGCTTTATTCGCCGTATGTGGATCAGCTTTTTTGAGCAAATCGGCCGAACAACATATCAAGAAGCAGATAAGATCATTTCGCTATACGATGGTAACAGACAGCGCCAAATAAAAGATGGTGCAGCGCCAGAAAAAGCATTTGTTGTACCTAATGGAATTAAAACAGTGCGCTTTATTGAAGCACTTGAGCAGCGTCCAAAACAGATACCACCGGTTGTTGGATTAATTGGACGTGTAGTGCCTATAAAAGATATTAAAACCTTTATACGTGCGATTAAAGAAGCGCAATCGATATTACCAGAGGTCGAAGGCTGGATCATCGGCCCTTATGAAGAAGATCCACAATATTACAAAGAGTGTGAACTACTTGTAGGCAGCCTTGATTTACAAAACAGTGTTAAGTTTTTAGGTATGCAAGATATTACCAAAATTTTGCCTAAGCTCGGAATTGTTGCTTTAACCTCGATTTCCGAAGCGCAGCCTTTAGTACTTTTAGAAGCAATGGCGGCCGGTGTGCCTGTACTTGCTAGTGATGTTGGCTCGTGCCGCGAAATAATCGAAGGCGGAACCGATGAAGATAAAGCATTAGGTAAAGCCGGTGAAGTTGTCTCAATTGCTTCACCTAGCGAAACAGCACAACAAATATCAAACATGCTAACAAATGAGCAAGCTTGGCTTGAGTATCAAAAAAGTGGTTTAGACCGCGTACAAAAATTTTATGACGAGAGCCACATGTTTGCCCGTTACGATAAACTTTATAAGGATACAATGGCATGGCCGGAATAGGTTTTGAGATACGAAAAATTCTCAAAAAAAATACCCTGCTCTCAGTTTTTGAAGCATACGGCTACGCAGGTTTAATAGGCTCAGGCCCCTGGCTGCTCTCTATTGTAGCGTTAATGCTAATTGGTATTTTAAGTTTAGGAATTGTATTACCTAAAGTACTTATTATTCAATTTTTAACGCTTGTTACCTACATGATGGCTGCCTCACTTATTTTAACGGGTGGCTTGCAGTTATTACTAACTCGGTTTATTGCCGATTTGTTTTTTCAAAAAGAAGAGGCAAAAGTACTCCCTAATTTACTTGGTGCGCAACTTGTAACAACAATAGCTGCGTTATTGGTGGGCTTAGCTGTATGGCCTATGCTCCCTATACCCGTTGTTACTAAGATTATAATTTTAGGTGCCTTTGTAAGCTTATGTAATCAGTGGCTTGGCGCTATTTTTCTATCGGGTATGAAAGAATACCGGTTAATTTTAATAACCATGCTAAGTGGTTACGCCTTTATGGTATTGCTTGCATATTTATTAAGAGACTGGCAGTTAGACGGCTTATTTTTTGCATTTTTTGCTGGCGAAGCACTGCTCTTTTTTAGCTTTTTATTTATGATTATTCGCCGCTACCCAGGTGAAAAACTTATAAGCTTTGACTTTTTAAGCAATAAAAAAGTGTATTACAGCCTATTCTTTTGTGGTCTGTTTTATAACATTGGTGTATGGGCTGATAAAATCATTTTTTGGTATTCTCCAAGCACATCAATTCAAATTATTGGCACATTAAGAGCCAGCCCAATTTATGACTTACCTATATTTTTGGCTTATTTGTCTATTATTCCCGGTATGGCAGTATTTTTAGTAAAAATGGAAACCGACTTTGTAGAAGAGTACGACCGTTTTTACACCGCTATTCGTGGTGGCTCATCTCTTGAAGAGATCTACATATTAAAAGACAGTATGATCCAAACTGCACGTGCCGGTTTATACGATATATTTAAAATTCAGGGTATTACCGTTGCCTGCTTGTTATTATGGGGTGAGCAAATACTTACCTTTATTGGCATTGATCCAAACTATAAAACGCTTTTATTTATTGATGTAGTCGGTGTAGGTGTACAAGTTATATTTTTATCTATTTTAAATATTTTGTTTTATTTAGATAAACGTTCAACAGTACTATTTTTAGCGGGGTTATTTCTAGTAATCAATGTTGTTTTAACTTTGTTATCAATTGCTTTTGGACCGCAGTTTTATGGCTATGGCTTTGCATTAGCAACCATTATTACCTCTGTTGTTGGCTTATTTTGGCTTTCAAAACAATTTGAAGATTTAGAATACGAAACGTTTATGCTGCAATAGCAGGTTATAAAAAATTAACATAAAGGCTGCAAGCTGCAGCCTTTATCGTTACGTTAAAAACTCTAATAAACCGCGCTCAAAACGACTAAGATACTTTGTTTTACGGGGTAATTTAAAATTGTCGCGCCAATGAGTTTGTTCTGATTCATTTTTCTTACAAAGCTCAATAACATCAGGGTGAATATAAGAATTACGCGCTATTGTTGGCGTATTGCCAAGCTTTGAAGACACTTCATCAAGTATTATTTTTAATGTAATAGCGCCTTTTGCTTCATACACTTCTTTAAAGGCAATCACACTTGCTCGCCATGTTCTAAAGTGCTTTGCGCTAAATTCTTCACCCATTATATTTTGAATATACTGATTGATTTCAGTAGAGGTAACGTTAGAGCGCTCGCCCCCTTCTATATATTGAAACAAGTGTTGCCCGGGTAAATCCTGAAGCTCCTTAATAACACTACTCAATGCTTTATCCGTTATATTTACTTCCCTTTCTTTACCTGACTTTGCACGGTATTTTAATCTAATATTTTTACCTGTTAATTTTGCATGCCTTGATCTTAGGGTTGTCGCTCCGAAACTTTTATTTTGTTTTACATTACGTTCATTCCCCACCCGTAAAGCACCTAAATCCATTAATCTAACAATGGCTGCTAAAGTACGTTCATAATCGAGCTCATCACCTTGCAATGCTTCCTTTAATTGAGCCCTAAGTAACGGCAGCTTATGTCCAAACACACTACAAGCTTGATACTTTTTAGCATCTTGTTGTTGTGTAAATAATGGATGATATCGGTACTGCTTTCGTCCTTTACTGTCGTAACCTGTTGCTAAAATATGCCCATTTTCTTCAGGGCAAAACCATACACTTTTATAAGCAGGCGGGAACGCGAGTGAATTTAAGCGCTCAATAACGGCCTTCTCTTTAATTATTTTTCCTATTGGGTCAAAATACTGCCAATGTTTGTTTTTTTGCTTTCGGGTAATTCCGGGCAAACTATCATCAACGTAAATCAATTCCATCATTCCTCCTCAAGCATTTAAAAGAGATATTGTTAACTCGCTTAAGCTTATATTTCAAAGCATAGAATGTACCACTTTAAAATAACCTTAAACTGAACGACTTTATTGATATATAATCAAAAATTGAGCAAAAACAAAAATACGATATATATAATGGTTATTATAACTACGCTTATATTCTCCCTTAATTGGGCA
The DNA here is from genome assembly GCF_015864305.1 of Pseudoalteromonas sp. NZS71_1. Lineage (NCBI taxonomy): Bacteria > Pseudomonadati > Pseudomonadota > Gammaproteobacteria > Alteromonadales > Pseudoalteromonadaceae > Pseudoalteromonas > Pseudoalteromonas sp. NZS71_1. The sequence continues at coordinate 81,269 of NZ_JADYXM010000003.1, read as the reverse complement.
TGCTGTTTAAAAGGAGCATTCAATGGCTTTTGATTATGGATCGATTGATCTTGGACTAAAAAACCCCTTCAAACTTGAAGGTAAAGTAACAGCTGTAAGAGGACTCATCGAGTCTATAGCGGGTATTAGTTTACTTGTTATTGCTGCGGGCTCAGTAAAAGAAGATACAACCGCTGGATGGATTTTAATGGTGTTTGGCATGCTTATTTTAGCATTCGGCATTCGCTCACTTTCAAGTGGTATTTATGCAACTCTTAAGTATTTTGTAGGCAGAAACCACCCTACTTCACTTGCTTATAACTACAGTAAATCACAAGCATCAACCGCCAAAGAAGAAGAAAAAGAAGTAGCCTACACCGCGCAATCACTCGAAGAAATGCTGGTTGGTCGTAAAAACAGTACGTTTAAAGAGCCTAATGGTTTTTTATCACGTTTACTTCACAGCTTAATCCCTAAGTTATTATTCCTACCTTATCCTATTCGTAATGTTGCTCAGCGCTTATTTGGCTCATGGGTAAGTACCCTTGTTGCACTTATTGCTTATGGCCTTGTGGCATTTGTATCTTTATCGGGTTTTACCGGTGAAGCAGGCGAATTAGCATTTCCTGTTTATAGTGCCATATTAATGTTCTACGTGCTTTTTTCGTGGCGCTCTACGGGTAAACCTATTTCTAGAAACGCTGAAAAAAATATTGAAGCACTTGGTACCGGTGCACTCGCTAAAATTATTTCTTTATCTTTTATTCTACCAATCGCTATTGGCCTTTCTATGTCATGGCTGATGAAAGAACAACACATTAGCAAACAAGAAATAGATGGCTGGATTGAGCAACTACCTAGTCTTCATGCTGGCATGTACTTAATTGCGATTATTGTATTAGCCACTCTGAGCTGCGCAATTGCTTTTATTATGATTAAAGCGCGTTTAAATGCAGTTACCCCTTCTGCTGAAGTATCAGAACTACGTGAAAACTGGCAAGAGTCTGTTCATCCAGACGAAATTTTTATAAACCTAGACAATCTAGTAATGGCTAACCGTCGTTATAAAGAAGTACCTAACAGAGTTTATCGCGAATTAGATCCTAAGCTTCAAGAACAAATTGAAGGTAAAGGCGGTTTTAAAGGTGAAATGATCCAAGAAATTCAACCTAAACTGCACTCAATAGACTTAGGTAAAAACTTTACGCTAGCACGGTTACTTGCTTTAGTAAGTGGTAACTTGCTTTATATTGTAGCGTTAGCATTTACTGTGTTTTTAGCGTATTCGTTTATTAATATTTATCATTACGTTGACGCTGCAAATATTAGTAGCTTTAAACAAGCATTTAATAACCAACATGTTATTCAATTTAGTGAGCTATTAATGACAAGCTTTCACTTATTGCTAATAGGTATACTTATTAAAGCATTTGCGCAATTGCTTACAAATACAGCTCATCTATTTTTTGCTGAAATGCAGTTTGAATCACTACTAGTGTACTTTAAATGCGAAGGCACATTTACTGAGTCTAAAATATCAACAGGTACTGGTATTCACGATAGTACTCGCTCAGAAAATACTTTAGTACGCAGTAGCATAACGCCTTGGATTATTGTTTCTCGTGTTATTTCTACTACGTTTGCAGCAACAGGTATGAAAAATCTTGAACATCCTCGCCATATTATGGAAATGCATAAAGACGAAGGACAATTGCAAGCAATCAAAAAAGACGTTATCGCGTTCTTGAAAGACCGTGAATCTATCGCCTCAATCACCAGTGAGCGTGATTTAGGTAATGCGTCACAAATACATCAATTAAACCAGCAAACGCGTGCTATACCTACTCAGCAAGCGATAGCTAAAGATGACGAAGAAGCTGCAGGGTATTTAAGACAAGAAGAAAACTTATCTCCCGAGCCAAAGGGTTAATTAACTTAAACTCTGGATTATTAGTATTAATGCCACCTTGTAAATTAGGTGGCATTTTTTTATCCTTTATTAACCTCTATTCAATACCTTTTAACTTTACTACCTCTTTTATACTCAACAACATGATTAATATTGGATTAGTCCACAAAGCCCTTGCTTTATGTGCCAAAACACAAATAATGAAGTATTAATTACAGGGTAAGAATGAGGACAATGAGCTATATACTAACCACCCAATGTGCTGACGACGTAGGCTTAATAGCTAAAATCACAGGGCTTTGTCATAAAAACAATTTAAATATTACGCGTAACAACGAGTTTGTAGATAAAGACGCACAGCGATTTTTTATGCGCACAGAGCTTACAGGCGAGCCACAAAGCGACTTTTTAGATCAACTACGCGCACTGTTGCCACAAGGCGCTAAACTTGCCCTACATTGCGGTGCAAAAACTAAAGTAGTTTTACTTGCAACTAAAGAAGCCCATTGTTTAGGTGGTATGTTGCTAAAGCAATTTGAACAAACTCTTAATATTGAAGTATTAGCCGTTATTGCTAACTACGCTGATTTAGAGCCTTTAGCAAAAGGGTTTGATGTGCCGTTTCATGTTGTATCGCACGAAGGACTAACTCGTAGCGAGCACGATCAAAAAGTAGGTGATTTAATTGCCAGCTACAACCCTAATATTATTGGTCTTGCCAAATACATGCGTATTTTAAGCCCTGAATTTGTGGGTCGCTTCGAAGGCAAAATAATTAATATTCATCATTCATTTTTACCCGCATTTATTGGTGCTAAACCTTATCATCAAGCATTTGAGCGCGGCGTAAAAATTATTGGTGCTACCGCTCACTTTGTGAATAATGAGCTTGATGAAGGCCCTATTATTTTGCAGGATGTAACAAGCGTTACACATGCTAATACCGCCGAAATGATGGCTAAAATGGGTAAAGATGTAGAGAAAACAGTGTTTTGTAAAGCACTCCAACTTGCATCAGAGCATAAGCTATTTATTAATGGTAATAAAACTGTAGTGTTTTCTTAGCATTGTACCAATTCGCTTAATTAAGTAGTTTATTTTGAGGTAATAAAACAGTGTTGATAACAAGGTATGCATTTTGTTATTAACCTGAATTCTAATTGATTATTCTACACATAAAAATATGCCAGCATTGTTGCTGGCATTTTTTTGCTCATAAATAAGCAAGTGACTTTTTAAATGTAAATTATGCCTGCTCTATTGGCTCGAGTTTTAATTTAGCGGCAATTAAAACGGCTTGGGTACGATTGTACACGCCGAGTTTTCTAAATATGGCTGTAATGTGTGCTTTTACTGTTGCTTCTGATATGTGCAGTTCATAAGCAATTTGCTTATTAAGTAAACCTTCGTGCAGATATTGCAGCACTCGGTATTGTTGAGGTGTTAATGAGGCAACTTGCGCTGCTATTTCTCTATCTTCACCTTCAATTTCAGCTACTTTGTTTTTTAGCTCTTTTGGTAGCCATGTATCGCCTTCAAGTATTTGGTTAATTGCACTGGCAATATCATCAGACGATGACGATTTAGGAATAAAACCCATAGCGCCGTAACCCATTACTTTAGAAACTATATTAGCGTCTTCACTACCCGAAACAACGGCAATAGGTAAGCTTGGGTATTCTTCTCTAATACGAATAAGACCATATAAATCACCATTACCTGGCATGTGAAGGTCTAGCAGTAATATATCAAGATCCTCTTGCTCGCTTAACACTTGCAGTGTGCTGTCAAAATCGGATGATTCAAAAACCTCTAAACCTTCAAATTTTGCGCTCAATGCGCCCTTTAGTGCTTCACGAAATAACGGATGGTCGTCCGCTATTAAAAACTGACTCATGGTTCACTCCTAATAAATTCGGCTGCCAGTTAGGTATAAAACCATTACTGACAGCCGATATACTACGTTTAGAATCAACTTGTAATCAAGTTTTTAACGCACATTTAACGATTTAATCTGTTCTCGATTAGTTCATCAACTACAGATGGATCTGCAAGCGTTGACGTATCACCGAGTTGTTGGTGCTCATTTGCAGCGATTTTACGTAAAATACGACGCATAATCTTGCCTGAGCGCGTTTTAGGTAAACCCGGTGACCATTGAATCATATCTGGTGATGCTATTGGGCTAAGCTCTTTACGAACCCAGTTACGTACCTCTTTGGTTAACTCATCGCTTACTGTTACACCTTCGTTAGGCGTAATATAAACATAAATACCTTGGCCTTTAATATCATGCGGGTAACCCACTACTGCAGCTTCGGCTACTGCTTCGTGCGCAACTAAAGCACTTTCAATTTCGGCAGTACCAAGGCGATGGCCTGATACGTTAAGTACATCGTCCACACGTCCTGTGATCCAGTAATACCCGTCTTCATCACGACGACACCCATCACCTGTAAAGTAAACACCTGGGTAGGCGCTAAAATAAGTTTGTTCAAAACGTTCATGGTCGTTGTAAACCGTTCGCGCCTGCGATGGCCAGCTATCTAAAATTACTAAATTACCGTCTACAGCACCCTCAAGGTTATTGCCTTCAGCATTAAATAATGCAGGGGCAATACCAAAAAATGGATGTGTCGCAGAACCAGGTTTTGTATCAGTTGCACCCGGTAAAGGCGTAATCATTATGCCACCGGTTTCTGTTTGCCACCACGTATCAACAATCGGACAATTAGATTTACCAATACTCTCGTAATACCACGTCCATGCTTCTGGATTTATTGGCTCACCAACCGAGCCTAAAATACGTAAACTATCGCGATTTGACGAAGCTGTTGGCTCATCACCTTTCGCCATTAGCGCACGAATTGCTGTAGGCGCAGTATATAAAATAGTTACACCGTGTTTATCAACAATTTCGCCCATACGTCCTGCAGTTGGATAAGTTGGTACACCTTCAAATAATACTTGTGTACAACCGTTTACTAATGGCCCGTATGCAATGTAACTGTGGCCTGTGATCCAACCTACATCGGCACTACACCAATACACATCGTCTTCTTTTAAATCAAATACGTATTCATGTGTCATTGATGAGTAAACTAAGTAGCCACCAGTCGTATGCACAACCCCCTTCGGCTGACCTGTTGAACCTGACGTATATAGAATAAACAATGGATCTTCAGCGTTCATTGGCTCTGGTTCACACTTTGCTGGTAAATCAGCAACTAGGTCATGCCACCATATATCGTGCTCATTCCAATCAACTTCACCGCCGGTTAATTGGTGCACAATAACATGCTCAATTGAGGTTACAGTTTCTTGCGCTACCGCTTCATCTACATTTGCTTTTAATGGAACACAATTACCCGCTCTGCGCCCTTCATCTGAAGTAATAACGACCTTGGCACCCGAATCTCGAATACGATCTGCAATCGCAGAAGGTGAAAAGCCACCAAATACAACCGAATGAATAGCACCAATACGTGCACAAGCCTGCATTGCATAAACAGCTTGAGGCGTCATAGGCATATAAATCGCTACACGGTCACCTTTTTGAACACCTAGCTTTTTTAAACCATTGGCAAACTTGGCTACTTCATCATGCAATTGTTGATAAGTAATATTCTCACTTTGAGATGGGCTGTCACCTTCCCAAATAAGCGCCGTTTTATCTGCTTTGGTTTTTAAGTGACGATCGATACAATTGTACGAAGCATTAAGGTAGCCATCCTCATACCATTTAATATTTATATGGCCTTTATCGAATGATGTGTTTTTAACTTTTGTATAAGGGGTAGACCAATCAAGACGTTTGCCATGCTCACGCCAAAAACTTTCTGGGTCATCAATAGATTGCTTGTAAAGCGTATTATATTTATTTTTATCTACAAGAGTCGCATCTTTAATATGCGCAGGAACTGGATAGATACTTTGTGACATCTTAGTCTCCATTTAAATTACTTGCCTTAAGCTTTTATCAAGGATTACTCAGCAGTGCTACATTAAGTATTAGACCTTAGTTGTACACCTCTTCAATTTCCTCATTTGTAGTTTATAATCCTTCTGCTTTCAATTTTTTTACATAAATAATACAACGCGTTAAATGTAAGTAAATACAAACTAATCTGCTCTCAAACCTTAGTCTTATAGACCAATAGGTAATTGAGTAAATATTGCACATATTCAACAGTGTTGTCGTACTCTAATAAAGATATTTTGTTGTACTTACTAAAATGCTTTATTTAACGAATGAAAATAGAAAGTGAATTGAAAGCCAAATTAACAACCCTTTTTATTCGTAAGTAATACTCGTAGCAAGTAATACAAATATCTATGAAAAAAAAGTAACAAATAACAAGTAGCCTATAAAGGACACCACAATGAAATTTACCCCATTAAAAACATTGGCAGCAAGCGCTGTACTATGTGCACTATCAAGTACTGCATACGCGGCAACTGCTGCAAAAATTGGTGATACCGAATTTACTTACGGTGGATACATTAAACTCGACTCTATGTGGAGTGATTATTCAGCGGGTGCGCCTGCAGGTTCAAACGTAGGTCGTGACTTTTACGTACCAAGTACGCTAACAGTTGGCGACGATAACAGCTCAGATGCTGTGTTTGATATGCATGCTCGCGAGTCACGCTTTAACTTTGGCACAGCCACTGTTATGGATAACGGTAAGACCGTTAACACTAAAATTGAGATTGATTTTTTAGCCTCAGCTGCTGGCGGCAATGAACGTGTATCAAACTCTTATGCTCCACGTATTCGCCATGCGTTTGTGACATACGACGGTTGGTTATTTGGTCAAACATGGTCTAACTTTCAAAACGTGGGTGCCCTTGCTGAAACGCTTGATTTTGTAGGCCCAGCTGAAGGCACTATATTTGTTCGTCAATCGCAAATTAAATATACCACTGGCGCATGGTCTTTCTCATTAGAAAACCCAGAAAGTACAATTTCTACTACTAGCGGTATGGTAGTAACTGATGATGCATCATTGCCTGACTTTACAGCTCGTTACACACACAAAGCTGATTGGGGTAACATTGTTGTTGCAGCGCTTGCTCGCCAACTTACCTATAAGGTAGGCAGTGTTGATGCAGATGAAACATCTTTTGGTATTAGTGCGTCGGGTAAAATAAACCTTGGTGAAGACAACCTTAAATTTATGCTTACTCAAGGTAAAGGCTTAGGCCGTTACGTAGGCTTAAACGTTGCTCACGGCGCAGTACTTAATGGCGATGAACTAGATGCCATTGATTCGACTTCTGGTTTTGTTGCTTACCAGCACAAGTGGACAAGCCAATGGCGTTCAACATTCTTATACTCTTTCTTCTCTGCTGATAACAACACTGATTTATTAGTTATTTCTGGTGATCCGACTGAATCAAGCCAAAGCTATAGCGCTAACATTTTATATTCCCCTGTTAAACGCCTAACATTTGGAGCTGAGCTAAAACATGCTGAGCGTGAAACTGAAAGTGGCGTAGATGGCGATTTAGATCGTTTACAATTCTCTGTTAAATACTCTTTTTAATAACTAAAAAGCTAACTACTTTAAAAAAGCGGCCTAGGCCGCTTTTTTATAAGGGATATTAAGTTCTATATAATTCATCAATTCGTACCCATAATCTCTTTATGTGACGCTAAAATCCAACAAAATAGAATAATAATAGGTAAAAACACACAACCTAATTGCAAATCGATATCATTTAGATTAAGTTACGCACTTCTTTTTGAACTAACTGGAAAAACTTATGTCGTCCCCTCAAGTTTTGCGTTTATCTAAATTAAGCTTTGCTACTTCTTTAATTCTATCTGGTTATGCACTTGCTGATGAAGCAACTGTAAAAGATGAACCTCTCGAAAAAATTGCGGTATATGGTCAACATCACAAAAACTACATAACAGAAGAAGCGCAATCAGCTACCAAACTAGGTTTAACAATTAAAGAAACACCACAGTCAATCTCGGTAGTATCACGCGCATTAATGGACGACTTTTCACTAGACGATATAAACTCAGTACTTGAAAGCACCCCCGGCGTAACAGTAGAGCAAATAGAAACAGATCGTACTTACTTTAAAGCTCGTGGCTTTGAAATTACTAACTTTCAAGTTGATGGCTTAGGTATTCCACAAAGCTCTGGATCTATTCAAGGCAGCCTTGATACTTCAATTTATGACCGTGTAGAAATAGTTCGTGGCGCTAATGGCTTAATGACCGGTGCCGGTAATCCTTCTGCAACTGTAAATATGGTTTTAAAGAAACCAACTTACACAACACAAGCAAATGCATCAGCCTCGTATGGCTCATGGAATAAAAAACGTTTAGATTTAGATGTATCTACGCCAATAAATGAAGAACACGCCGTACGTGCTGTATTTACAAAGCAAAAAGCTGATTCATACCTAGATCGCTACGAAACAGATAAAACAATTATTTATTTAGCCTACGAAGGCAAATTAACAGACAGCACATTATTAAGCGTTAACTACGTTAACCAACAAAAAGATGCTGATAGCCCACTTTGGGGGGCACTACCTCTTTATTACACCGACGGCTCACCAACTAACTATGACGAATCAACCAGTACTGCTGCTGATTGGTCTTACTGGGATAACAGTGCAGAGCAAGTATATGTAACGCTTGAACAAAACTTATCAGCAACATGGGTGGCTAGAGCACGCTATGCTCACATCGAAAACAAGCAAAACTCAGAGCTGTTCTACGTATACGGTACCCCTGATAAAGATACTGAACTTGGTTTAACAGGTTATGCTAGCCGTTATGATTACGAAGATAAGCATGACTTATTTGATTTATACGCCAGTGGTAAGTTTGATTTATTTAATCAAGAGCACGACCTATCATTTGGTGTTAGCCAAGCTAAAATGGATTACAACGAGCAGTCTCTTTACGATTACACTACAGGCAATGGTTTTCCAGATATGCCATCACTTAAAACGTGGGATGGTGTAGTACCAAAGGCAACACTTGCTGATGGCGTAAATGGTAGTGATATTACTAACGAGCAAAAATCAGCTTACATATCTACTCGCATTAAATTAAGTGAGCCTTTAAGTGTGCTCGCTGGCGTGCGTTATACCGATTGGGAAACAAAAGGCACAGCCTATGGCGTTGCTCAAACTCGAAGTGACTCTGAGCTAATACCGTACATTGGTACAGTGTACGACTTTAACGAATCTCTATCGGCTTATGCAAGCTATACAGAAACATTTGTACCGCAAAAAGAACTAGACATAAATGCCAATCAACTACCTGCTGTTACTGGCAAAAGTAGCGAAATAGGTGTCAAAGCACAGCTTCTAGACGACCAGTTATTTGTAACGTTTGCTTATTTTGATGCAAAACAAGATGGCCTTGCTGTTGCTATAGCTAACTCATTACCAAGTGATACGCGTTATTATGCAGCTGATGGCATTAGTAGTAATGGTTTTGAAGTAGAGTTAAGTGGTAAATTTACAGATGATTTAAGTGCAAGTATTAGCTTTAGTAATTTAAATATTGATGGTGATGATTTAGTAAAAGATTACACACCAGAAAACCAACTTAAAGTGGCCGCAACCTACCAAGTTCCTTTAGTTGATGGCTTATCATTTGGTGCAAACTATCGCTGGCAGGATTCAACTAGCCGAGTTCAAGTTAAAGATGCTAATGGTATTGCAAGTGTTACTACCAACCAAGATGCATACGGGTTACTTGATTTAATGGCCACTTACAAAATTACAGATAACGTAGGAGTCACTTTCAACGTTAATAACACCACAGGTGAAAAATATTTGCACAGCCTATACTGGGAACAAGGTTACTACGGTGCACCGCGTAACTACGCTCTATCTGTAAATTGGCAGTTATAAATATATTTGATTAATTAAAGGCTGTAGATTTTTGCGGTTAAATTAAAAAACGACACATTTTTAATGTGTCGTTTTTATTTTTATCTAACCTAAACTCTGGTTAAGAGATTTACTAACGTATTGAATCATAGTGGTATTTAAATTTATTTTCTCTAGCCAGAGATTTTCAGTGGAAACAAGGCGAATTTACGCGTCAATAGCTGGCCTATTGTAAGTAAATTCAACGCAGTTAGCGCTGAAAATAGCTGCTCGAGATAGATTTATTATCCAGAGCTCAGGTTATCTACTTTAAGTTTTTAATAACAAAAAAACGCTAATCATTACTGATTAACGCTTTTTAAAGCTCGGGTCAAATCAAGCTTAAAAACTCATTTTGAGGCTGTTAAAGATCAGCGTCATCGCCCAACTTATCTTCACCATCATCTGGTTCAATAGTTGCTTTTAATAAAAGCATTTCGCGTAACTTGCCTTCAATCTCATCTGCAATTTCTGGGTTTTCTTTCAAAAACTTAATTGAGTTAGATTTACCTTGGCCAACCTTGTTGCCACAGTAGCTATACCAAGCACCTGCTTTTTCAACAATTTTATGCTTAACGCCTAGGTCAATTAGCTCGCCTTGCTTAGAAATACCTTCACCATACATGATGATAAATTCAGCTTGTTTAAACGGCGGCGCTACTTTGTTTTTAACAATTTTAACGCGAGTTTCGTTACCAACAACTTCATCGCCTTCTTTAACAGAACCAATACGACGAATATCAATACGTACCGATGCGTAAAACTTAAGTGCATTACCACCCGTTGTTGTTTCTGGGTTACCAAACATAACACCAATTTTCATACGGATTTGGTTAATGAAAATACATAACGTGTTAGAGCGTTTAATGTTACCAGTAAGCTTGCGTAATGCTTGCGACATTAAACGTGCTTGTAAGCCCATGTGCGAGTCGCCCATGTCGCCTTCAATTTCAGCTTTTGGTGTAAGTGCAGCAACCGAGTCAATTACAACAACGTCTACCGCGCTTGAGCGCACTAACATGTCACAAATTTCTAATGCTTGTTCACCGGTATCTGGTTGCGATACAAAAAGCTCATCAATGTTAACACCAAGCTTTTGTGCATAAACTGGATCTAGAGCATGCTCAGCATCAATAAAGGCACATGTTTTGCCTTCTTTTTGTGCTTCTGCGATAACTTGTAAAGTAAGCGTTGTTTTACCAGATGACTCAGGTCCGTATACTTCAACAATACGTCCCATAGGTAAACCACCTATGCCTAAAGCAATATCAATACCTAATGAGCCTGTAGATACAGATTCAATGTTTAACGCTTTGTTATCACCCAATTTCATAATTGAGCCTTTACCAAATTGACGTTCAATTTGTGATAGTGCAGCGTCCAACGCTTTTTGTTTGTTATCGTTCATTTTATTCTCCAAATCCAGCTAATGGAATCAAGTATACTGTATGAAATCACAGTATCAAGCTAATTTTTTTATTTTATCTCATCTATTACACTTTTCAATGCAAATACAATAGCTTGCAGTCTAACTTGAGCCCTATCGCCAGAGAATACTTGTTTAAAGGTCAGTACTTTGTCATTAATTTGTATGCCAAACCACACAAGTCCCACAGGTTTGCCATCAGTTGCCCCGCCAGGTCCTGCAATACCCGATACAGCTATAGATATATTTGCGTTTGTTGCCTTAATTGCACCTAGTGCCATTTCACGTACTGTCTGCTCGCTCACAGCACCAAATTGCGCTAATGTACTGGCACTTACATTTAGTAAGTCTTGCTTTGCTTGGTTGCTGTAAGTCACAAATGCGCGGTCAATATAAGCCGAGCTTCCGGGCGTATCTGTAAGGGCATAACTCACTCCGCCACCAGTACATGACTCAGCACTAGTGATCCATAAGCATTTATCCGTTAAAATAGCGCCTAATTGCGCAGCAAGTGTTTTAATCTCTTGATGTAATTCCATATTCAGCCTTTGGGTAAATACATGTCGTTTGATCTTTATGCACCACACACTATAAAACAACAAACCCCTATGATGCAGCAGTATCTAAAAATAAAATCAGAGCATCGCGATATTTTATTGTTTTATCGTATGGGCGATTTTTACGAACTCTTTTTTGATGACGCTAAACGCGCCGCTCAATTACTCGATATTTCGCAAACACATCGCGGTAAAGCCGGTGGCGATCCTATCCCTATGGCGGGCGTACCTTATCATGCAGTAGAAAACTACCTAGCACGCCTAGTCCAAATGGGTGAATCAGTCGCTATTTGTGAACAAGTGGGTGACCCTGCAACTAGTAAAGGCCCTGTCGATCGTAAAGTTGTTCGTATAGTTACACCTGGTACAATTTCTGATGAAGCGCTTTTACAAGAACGACAAGACAACCTCCTTACCAGCGTTTGGCAAAGTAAAAAAGGTCTGTACGGTATCGCGTACCTTGATATTAACTCTGGTCGCTTTAACGTTGTAGAGGTTAACACCGACGAAGCCTTTAGCTCAACTATTCAGCGCTTAGCTCCGGCAGAACTTCTGTATAGCGAAAGCTTTGAAAACTTTCATTTAATTGAGCATATAAAAGGTGCCCGCCGCCGCCCAGAGTGGGAGTTCGACTTAGATACGGCCGAGCACTTATTATGCGATCAGTTTGGTACTAAAGATTTAGTTGGTTTTGGTGTTGATAAAGCCCACAGCGCGCTTGTTGCTGCCGGTTGCCTGATGCAATACGTAAAAGATACACAACGTATTGCACTGCCACATATTCGTGCAATTACACTTGAGCACAACGAACACGCTGTGATTTTAGATGCCGCTACTCGTAAAAACTTAGAACTTACCGTTAATTTATCAGGTGGGTTTGAAAATACACTTGCCCAGGTACTTGATAAAACAGCAACACCTATGGGCTCTCGTTTACTTAAGCGCCGTATTCATACACCTGTACGTAATAAAGACGAGCTAAATTCACGCTTAAATGCAATTAGCGCTATTTTAGATGTACAACTGTGCGGCGAATTACACGAATCATTAAAAGAGATTGGTGATGTAGAGCGTGTTATTGCACGCCTAGCTTTATGCACAGCTCGCCCGCGCGATTTAACTCGCCTTCGCAGCGCATTACAAGCACTTGCGCCACTACATACTTTGTTAGGTGATGCTAACGATCCTCGTATAGCGGGTATTATCAAGCACTCGCCTGAGCTCCCTGATTTACAAGAGTTATTAGAACGTGCAGTGATAGAAAACCCACCGGTACTTATTCGTGACGGTGGCGTTATTGCCCCTGGTTACAACAGCGAACTAGATGAGTGGCGTAACTTAAGTAAAGGTGCAACCGATGTACTTGATCAACTAGAGTTACGTGAACGCGAACGCACGGGTATTAGTACGCTTAAAATTGGTTATAACCGCGTACATGGCTTTTTTATTGAAGTAAGCCGCGCCAATGCCCACTTAGTGCCAGCCGACTACATTCGTCGCCAAACGCTCAAAAATAACGAACGCTATATTATTCCTGAGCTTAAAGAGCACGAAGATAAAGTACTTGGTAGCCAATCAAAAGCCTTAGCGCTTGAAAAGCAACTATACGAAGAGCTGTTCAGATTTATCGCTCCACATATTGAACAGCTGCAAATGATGGCAGCAGCACTGGCCGATTTAGACGTATTAAATAACTTGGCCGAACGTGCATTTGCACTCAATTATGCAAAACCAGAACTATGCGATAACGACAATATAAGCATTAAACAAGGTCGTCACCCTGTTGTTGAACAAGTAATGAAAGAACCGTTTATTGCTAACCCTGTTGAATTAAACAGCCAACGTAAAATGTTGATTATTACGGGTCCAAACATGGGCGGTAAATCAACCTATATGCGCCAAACAGCACTTATTGTACTAATGGCTCACATTGGCAGTTATGTACCTGCAGACAGCGCTAAAATTGGTAATATCGATCGCATATTTACACGTATTGGTGCAAGCGATGATTTAGCATCAGGTCGCTCAACCTTCATGGTAGAAATGACAGAAACAGCAACTATTTTAAATAATGCCACGGCGCAGTCTTTAGTGTTAATGGATGAAATTGGTCGCGGTACAAGTACCTACGATGGGCTTTCGCTTGCGTATGCAACAGCCGATCATTTAGCGTCAAAAATATCAGCTAAAACATTATTTGCTACGCACTACTTTGAGTTAACAGAACTTGCTGAACAAACAACAGGTCTGGTAAACGTGCACCTTGATGCAATAGAGCATAACGATACAATCGCCTTTATGCATACAGTACTTGATGGCGCAGCAAGCAAAAGCTTTGGTTTACAAGTAGCCGCTCTTGCAGGTGTGCCAAAAGCTGTTATTGCACAAGCAAAGCAAAAACTTAAGTTACTTGAAAATCATCAAAGCGTTACTGCACCAAATACAGAGCAACAAGCATTTACTTTTAATAATGAAGTTGCACAAAATACACCTTCAGAAGTTGAAGAGCAGTTAAGCGCAATTGACCCTGATAATTTATCGCCACGCCAAGCGCACGATTTGTTATATAAACTAAAAGCATTGTTGTAATTTATATCATCTAATTTACAAGCATAAAAAAAGCCGAAGAATAAATTCTTCGGCTTTTTAACACACATAGTCTCTTATACTATTTAACTAGTTACGAAAACTGATTAAACAAGCTATCTGTACTTAAACCTTCTTGTTGCAAAATGTCTTTTAAACGACGTAATGCCTCTACCTGAATTTGTCTTACACGCTCACGTGTTAAGCCTATTTCACGACCTACATCTTCAAGTGTAGATGGCTCATAGCCAAGCAATCCAAATCGACGAGCTAACACTTCACGTTGTTTAGGGTTTAATTCTCCTAACCAATCTACAATATGTTTATTAATATCATTATTTTGTACTTCGCCTTCAGGGCCTGCACTTTTTTCATCTGGAATGATATCAAGCAGTACACTGTCGTTTTCACCACCAATCGGCATATCAACCGATGCAATTCTTTCGTTTAAACGTAGCATTTTAGTTACGTCTTCAACGGGTCTGTCTAGGCAAGCTGCAATTTCATCAGCTGTTGGTTCATGGTCAAGCTTTTGAGTTAATTCACGTGCTGTACGCAGGTAAACATTAAGCTCTTTAACTACATGGATAGGTAAGCGAATGGTACGCGTTTGGTTCATAATGGCACGTTCAATTGTTTGACGTATCCACCATGTAGCGTAAGTAGAAAATCTAAAGCCACGTTCAGGGTCAAATTTTTCAACAGCGCGAATTAAGCCTAAGTTACCTTCTTCAATTAAATCGAGTAGAGCAAGGCCACGGTTATTGTAACGGCGTGCTATTTTAACAACTAAACGTAAGTTACTTTCAATCATACGTTTGCGTGAGGCTTCACAACCTCGAAGTGATTTGCGAGAAAAAAACACTTCTTCTTCTGCGCTAAGCAAAGGAGAAAAACCAATTTCGCCTAAATAAAGTTGGGTTGCATCAAGATTTTTAGTTACTTCTTCTTTTGCAAAGATTTCATCGTCTTCTACTTTATCTAGTAAAGTTGTGCTTTCATCAGCAGCGATGTCATCGAATTTTTCGTCAGTCGTAGTGTGTTTGTCAAGTTTTGCTGCGCTAGCCATAAGCCTTCTCCCGAGCAATTATCAATACCTGAAAATTAGGGTAGGTATTTAGCAGGATTGACAGCTTGCCCTCGGTAGCGAATTTCAAAACGAAGCGCGGTGACCGGAGATTCTGAATTACCAATTTCTGCTATTTTTTGTCCTGCCTTAACCTTCTGCTTTTCTTTAACAAGTAATTTCGAGTTATGTGCATAAGCACTTAGGTAATCATCATTATGTTTCAATATGATTAAACTACCATAACCTCGTAGAGCGTTACCCGCGTATACCACTGTTCCTTGTGCCGCAGCTAAGACTGAAGCCCCTTTGCGATTAGTAATCTGTAAACCTTTATAACCGTTTTCCTTATTAGAAAAGCGTTTGGTAATTTTGCCCTTTGCAGGCCAAAACCACTTAACTTTACTGCTCGACAAACGTTTAGTATTACTAACTTTGTTACTGGCTTGTTTCTGAACATACTCTCGTTGTTTTGGAGGATCAAGCTCTTTCTTTAATATTATGTTATTTTTTTGTGTGTTTTTTATAGACTTTTTACTCAAATTCGTATATTTTTCATCCCTTTTTGTTTTTTCGGGCTTGGGGGTTAAGGAGATGTTTTGCCCAGGGAAAATTGTGTAAGGTGATGGAATTGAATTGTTTTTTGCAAGTAATCTAAAATCTTTACCGGCGCTAAAGGCTATAGAGTAGAGCGTATCACCTTTTTGCACCTTATAAATATCGCCATTTATGTTAATGGCATGACCTAAATCATTAACATTATTATTTAGGCTGCTAACAGGCGCTGGAATATGGCGAGAAGAGCAACCTGAGAGAAAAACACCAACAAATATAGTCACATACAGTAAAAACTGTTTATTCATTGTATTTTTCTCCCAAATTAGACAATTGATATTTTTAACGCTTAACGCAATAAAAAGTACGCTAGCGCAATTAATACCACTAATCCCCAACCAAGTATTTCAATATATTGACGTAATTTTGCTTCCATTTTAGCCCCGCCCCACTTCATTAAGGCTGAAACTAAAAAGAATCGCGCACCACGTCCAATCGCCGATGCGAGTAAAAATGGCAAAAATGCCATTTGTAAAACACCTGCGCCAATGGTAAATACTTTATATGGTATAGGCGAAAAACCAGCTAAAAACACAACCCAAACACCGTAATCTTTAAACCAATTTAATGCGATATCAAACTTTTCTTGCCAGTGCATTTGTGCAATCAATGGCTCAACAACGGGTTCAAATAGCCAAAACCCAAGCAAGTAACCAACTACTCCACCAACAACCGATGCTATTGTGGCAAAGCTTGCAAAACGCCATGCTTTTTTGGGTTGCGCAAGCGACATAGGTGCAAGCATTACATCGGGCGGTATTGGAAAAAAAACTGACTCTGCAAAACTCATTGCAGCTAAATAACGTTCCGCATGGCGGTGCTTTGCCCACACTAGGGCCATATCGTATAACTTGGTAAACAACTTCAAAATGAATTCCTATTCAATATCGCCAGGTACTAACGGCACAAATCTAACGGGAGCAATAACATGCTCTTTATAATTATCGCCTTCGCGGATAACCATTACTAATTTTTGATCGCTCTCACCAATGGGCGCTAATAACACGCCTCCATCGGCTAACTGAGCAAGTAAGTCTTGCGGAACTTTAGAGGCCGCAGCAGTCACTATAATACCATCAAAAGGTGCTTGTGATTGCCAGCCTTGCCAACCATCACCATGCTTCATGGTTACATTATATAAATCGAGTTGCTGCAATCGACGCTTTGCCTGCCACTGAAGCGTTTTAATACGCTCTACCGAATAAACCTTTGTAAACGTTTTGGCTAATATTGCAGTTTGATATCCAGAGCCAGTACCAATTTCCAGCACTTTATTGCGCACACCAGCTAAGCGAAGTAGCTCTGTCATGCGCGCTACTATATAAGGCTGGGAAATAGTTTGCCCTTGCCCAATAGGTAGCGCCGTATTTTCATAAGCTTTGTGTTTTAGCACATCGTCTACGAATATGTGTCGCGGAATATCAGCAATAGCACTCAGTACTTGTGTATCTTCAACGCCTTCGCGCTTTAGTAAGTCAGATAGCGCTTTTGCACTGCGGGTATAATTAGCGAGCACGATTAATCTCCAAATCGGCTAACCAGTCTCCTACTGCTTTTAGGCTGTCTTTGGCTGTCATATCAACACTTAATGGCGTAACAGAGGCATAACCGTTATTGATTGCGTAAAAGTCGGTACCCTCACCTGCATCGCTTTCGGTGCCAAGCGATCCATACCAATAAATATCACGGCCCCAGGGATCCGTTTGTTTCGTCATGGTTTCTGCTTTATGACGAGCACCTAAACGAGTTACTTGCACCCCTTTTAATTCACTTAGTGGAATATCTGGCACATTTATATTTATTATTTGATCTTTTGGAAGCGGATGCGAAGCCAAACCTTTAATAATATTTACGGTAACAGCAGCGGCTGTTTCAAAATGCTCACCTTTATGTGAGCAAAGCGATACTGCAATTGCAGGTAAGCCCAAATGGCGACCTTCAGTTGCAGCTGCAACGGTGCCAGAATAAAGTGTATCGTCGCCTAAATTAGCACCATGGTTAATGCCAGCAACAACAAGGTCTGGTTTTTCATTAGCTAACTGATTGACACCTAAATGCACACAATCAGTAGGTGTGCCATTTACCGACATAAAACCATTCTCGAGTGTAGTCGCTCGTAGCGGGTTCATTAGTGTTAAAGAATTACTTGCGCCACTACAGTTGCGATCAGGTGCAACAAGGGTTACCTCTGCAATTTGTATAAGCGCCTGATATAAAACCGCAATGCCTTTAGCATTTACGCCATCATCGTTACTTAGCAGTATCTTCATTTATGTCATTATCCTTTTCTTTGCGCTCTCGAGGGCTAGCATCTTTATAGTCCACCAGCTCACGTAATAATGCAGTTGCAAAACACCCTTTTGGCAAACCAAAACTCAGTTTTAAACTGGTTTCATCTATGGTCTCAACCGTTAAGTTTTGCGGAATTAAACGCAGCATCCTGCGCTCATTTTTAAGGCCTAGCTCACCTAAGCCATCGCACCATGTTTGGAAAGGTTCAAGCCATATTTTTTCTTGTTCGGTTAAACCTTTTTCGCTTTTGCCCACCATAGGTGCCGACATCATAATATCGCCAGTGGCTAATCGCTCTATGTTTTCGTCGTTAATTGCATCTTCAAAAAATGCATTACTGCCGCTGAGCATAAATACTTCACGGTGCATTGTTTTAGCTAAACCATGCTCTTTAACGCGTAAATTTACTATTTGATTAAATACATGAGAACGCGCTGCTGAAATAATAATACCGCGCAGTTTTTTATCGCGAATGCGCTCCCCAGCAAACATTTTTTCAGCCATTACTAAGTTATGACCGCCATGCCCAAAGCGCTGTTCACCAAAGTAATTAGGCACACCTGCGCGTACAGCATTAATACGGCATAGAATATCAAGGGGCTTGGTTACATTACGAAGCGTAATAGTAAATCTATTACCTTTGTGGCAACCCGTACGTAATTTACGGTCGTGGCGCTGTTGCGACACAATAAAAATACTCTCGCTATTTAAATCGCTAAAATCGATAGGCTTTTTAATCGGTACTTTTACACTAAACCACTGTGAGCACACTCCGTGGCGATCTTTCATGCCGGCGTAACTTACGTCTCGCGGTGAAACACCCGCACGCTGTGCAATTAGCTTTGCAACGTATTGCGTATTTTCGCCTTTTTTAACCACCTGCAAACACACGTGTTCGCCACTGCCGGTAAATTCTATACCTAGGTCTTCATCAACCATAAAGTCTTCAGCAGTGGTTTTAAAATCAGCTTTAGAAAGCGGTGCACCGTATAAATAATTTAAATCGCTCATGCGTTTTTTGTACTCGCAAGCTCTTTACTCATAATAACCACCGCATGGCTAGAAATGCCTTCCCTACGCCCTTCAAAGCCTAGCTTTTCGGTAGTAGTGGCTTTAACGTTAATTTGGCTAAGGTCACAATTTAAATCGCTGGCTAAATTAGCACGCATAGCTTGAATGTGTGGCAGCATTTTTGGCGCCTGTGCAACAATAGTCACATCGCCATTGCCAATTACATAACCTTGCTCTTTAGCTAAGCTCACCACATGGCGAAGTAAAATACGGCTGTCGATATTTTCATACTCGCTAGCCGTATCTGGAAAGTGCTTACCAATATCACCCATTGCAAGCGAGCCTAAAATAGCATCACATAATGCATGAATAGCGACATCGCCATCTGAGTGCGCTAAAAAGCCTTGTGAATAATCAATTTTTTCACCACAAATAGTTAACGGGCCTTCGCCGCCAAATTTATGTACGTCAAAACCATGGCCAATTCGTATCATAATGCACTCTCGTTTTGTTGTTTATGTAATAAAAACCCAGCCAAGTCTAAATCCTCTGGCGTGGTTATTTTAATATTATCGCTGCGACCTGCTACAAGCTTTACTGGCTTACCCGCCCACTCAATTGCACTGGCTTCATCGGTAATAGTAGCCCCGTTTGCTAATGCGTTTTGCAATGCATTTTTAAGCTCGTCATATTTAAAAAACTGCGGGGTAAGTGCTTGCCATAAATCGTCTCGTGGCACAGTTTGTAGGGCATGAGTGTGGCCGCGTTTTATGGTGTCTTTTACTTTGCTAGCTAAAATACCGCCTTCATCAGCGCGTATACATTCATCAATTAAACGTTCTATATCACTAATATTAACTAGCGGACGCGCAGCATCGTGCACCAACACCCATGTAGGCGGGTTAGGTGCTAAAAAAAGTAAGCTATTAAGTACTGAACCTGCACGCTCTTTACCGCCACTGGCGCGAACAATGCGCTTATCAAGTGTTGGGAGTTCGTCAAAATAGGGGTCGCTGTCGCTAAGGGCAACAACAATAGTGCGTAATTGAGGTAATTGAGAAAGTTTAGCTAAGGTGTGTTCTAAAATGGTTTTACCGGCTAATTGTATATATTGCTTAGGCGCATTGTGCTGCATTCTACTGCCAACGCCCGCAGCAGGTACAATTGCTGCAATAGTCTGTTTATTTGTCATATTGTTTGCCCGGTAAAACACGAATAAATGTTTCGTCCGGTTTAATCATTCCCAATTCGTTGCGTGCACGCTCTTCAATGCCTTCTTGGCCAAGCTTTAAGTCTTCAATATCTGCTTTAAGTACTTTATTACGTTTAATGAGCTTTTCGTTGGTTTCTTGATGCGACGCTACAGCACCTTTTAGCCGTGTGTAGTCTTGTAAACCATTATGACCAAACCATAATCTGTATTGTACAAACAGTGCTAAGCACAGTAAGCCAACTTGAAAAATACGCATTTAACACTCCTTATTTTAAATTCCAAATACCTTAACTTTAATACGCTAAGGGGCGCTTTAAATTGCGCCAATTAATACTACCCGCTAAAAGCATTTCGCGTAGTGATAAAACCCGTGGCATACAACGCTTCGAAAATTGCCACTGATGCCCACAACATGCAGCGGTTAAACTCACTTTACTTGGCTTTATTAACTGAGCATTTTGCTGCTCTAGCCCATTTCCTAAAAAATCAAACCAACCAAGCTCGTTACAATGCAGCTTATTTTCGCCTAACTGATCGATACTGTCTATTCTAAGACGCACCTGATCGTAGCCATGTAATATAACGGGCACTATAAGCCCCACTTTGGCATACGTTTGATAAAAAAGTTCATTAGCTTGAACATTCACATCGGGTGGGGTCGGTTTTTGCTTTTCAAGCCACGTACCATTTTGCGCGTCCAGCGTAAAAGGCGTGTCACCATTGGCAACTAACGTTGCAGCTCGCTCAATATAATAAGGTAGGCTTTTTAACTGACGGCGCAGTTTATCGGCATTAGGCTCTGCAACTAATCGCTGAACCTCACGCTGATAAAACGCATTGCACAATTGTGCATACAACACTTTTTGTGCATCAGTTTGCCAAATTTCAACTTGCTGCTGAGCACCAAGTAACTGATTTTTAGCGACCAAAAGCTGTACTCAAAAATATTCAGATAAATGTTTTATAACACAGTATTGAATGTTTTTTAAGCGCAGCGCACTAATTAAGCGCTTGGCTTTTCACCTAATTTTGCTTTACCTGATTCTAAAAATTGCACAACCGTATTACGCTTTTTACCAATCAGCAAACTGCCATCAGCTAAAAACATAAAGTTTTGCCAATTGCGTTTAAATACATCAAATGTTGTTTCGATAATATTATCGCGTGCCATACAAAAATAAACAGTGGTGTTAGCTTCCCAATCTAAAAACGTTAAGATTGCTTCTGGTGGTTGCGCATCACCATTTTCCCACGCATCTTGCCAATCTACTTCTTGGCTAAAGCTTTTTTCTTGGCCACACCAATCGGTGTCTTCAAAAAAATCTGGGTGATCAAACTCACGGCTTACCATGGTTGTCCAAAGTACGGCTGCGCGCTCATCTCCCATAGGCTTTATTTTTACTGCGTCTTCATCTGATACAGGTAAGTCTTTATGACGAAAAACCCATGCTTTTTTGTAATCATCTAGCGAAATATAGTTCATAGTATTGGCAAATTAGTTAACATTAAAAGTGCAAAGCCAAATTATACAAGAGATCAAAACATGACTACAGCAATAAAACCACTTTCACTCAAACCAGGCATATACCAACACTACAAAGGGCCGCAATACAAAGTTGTTCATGTTGCCACCCACAGCGAAACCGAGGAGCAGCTTGTGATTTATCAAGCACTCTATGGTGAATTTGGTATGTGGGCGCGCCCACTTAGTATGTTTTTAGAAACTGTTGAAAAAGAAGGTGAGGTCATACAGCGTTTTGCCTACCTTGGACCTGCCGTTTAACTATGGCATTATAACAAAATAACTTACTCCTCAGACCAGACAAGGGTACACCGTGCAATTTAATTCAACTGACAATTACATAGCGAGTAGCGCACTTAAACAAGCTGTAAATGCTGCCATTATGCTCGAAAAACCACTTTTAATTAAAGGCGAACCAGGCACAGGTAAAACCATGCTGGCTGAGGAGTTGGCTAAAAGCCTAGATACCACGCTTATTCAGTGGCATATAAAATCGACCACTAAAGCGCAGCAAGGTTTATACGAGTACGACGCGGTTTCGCGCCTGCGCGACAGCCAATTAGGTGACGAGCGTGTACACAATATTGGCAACTACATCGTTAAAGGTAAGCTTTGGCAGGCATTTACGTATGCAGAGCTTAACGGCAAACGCCCCGTATTATTAATTGATGAAATAGACAAAGCCGACATAGAGTTCCCAAACGACTTACTACTTGAGCTTGATAAAATGGAGTTTCATGTTTACGAAACTAACGAGCGCATTGTCGCAAAAGAGCGCCCTATTGTGATCATCACATCAAATAACGAAAAAGAATTACCGGACGCATTTTTACGCCGCTGCTTTTTTCATTACATTGATTTTCCTAGCAGCGACGAAATGCAGCAAATTATTGACGTGCACTACCCTAACGTTAAGCAAGATTTAGTACGCCAAGCACTCGAAGTGTTTTTTAACCTGCGCGAAGCTAACGGCCTTAAAAAGAAGCCATCCACCAGCGAATTACTCGACTGGCTAAAGCTTTTAATGGCTGAAGACATAGACGCTAAAACACTGCACGACAAAGCTAAAAAAGGCGGATTAATGCCCATGTTTGGCGCATTACTTAAAAATGAGCAAGACATAAGCCTAATCGAAAAATTAGCCTTTATGAGCCGTCGCTAGGGCCTGTTGACCTTTCAGGATTAAAATTTATTCTAACTAGGGACGATTTAATCGTGGCGCGAGGTTTGTAACCTAGTGGGCTAAGTAAAAGCCGAGCAACAAAGAGTTAATCGTCCCTAGAACGAACCTTCAGGCAGCGCGTGTTTGGTATTTATGCTGTGTTATCGCCTATTTATGGGGAATAACCACACTACATAGGCTCTGCCTTGCCTAAATACCAAACACACTGCTGCAAATTTAACCTCGAAAGATAAACAGGCCCTTATATGTTAGTACAGTTTTTCTTCAAACTGCGTGAATACCGCTTACCGGTAAGCCTGCGTGAGTTACTCGATTTAATTAACGCCTTAAAAAAAGGCGTTATATTTGCCGACGTAGACGCCTTTTACCATTTAGCACGCACCATAATGGTAAAAGACGAAACGCACTTTGACCGATTTGACAAAGCCTTTAGCGACTATTTTAGTGGTATTGCTGACCTCGATTTGCTCGAGAGCTTAAAGCAACAGCACAACTTACCTGAAGACTGGCTACGTAAAGAATTCGAAAAAAACCTAAGCGATGAAGAAAAAGCCCAACTTAAAGCTATAGGCGGGCTCGATGAGCTTATGAAAACCCTAAAAGAGCGTTTAGAAGAGCAACAAAAACGCCACGCAGGCGGCAATAAATGGGTGGGCACTGGCGGCACATCACCTTTTGGTGCATACGGCTATAACCCAGAAGGCGTACGCATAGGGCAAGACGGCAATCGTAACCGCCAAGCGGTAAAAGTGTGGGATAAACGAGAATACAAAAACCTCGACACCGACAGAGAAATTGGCTCGCGCACAATTAAACTCGCCCTTAAAAAGTTACGTAAGTTCGCCCGCACTGGCGCAAGCGACACGCTTGATTTAAACGAGACTATTCGCGCTACTGCAAAACAAGGCGGCATGCTTGATGTAAAAATGGCACCCGAGCGCCACAATGCCGTAAAAGTGTTGATGCTATTTGATATTGGCGGCTCAATGGATGACTACATTCATACCTGCGAAGAATTATTTAGCGCCGCCCACAGCGAATTTAAACACCTAGAGTTTTACTACTTTCATAACTGTTTATACGAGCACGTTTGGCAAGACAACGCGCGCCGCCATTCAAACGTAATAGACACCATGACGCTCATAAACAAGTTTACCAGCGACTATAAAGTAATATTTGTCGGCGATGCCACTATGGGACCTTACGAAATAGCTTATGCAGGCGGCTCGGTAGAGCACTACAACGAGGAGCCCGGCAGCGCATGGTTATCACGTATAACAAACCACTTTGATAAAGTCGCATGGCTCAACCCACAACCGGTTGAACATTGGCCGTACTATCAATCAATTGGCTTTATAAAAGAGCTGATGGGTAACAGAATGTACCCGCTGAGCTTAGATGGGATAAGCAGAGCGATAAAAGAGCTGAGTTAAAGGAATAACATGAAAAAAAGTATTTATTTAAATGAATGGTTTGTTTGTACCCTTCTTATATTTATTGGATTCATCGTAGGTATTTCAACTAATTCAATAATAGATATACTACTAAGTAAACTTAAACAAGATAGCCTTGCTAACTGGATAACTTCCACCAGCACTTTCTTAATCATGATTGGTACAGTTGCTCTAGCTTATCTAGCCTGGAATGCCAGAAACTCTTGGCTTACACAAAAGTCTATTGAAATGAAATTAGAACTCCTAGGTAATATAGTTAATTACTTCGTTAATATAAGTGAGTATGTTAGTCAGAGTAATGAATTTGGAAAGCAGCACGAAAACTTAAAAGAACTAATCTCTAGACTCAGGCTAAATAGTGGATCAAATGACGATGCATTAAAGAGAGATATTGAGGTGCAACAAAGCTTTTTGGATAAAATACATAGTGATATGGAGCAAATAGTAATAAACATTGAAAGTTCTAAAAAAGGAATTTTCATTAGTTTAGCTAAACTACCTTCAGACAAATACCAATCAAATTCAATTGTCTCAAAGATGATATACCTGAAAGCAAGTCATGCCCACTCAGATTTTTCAAGTTTTTATTATGAAATTAATAATTACTATGAGCAACTACAGGAGTTACTTTTCCCCGGTGAAAAAAGGTTAGCTCTTCCTGCATGGGAAGAGGCTCTTTCATCTGAAGAATAGTCTTACTATTTTTCAGATGCACGCCAGAACAAGTTATTAAGTTACATCTCTCTTCTGATCCAAAAAATAAGCGAAAATTGTCTAAATGCTTCATTCATTTTGATAAGGCTTAAAACCCTACAACTCAGCTATATGATCCAAGGTCTCGGGATGACGCTGCACAAGCTTTAGCAATGTTATCGCTTGCCCATTAGGTGCGCTGCGCCCTTGTTCCCAGTTTTCGAGCGTTCTTGATGATGTATGTAGAATGCTTGCAAATACACCGCGCGACATATTAAATGTTTCTCGAATATTTACTATTTCATTGGGTGAGATAGCAAGATCGTTGATATCCTTTACTGCATGAGAACGTAACGTAAGCTTTCCTTGTGAATGCGCTTTAGCGTCCACAAGTGCTGTAGTTAATTCTGAAAATAAATCACGTTTGCTCATTGCGCCACACCTCTAAGAATTCTTTTAATTGCTTTTTCTGATCTGCTGTTAAATCGGTTACTTCGTTTTTACTGTAAATAGTGAGTAGATAAAAGCGTCTTTTGTCATCCAAGTAATAATATATAACTCTTGAACCACCACGTTTACCCTTTCCTTTGCTCGCAACTCGTATTTTACGTAAGCCGCCTGTTCCTTGAATAACATCGCCCTGTTTTGGGTTAACCATTAGATCTGCTTGAAATAAACGATACTCGTCATCACTCAAGTACAACTCTCGGTACTTTTCGAATATGTTTGATTCAACAAATAGGCTTTTCATACATTAAAGTATACGCAGATAGCGTATAAATTCAATTAAAGATTTTAAACGATTGGCGGCAGGTATCTCTTGCTTTAGCTAAAGCGCTTTACTCATAAACAAGCTGTAAGGATCTAACTCATAACCCCCAAACGGCTCGCATTCTTTAAAACCAAATTGAGTGTAAAGCTTTTTTGCGGGCAAAAATGCCTTTGCAGTGCCGGTTTCTAAGCTTAACTTTTTATAACCTCGCAAGGTCGCTTGCTCAATAATATGCGTGAGTAACTTAGCGGCTATACCTTGGCGTAAATAGTTGCTTGATGTGCGCATTGACTTAATTTCGCCATGCGTTGTATTTAGCGTTTTTAAAGCGCCAACACCCGCTAAATTATTATCAATCCATAAGCTATAAAAAGTTATGTCGGGCTGAGTGAGTTTGCTCACATCAAGTGCATGCACGCTCTCAACGGATGAGTGTTTTAGCATATCGTTATGGTGTGCTTGTAGTAGCTTTATAACGTGTGGGTTTGAAAGCTCACCTATTCTAATATCCATTTATACCTCGTTTAATCCTAGAATTTAATGCTTGAGGGCTTTAGGGCTTTAATTAAAACCCCAAAGCAAGTAGCTATATTTAGAATGCTAGTTTCCACACTACAAAAGCGACAGCAAACCCAACTAAATACACCAAACCTAACCACGTTAAACTACGTAGTAACACGCTATGCTTAATAGCAGGCTCTGATCGCACGAGGCTAAAGTTGAGCCATGCAAATACAGGCGTTGTAACAAATGAAAGTGTCATAGCAAACGTAAGCATGGGGCCAAGGGCTGATTTAAAAAATAAAATAACGGCCATACCGGCAAGTGCTTGTAGTATTAACCAAACATTTAGACTGTGCTTTGATTGCTTAAAGCCAAGTAGTTTATGAGATTCGTTAAGCGTACGGGCGTAGCCATCAAGCACGGTGAGTGTCGTACCAAACATACATAAAAAAGCGATTGCTGATACAAGCGGCCTTGCCCACTCGCCTATTGTTAATGCGTACATATCAATAAGCTGCTTGGCAAACGCGACACCGCCGAGTTCTATACTACTGGTTTGCCCGTACTGCACTAATACACCTAAGCTAAAAAATACCAAGGCTAAGCCAGCTGTAAGCCAATAGCCTACGTTAAAATCGAACAAGCCTTGGCTTTTAGAAACTGTTTGTTGCGCTTGTTTTTCTTTTAGCCATAAAGAACTTAATGCAGATATTTCGATAGGGGCTGGCATCCAGCCCATTAAAGCGACCATAAAACTAAGCATGGTTAACTCGTATGGAGAAGGGCCTACATAGTCAGCAGGTGCCATTGGGCCGTTACTAAATGCAATGGCAAGGGCAATCAAAGTAGCGAGCGTAAGCAGCCCCATAATGCCTTTGGCAACGTTATCTAGCGCTTTAAAGTGTCCAAGTAGCAATATAACTAAACATACACCCAGCAGCATCCAACAAAGCAAGGTTACTTCAATAACAATAGGTAAGGCGTAATGCAGCAGGCTTGCAGTAAGTAGTAATACGCCGGCGGTATTAACAACAGCGGCAACAATGTTTAAACCAATAAAGCTGTAAAAATAAAACGGGCCTTTGCTTTTATAGCCCTCTACTAAGCTATTTTTAGTGGCAAGTGTGTATTCCATACCAAAGCGAAAAAACGGGTATTTTAAAACATTAACAACGAGGATTAACCAAAATAGTTGCCAGCCAAATATTGCTCCAGCCTGTGTAGACGCAACTAGGTGAGATCCGCCAATAGCGGCCGTTGCCATGAGTATTCCAGGCCCAAGCGCACCTAGTCGAGATTTCCATACTGCTTTTGTTTTTTGCATTAATTTCTCAAAATATGTGTGTTGTGTGTTCTTTTTATCAATTTTTATAATTAATAAACTGCAAGAACGCATAACTTACCTAAATTACAGGCAATAAAAAAGAGCCATACGGCTCTTTTTTACAATACTTTGTGACTAAATTTTATTTAAGATCCATCTCTTGGATGATCTCGTGTGCGATTTCAGGTGTTGTACTTACAGGCTTTTCGTGTAGGTTTGCTTTTATCTGCCCTTTTCGATGTTTTAGTGCCGCATCGAGTTTTTTAGCTGCGCTTGCAATGGCTGGGTACATAACTTCGTTTTCCCCTTTTACCGATATGCGCGTGCCTTCGTAATTAGTGCTAATTTCAGCTTGGATTTTATGATGTTCTTTAGACAAAATAATATCGAGTGCAATAAGCGATGGAAAATGGCTCTCGATTTTTGAAAATTTTTCGTTGATGTGCTCTTTAATAGAGTCAGTAACTTCAACATGGTGACCAGAAAGATTAATTTTCATAGGGTATCCTTTTATTTGTTACCTCATAAATAGTATTGGGGGCTATTTAGATTAACACAAGGAAAAAAGAGAGATATTTGAGGTTTATTTGCGGTTTTTGGTGATTTAAATCATGCGTTGCGCAAAGTTTATGCAAAGCCCATGTTGCATGGGCTTTCAGACGTCTAGCTGTATTGATTAATCTGTGTACGAACAACAGTAGTCAGCAAAATCAGATACTTTTACTTTAAAGCTTACATTTGCATCAACATTAAACGATTCACCTGCGTTAAATGTTTTCCACTCACTCGCCTCTGGTAATAAAATATCCCATTGGCCAGCTAAAAGCTCCATGCATTCTTTTTGGTTTGTATCAAAAACAAACTCACCTGGTTGCATAAAGCCTAACGTTTTCGCTTCGCCATCACCTAAAATAACGGTACGGCTTGACACTTTTCCGTCAAAATATACATTGGCTTTTTTTACTACACTTACGTTATCGAACTTTGGCATTTTTAGCTCCTGCTATTAATTTAAGATTATTATTTATAAATTTATCGCACTACCTTGCCTGATAGCTTACTTTCTTGCAAGGAAAGCAGCATTGATCAAGGTGAAGTTGCTTCATGTAAGGGCATAAAAAAACCCGCAACATGTGCGGGTTTTTCAATTACTTACTTTATTTAATCAAAGCGATTAAAAAAGCTCGTTTGCTTTGCTTACAATGTTTGCCACTGTAAAGCCAAAGTGCTCAAACAACTCATTAGCTGGTGCTGACTCACCAAAGGTGGTCATACCTACTACTGCGCCGTTTAGGCCTACGTACTTGTACCAGTAGTCAGCAATACCTGCTTCTACTGCTACGCGGCGTGAAACAGATGCCGGTAATACGCTTTCTTTGTATGCTGCGCTTTGATCTTCAAAGGCATCAGTACATGGCATAGATACAACACGTACCTTTTTACCTTGGCTGCGTAGTTCGCTTGCTGAATCTTGTGCTAGTTGCACTTCAGAACCTGTTGCAATAAAGATAATCTCTGGATTGCCGTCACAGCTAAGGATGTAACCACCCTTTTTAACGTCACTTAATTGCTGTGCGTCACGCGCTTGTTGCTCAAGACCTTGGCGAGTAAAGATTAACGATGTAGGGCCATCTTTACGCTCAATAGCTTGTTGCCATGCAATTGCCGACTCAACTTGGTCACATGGGCGCCAGTTGTATAAGTTAGGCGTTAAACGCATGCTTGCAATTTGCTCTACTGGTTGGTGAGTTGGACCATCTTCACCTAGGCCGATTGAATCGTGCGTGTATACAAAAATGCTTGGTTGCTTCATTAATGCAGCCATACGTACAGCATTTTTTGCATATTCAACAAACATTAAGAACGTTGCACCGTAAGGAATAAAGCCTTTATGAAGGGCAATACCATTCATAATGGCCGACATACCAAACTCACGTACACCGTAGTAAATGTAGTTACCGCTTGCATCATCGCGTGTTAAACCTTTAGAGCCATCCCAAATTGTTAAGTTTGAGCCAGCTAAATCGGCTGAGCCACCCATAAATTCTGGTAATAACGGACCAAATGCGTTTAAAGCATTTTGCGATGCTTTACGAGAAGCTGGATTTGCAGGGTTTGCTTGTAATTGCTCAATGTACGCTTGAGATTTTTCAGCCCAATCGCCAGGCAGTTCGTTATTAATACGACGCTTGTATTCAGCTGCAAGTTCTGGATATGCTTTTGCGTATGCTGCAAATTTTTCGTCCCAGCTTGATTCAAGCTGTTGACCTTTTTCTTTGCCATCCCACTGTGCGTAAATATCATCAGGAATTTCGAACGCATCGCCAGTCCAACCTAAGAATTCGCGAGACGCTTTAATTTCGTCATCACCTAGTGGTGCACCGTGACAATCGTGGCTACCAGATTTATTAGGTGAGCCGTAACCAATAATTGTCTTACAACAAATTAGTGATGGCTTATCGGTAATGCTTTTAGCTTCTGCAATTGCAGCACTAATAGCATCGCTATCGTGGCCATCAACACCACTAACTACATGCCAACCGTACGCTTTAAAGCGAGCTGGCGTATCATCGGTAAACCAACCTTCTACTTCGCCATCGATTGAAATGCCGTTGTCATCCCAAAATGCAACAAGCTTACCCAGACCTAATGTGCCTGCAAGTGAACCTGCTTCATGAGAAATACCTTCCATAAGGCAGCCATCGCCCATAAATGCATAGGTAAAGTGATCAACAATATCGTGACCTTCACGGTTAAACTGCGCAGCTAGCGCTTTTTCAGCAATTGCCATACCTACCGCATTTGTGATCCCTTGACCTAATGGACCCGTAGTAGTTTCGATTCCTGGTGCATAGCCATATTCTGGATGACCTGGTGTTTTAGAATGCATTTGACGGAAGTTTTTAATTTCGTCCAGTGGTAAGTCGTAACCACTTAGGTGCAATAGAGAATAGATAAGCATTGAACCGTGGCCGTTTGAAAGAATAAATCTGTCACGGTCAGCCCACTCTGGATTCGTTGGGTTATGTTTTAGATAATCGCGCCATAATACTTCTGCGATATCAGCCATGCCCATAGGGGCTCCAGGGTGGCCAGATTTGGCCTTTTGTACTGCGTCCATTGACAAGACGCGAATAGCATTTGCAAGTTCTTTGCGAGATGGCATGAATTCTCCTACCTTTATGTGTATTTGCGCGGGTATTTATGTGTTTGTTTATGTAACCAAATAACTTGGATACTGTTATACATCCATTCTTACTTATTGTGGGGGCTGTGTGCAATTAAAAACCCCAGAAAAGGCAGCATTATGAATTTTTTTTGAGACTGGAACGACATTCGTAATTTTATTTAGACGTCTAGGCGTAAAAACACTATGCAATGCGTTTTGTTTTCGATAAAATACGCCCCTTAATTTTTTAGCGCTAATACCGACATTTGTGAAGCGCAATATTTGTGAGCAGAAATACAATGGCAAAACATTTATTTACTTCTGAATCTGTTTCTGAAGGTCATCCGGATAAAATCGCCGATCAAATCTCTGATGCGGTACTTGATGCAATCCTAGAGCAAGACTCTCAGGCTCGCGTAGCGTGTGAAACGTACGTTAAAACCGGTATGGTTATGGTTGGTGGTGAAATCACTACTAGCGCATGGGTTGATATCGAAGAAATTACACGTAAAACAATTCGTGACATTGGCTACACAAATTCAGACATGGGCTTTGATGCCGATTCATGTGCAATTTTAAACACTATTGGTAAACAGTCTCCTGACATTAACCAAGGTGTTGACCGTACTAGCCCAGAAGAGCAAGGCGCGGGCGATCAAGGCTTAATGTTTGGTTACGCATGTAACGAAACAGAAGTACTGATGCCTGCTCCAATTACTTACTCACACCGTTTAGTACAGCGCCAAGCGCAAGTGCGTAAAAGCGGCGAGCTTAACTGGTTACGTCCAGATGCAAAATCTCAAGTTACTTTTGCATACGAGAACGGCAAACCAGTAGGTATTGATGCTGTTGTACTTTCTACTCAGCACAGCGAAGACATTTCGCAAAAAGATTTAGTAGAAGCGGTGATGGAAACAATCATCAAGCCTGTACTTCCTGCAGAACTTATTACAAGCGCAACTAAGTTTTTCATTAACCCAACAGGTCGTTTTGTAATTGGCGGACCAATGGGCGATTGTGGTTTAACAGGTCGTAAAATCATTGTAGATACATACGGTGGTATGGCTCGTCACGGTGGTGGTGCTTTCTCTGGTAAAGATCCATCAAAAGTTGACCGCTCAGCAGCATATGCTGCACGTTACGTTGCTAAAAACATTGTTGCAGCTGGTCTTGCTGACAAGTGTGAGCTACAAGTTTCTTACGCAATTGGTGTTGCAGAGCCAACTTCTATTAGCGTTGAAACGTTTGGTACAAGCAAGCTAGAAGAAAGCCGTTTAATTGAGCTTATTCGTGAACACTTTGACCTGCGCCCTTATGGCTTAATTCAAATGCTTGATTTAGAGCGCCCTATCTACCTTCCTACAGCGGCTTACGGTCACTTTGGTCGCGACGAGTTCCCTTGGGAACGTACAGATAAAGCAGACGCACTTCGCGCAGCTGCTGGCCTTTAAGCCAAAATTGTTGTAGTAAATTAAAAACGGCCCTTTTAAGGGCCGTTTTTGCATCTAAAACTTATTCGCTATATTGTTTGTAGAGCGTCTACAAAATAACTATTAAATCGACCTCGAATTCTTTTGTACTTTAGGTATATACTCATTTCATTATAAAAGCTTTAGGGACAGTTAAATGGCCGATAACTTTCGCGTTATATTTGCAGGACTTGCCGATAACGTTGACATAAAAACAGCATGTACAAATTTAGCTGCAAAATTAAAAACGTCAGATGAAAAAGTAGCTCTTTTTTTTAAAGGTAAGCCACTGTTTGCACCAAGCGATAAAGACAAAGCGTTAAAACAGGCTAAGTTACTAGCAAGCTTAGGTATTAAAAGTAAGCTGCAAGCTGTTTCAAATGCAATTCAAAATAGCTCCCCCGCAGCTGCAAATAACAACCAACGTGACGAACGTATTTTTGATGCACTCGATTACATCACTAGTAGCTTGATTCGCCTTGAAGAAAAGCTAGACGAGTTAGAGCAACGCCTTCCTGAAGCTCAATTAAAAGCACCAGACGAAAGTATTGACGAATGGCAAGGTGACGATCTAATGCTAGATGATGATTTAGCGCCTCCTAAAAAACGCAGTAACTTACTTTTATATTCATTGATTGCAACTGCCACCATTTTACTAGTCGTACTGGCTGTTTTTTTAATTTTTCCCGATTTATTCTCTTTTTAAGAATGGTTAATTAATTTAATGAGCAATAAACGCGCAAAAATAAGAGCGAAAATTCGTAACACCCGTAAAAACTTGTCAAATAATCAGCAAATAATTGCTGCGCAATCGCTAAAAATGAATTTTATTCAACATTTAAAAAGCGAAAAAACAACGAATTCAAAGCATATTGCCATTTACTTAAGTAACGATGGAGAGCTAGACACTTCATTGTTAATTAAAGAATTATGGAGTTTAAACCATACCGTTTACCTACCTATAATACACCCATTCAATGGCGCTAATTTACTATTTCAGCGCTATGAGAAAAACTCACCCATGAGAGCAAATCGCTATGGTATCTTGGAGCCTAAGCTGAACTGCTCTCAAATATGCCCATTACCAGTGCTTGATTACCTCCTTATGCCATTAGTTGCATTTGATAAACAAGGTAATCGCCTAGGAATGGGAGGTGGGTTTTACGACCGGACATTGGCACGTTTACACGAACAAAATTGGCAAAAACCACAACTAATTGGCCTTGCACATGAATGCCAAAAAGTTGAGGCTCTACCAATCGAGTCGTGGGATGTACCACTTAAAACCATTATCACCCCAGATAAAACATACTGTTGGTAACAATTAAATTTGATTACTAACCGCATATTTCTGACATACATGAGCACAAAGCAATGACACAAGACGAATTAAAAAAAGCAGCTGCTTGGGCAGCACTCGAGTTTGTAAAAGAAAACACTATTGTAGGTGTGGGTACAGGCTCTACTGTTAATCACTTTATTGATGCCCTTGGTTCAGTAAAGGACACTATTGTAGGCGCTGTATCAAGCTCAGAAGCCTCAACCGCGCGCTTACAAGCGTTAGGTATTGAAGTATTTGAGCTTAATAACGTTGCTGCTTTAGATGTATACGTTGACGGCGCTGACGAAATAAACGATCAAAACGAAATGATTAAAGGTGGCGGTGCAGCCCTTACTCGCGAAAAAATAGTAGCCGCTGTAGCTAAACAATTTGTGTGCATTGTAGATGACACCAAATTAGTAAAAACATTAGGCGACTTCCCGCTTCCGGTAGAAGTTATTCCAATGGCTCGCAGCTACGTTGCACGAGAATTATTAAAGCTTGGTGGTGACCCTGTTTATCGCCAAGGCGTAGTTACCGATAACGGTAACGTTATATTAGATGTATTTAACTTAAAAATTACCAATGCTAAACAACTTGAAGCACAAATAAATTCAATTGTTGGCGTAGTTACCAACGGCCTATTTGCAATGCGTGGTGCTGATAAAGTGATTATCGGTACTAAAAATGGGCCACAAATTAAATAGGATGAGGTTATGAGTAAGGTATCGTTAGCAAAAGACAAAATTAAAATTCTCTTGCTTGAAGGTGTTCACCAAAGCGCTGTTGAAACGCTAAAACGTAACGGTTACAGCAATATCGACTACGTTAAAACATCCTTACCTGAGGACGAATTAAAAGAGCGCATTAAAGATGTTCACTTTGTAGGTCTTCGTTCTCGTACTCATATTAACCAAGCCGTATTAGACTCAGCTGACAAGCTAGTTGCTGTTGGGTGTTTTTGTATTGGTACAAACCAAGTTGATTTAGATGCAGCACGCGAACGCGGTATTGCTGTATTTAACGCACCATTTTCTAATACTCGTTCAGTTGCTGAACTTGTACTTGGTGAAATCCTACTTTTATTACGCGGTATTCCAGAGCGTAATGCAGCGGCTCATCGTGGTGGCTGGTTAAAAACAGCAAATGGTTCGTTTGAAGCACGTGGTAAAACATTAGGTATTATTGGCTACGGTCACATTGGTACTCAGCTAGGTATTATGGCTGAAAATATCGGTATGAACGTTGAATATTACGATATCGAAGATAAGTTATCACTGGGTAATGCAAAGCAAGTTCACAACCTAACTCAGCTATTACAACGCTCTGATATTATTAGTTTACACGTACCAGAAACACCGCAAACTAAAAATCTTATTGGTAGCGCAGAACTTGCTGTTATGAAGCAGGGATCTATTTTGATCAACGCTTCACGCGGAACTGTTGTTGATATTGATGCACTTGCAGAAGCACTAACAGAGAAAAAACTAAGTGGTGCAGCAATCGATGTGTTCCCTACTGAGCCAAAATCTAACGATGAAGAATTTGTATCGCCATTGCGCCAATTCGACAATGTTATTTTAACGCCGCACATTGGTGGCTCTACACAAGAAGCACAAGAAAACATTGGTATTGAAGTAGCGGGTAAATTGGCTAAATATTCAGATAATGGCTCAACTATTACTGCGGTTAACTTCCCTGAAGTATCGCTGCCTGAGCTTGCTAATCGTAGCCGTTTATTACACGTACACCACAACCGCCCTGGTGTACTAACGCAAATTAACCAAGCGTTTGCACAGCACGGTATTAACATTGCTGCGCAATACCTACAAACAGACGCATCTATTGGTTATGTAGTTATTGATGTAGATACAGATCAATCTGAAGTAGCACTTAAAGAACTAAGCGCTGTTGAGGGTACAATTAGAGCACGTATTTTACATTAATAAGTACTTTTGATATTAAGAAGGGTCCTTATGGACCCTTTTTTGTATTTAGATTACATATACTTTCTTAAGTATTTTTTGAATACCGGATCTGTTGCTGCCAACTCTTTTTGCTCAGCTAATATCTCTTTTAAAATAGCACCTGAAGTAAGCGGGTTTGCAAGTACCACTCTAAATACAACTGTAGGTTGATTGTCGTATTTAGAAGGCGTTAAACGAGTACGTGATACAAATGAGCGACCAGACTCTCGCTGACGTTTTTGCATACTGGCAGTAAAACGATTCAGAGAGGCAAAAATATCTAACCGAGTTGCAGCATCTG
Source organism: Pseudoalteromonas sp. NZS71_1 (assembly GCF_015864305.1). Taxonomy (NCBI): domain Bacteria; kingdom Pseudomonadati; phylum Pseudomonadota; class Gammaproteobacteria; order Alteromonadales; family Pseudoalteromonadaceae; genus Pseudoalteromonas; species Pseudoalteromonas sp. NZS71_1. The sequence continues at coordinate 45,025 of NZ_JADYXM010000003.1, read as the reverse complement.
CATCGGCTATTGCTTGTTTAATTTGCTTAGGTACATAACGATACGTTAATAAGCACAATTCAGGTTCTGAAATAAGCTCAAAGTCTTCATCAGCTTTAATTAAATCAGCAAAGTAATGTGCTTTTTTGATGCTTCGATCAATCAGCATTTCATAACCTTTACGACCAATAACACGTAAGCAAGCATGTACTAACATTGCCATACCAGGTCGGCTGCCTTCAAGCGTGTGGCTACCTAAGTCTTTTGAACCTTTACGTAATATGTACTCAGCGTGATGCTCTATTGCATCGGTTGCAGCGGGATCTTTAAATAAAACTAAGCCCGCTCCCATTGGTACATACATTTGTTTATGTGCATCGATGGTAATTGAATCTGCTCGCTCAATCCCTTTTAGTAAAGGGCGATGCGTGTTCGATAAAAGGGTTGCTCCTCCCCATGCAGCATCTACATGAAAATGGCAGTTAATGTCTTGTGCTAAGTCGGCCATTTCATCAAGTGGGTCAATATTACCGGTTTCGGTTGTACCCGCTACCCCAATAATCGCCATTACTTTAATGCCTTGCGATTCAAGCTCACGTGCTTTTTCGCGCATAGCTCCTACATCAACTTTATTATTTTCGCAGGTTTTAATGCCAATTAAGTTATCGCGGCCAATACCGAGTAAATCAACCGATTTACCTAACGAGTAATGTCCGCGTTCTGATATTAATACTGCTAAACCTTTATAGCCGTAATGCAGCATACCGGCAATTAGGCCTTGTGCGCCGATACCTCTAAAATCGCCATCGGGTTTTAATAAGCGGTTTCGAGCAATCCAAAGCGCAGTAATATTAGCGACCGTTCCACCAGAGCAAAATGCACCTAATGAGGTTTTAGCACTGTGCATCCATTTAGAATAAAATGAATCGTCTTGCCCATAAGCTAAATGGTGCATCATTCCAAGCACTTGACGTTCAAGAGGCGTAAACGCTTTAGACGTTTCTATTTTTACTAGATTTTGATTTAGCCCTACCATCAATTTTGACAGCGGTAATAAGAAATGCGGCAAGGCAGAGGTCATGTGACCAATAAAGCTAGGCGCAGCTGTATGCACAGAATGCGCAACAAGTTGCTCCATTATGTCTTGGGCATAAGCAGATACAAACGTTGGATCCTCTGGGATCACTGCCGACTGAAAATCTTTTTCGATTTCATGTAATGGTTTTTCAATTGCCGCTATATTTTCGTTTAGAAAACCTGCTAAATTACTCGAAATTTCAAGCTCGATTTTGCTTAAAGTTGAGTCTGGCGCTTCAGGTACAGTAAATATACGCTTAAGGCTTTCTTTAGAGGCGACGGCACAACGCTTTTGATCCATCTCAATACCTAGTGTGTGTAGCTAAAACACGCGCTTACCCATCAAAAACGCCTAATTATTAGGACATTTAGAGCAATCGTGTTTCTTTAAAAATTGCGCTAACTTTACTGCAATATAACTAAAATGTCTCGTTTAAACCTATAAAAGCAATCAAAGCGATGACAAAAAAATGATAATTTAATTAAAACTCTACCAAACCTAATTATTTATTGGGCATTTACTTATTTTGGGTATAATAAATTTGATAACAAAAAAGGGACACATATGCCAGAAGGAAGAGTCAAAGTTAGTTGGATAGTGGCAGGCTTTAGCTTATTTTTAATAAGCTTGCTTACCTATGTTTACTACACTTACCAAACCACGCGTGCTGAAATAATGCAGTCGGTTGATAATCGCTTACTTAATGCCGCCACCAGCGTTAAACATATTCTAGGTGAAAATTACTTAAGTGCGGTTAATCAAGGCGACAACATAAGTTTTTCTTACTATCAAAATAAGAGTAAACAGCTCTCTGAGTTTGCTCAAGCACTTGATATTGCTTATGTGTATTCAATGATTTTAAAAGACGGAAAGGTTCTTTTTAGCTCATCAAGCTACACGCAAGACGATCAGAATAATGGCAAAGTAACTCAATTTTTAGATCTCTACCCTGAAGCTACCGATGCAAATATAAGTGCTTTTTACTCAACCGAGCCTGTATTTGAAATATCGAGCGATCAGTGGGGCCACTTTAAAACTATTTTTATTCCTTACGTTGACCCTATTAACGGCAATACCTATTTAACGGGTGCCGATATAACTATTTACAATTTAAACGAGAAACTTAAAGAAAGCGTATCAAAAGCAGCTGCCATGGCGAGCTTCTTCTTTTTTATCGCGATACTAGTTGCCGCCATATATATTTATTTACTAAAGCGCTCTTTAGCAACTGACTCAAGTACTGGTTTTTCAAATCATATTGCTCTTGAGTACTTTATTAAAAAAAGTAATGCTCATCACATGCAGTTAGCCGTTATTTGGGTTAATGAAATAGAAGATATAAACAGTTTCTACGGCACTGAAGTGGGTGACAAAGTAATGAAAAACTTACTTATTCACTTTAAACTCAGAAGCTCTGCGCATTGCCATATATACAGACTAGCAACCAACAAAATAGTATTACTCGCTCCTAAAGAAATGAGTAATGACGAATTTACCGATCTCGTAAAAACATATAACTTTAATACCCCAGTGTTAACTGACCCTTTTATTTATATAACTCTATGTGCAGGTATTGCCAGTGGCAATAAATCGCTACTACTTGAAAATGCTCATATAGCGGCGCTGCAAGCTAAACAAGGCAGGCATAGCGTAGTTAACTACTCAAAAGCACTACACGATGTAAAAACACAATATCAATACAATGTAGAAATGGCTAAAGAAGTACGTGAAGCGTTTGATAACAACCGTATTGTGCCTTACTTTCAACCTATTATTGATACAAATACCAACAAGGTCGTTCAATACGAATGTTTAGCTCGAATGGTAACGGCGCAAGGGGAAGTGTTGAAACCTGATGCATTTTTAAATGTTGTTACTCGATCAAGAATGGACGGAATACTTACCCGTACTATATTTTCACAATGTGTTAGTCGCTTTAGAAAAACCGATATTTGCTGGAGTTTAAATATAACAGCACAAGATATGCTCGACCCTAATTTAAGTGAGTTTATTGCAGACGAACTTAAGCGCTACCCGCATCCTGGTAATATCACACTAGAGCTTTTAGAGACCCAAGCTATTGCCAACTTTTCTGAGGTAAAAGCATTTATTGGAATGGTTAAAACGAAAGGCGTTAAGGTTATTATTGATGACTTTGGTAGTGGTTATTCAAATATATCAAACGTACTTAAGCTGGAAGTAGATGGTATTAAGCTAGATGGCGCACTAATAAAGCAAATAGTGAATGACAAAGATATCTATTTATTTATTGAACATATAGCCAGTTTTGCTAATCAACTTGGTTTGCAATTAATGGCAGAGTCGGTAGAAAATGCAACCATAGTAACCGCACTTAAAAAGGCGAATGTGACACTAATGCAAGGCAACTACTTTGCCCACCCAGTGTCACATGTTAGTACGGTTATAGAAGAAGAATTAGCACTTTAACTTACTTTAGCGAGGTAAGTTAATAACGAGTCGGTGGCTTTGCTGGCCACTGGCCCAGTATTTACGCTCAAAAGGCGTAATTGCATCGTCTGACTCATAAAGCGTTACATCGCAAGGGTTGCCTGTTAATTCAAGCGCCCGAGCAAACTCCTTAACGTAAATATCCCAATTGCTGCGCACTTCTAATTTTCCACCTAACTTAACGATAAATGGAAAAATAGCCGCGCCATGCCAGCGTCTACGAATATGCTTAGATTTAGGCCACGGGTTTGGATACAACAAATAATGGTGCGTAGGTTGCCAATTAGCAGCAACCGCTAAACGCCAAAAGTCATTTAAGTCTGCTTGCACTAAGATGTACTGACCACTGTCGGTTTGCTTATATTCAACATCGTGCTTATCTAATCGGTGCGACGATTTATCAATACCAATTATAAGTGCATCAGGGTGGCGCTTAGCTAAGTTAGCTGAGCTTTCACCTACGCCACAACACGAGTCTAAAATAAGCGGGCCACTAAAGGCTTGTACTTTAGCATTAACCTCGTCAAATGCGGCTTGGGTGTGTGCTGCAATTGGCTTTTTAAATTCAGCATCTAAGTGCTTATTTACTATTTCATCAAGCTTTTCGTGAATACCCGCTTGATTAGATACAATACTACGTGAATTTGCATCACTCATTAGTGTCTTAGCCCCACACCTTTTTTGATCAATGTAAGCGCTAATGTAAATAACGCTGTTATAAATACTAAAATAACCCCAAGAGCCACGCTCAAATCAACATCCGACACACCTAAAAAGCCATAACGAAATGCGTTAACCATATAAATTATAGGGTTGATTTGTGATACATTCTGCCAAAATTCAGGCAGCAACGTAATTGAATAAAATACACCGCCTAAGTAAGTTAATGGCGTTAGTATGAAGGTGGGGATAATGCTTATATCGTCAAAACTGTTTGCGTAAATTGCATTAATTAAACCACCTAAAGCAAACACAGCTGAGGTTAAAATAACCGTCGCAATAATTACAAAAATATTATGAATTTGAATATCAACAAATAATAACGACACACAGGTAACTATAAAGCCCACCATAATACCGCGCGTCATACCGCCCCCCATATAACCTAGAACAATGATGTAGTTAGGTACAGGTGCAACTAAAAGCTCTTCAATGCTTTTTTGAAACTTTGTTGAGTAAAAACTAGAGGCTACGTTGGAATAGGAATTAGTAATGACTGACATCATTATAAGGCCAGGTACAATAAACTCCATATAACTAAAGCCGCCCATGTCGCCAATGCGTGAACCAATTAAGTTACCAAAAATAACAAAATATAAGCTCATCGTAATTGCTGGCGGTACTAAAGTTTGCACCCAAATACGTAAAAAACGAATGCACTCTTTAATCCATAAACTCTTTAAGGCTACGCCATATTTAAACATTTATTCGCCCCGCCCTTGCTCTAGTAATCCAACAAATAACTCTTCTAATCTGTTTGCTTTATTTCGCATACTCAATACAGTATTACCTTGAGTTGTTAATGCACTAAAAACCGCATTTAAGCCTTGAGACTTAGCGACTTCCACTTCAACAGTATGATCGTCCTTCATGGTAAATTTATAGCCTTCAAGCGTTACAGGGCTTGCTGGCATTTTTAAATCTAAAATAAAGGTTTCTTTATCAAGCTTTGCAAGCAGTGCTTTAATGGTCGTGTTTTCAACAATTCGGCCATTATCGATTATGGCGATGTTTTTACACAGTAACTCTGCTTCTTCAAGGTAATGCGTAGTTAAAATAATAGTTACGCCTTGCTCATTTATTTGGCGTAAAAAATCCCACATTGAACGACGAAGTTCTATGTCTACACCCGCAGTTGGCTCATCAAGTATAAGCAACTTAGGTTCGTGCATAAGGGCACGCGCAATCATTAATCGGCGTTTCATACCGCCTGAAAGCGTACGTGCTTGTTTGTCTTTTTTCTCAAGTAAGCCAAGTTGCGCTAAGTATTTATCAGCACGTTTATGGGCTTCGCCACGTGGCACACCATAATAACCGGCTTGGTTAACAAGTATTTGGCTAAGCGTTTCAAATTGGCTAAAATTAAACTCTTGCGGCACTAAGCCTAAATGCGCTTTTGCAGCTTCTAAGTCAGTATCAATATTACAACCGAATACTTCTACTTTGCCTTTTGTTTTATTAACAAGTGACGAAATAACACCAATGGTGGTTGATTTACCTGCTCCGTTTGGACCAAGTAAAGCAAAAAAGTCGCCCTCTTTAACTTGTAAATCAACGCCTTTAATAGCCTCAACACCATTTTTATAAACCTTGGTAAGGCCTTCTATATTTAAAGCAATATTTTGCTTATTCATTACTTACCCTCACCATAACCCCAACGTTTTGTTAGGTTATGTTCAATATTTAAATGATCTAAAATTCTCGCCACCATAAAATCAACTAAGTCTTCAATACTTTGTGGCTTATGATAAAAGCCAGGCGCTGCTGGCATTATGGTCACACCTAAACGAGATAACTTAAGCATGTTTTCTAAATGAATTTCGTTAAACGGTGTTTCGCGCGGCACTAAAATTAACTGTCCGCGTTCTTTAATTACCACATCAGCGGCGCGCTCTAATAAGTTATCTGACGCCCCTACTGCAATTGCAGAAACCGACCCAGCACTACACGGGCATACCACCATTTTTTTAGGCGCCGCAGAGCCCGAAGCCACAGGGCTAAACCAGTTATCTTTACCGTATACTTTTAACTGCCCAGATTTAGCATTAAACAGCGTACTTAACTGCTCAGTGGCTTTGTCTTCATTACCAGAGAGCTTGATATTTGATTCTGTATCAAGCACCACTCGCGCTGCACTTGAGATAAGTACGTAAACTTGAAATTGCTGCTCAAGCAATACTTCAAGTAACCTTAAACCATAAGGCGCACCTGATGCACCGCTAAAAGCGAGCGTAATTCTATCTTTAAATTGCACACTATTCTCCGCTGTATTTATCAGCTAAACCATCAACAAGGTGTTGATGAAGGCCATTAAAACCGCCATTGCTCATAATTAAAATATGCTGATTAGGCTCAATATTTTCAAGCACCGTATCAATAATTGTTTGCGTGCTGCTAAAGCACTGCATGCCTGCTTTATCTGCTTGCTCTTTTAGCGACCAATTTAGATTCTCTGGTTCAAAAAGTAGTACGTCGTCAGCATCACGCAGTGAATCTAATAATGTATGTTGGTGCACGCCCATTTTCATAGTGTTTGAGCGCGGCTCTAAAATAGCGATAATTTTTTCATCGCCTACTTTTGCGCGCAGTCCTGCAAGCGTAGTTTTAATTGCTGTTGGGTGATGCGCAAAATCGTCATACACCTTAATATTATTTATATCAGCCTTTAGCTCCATACGCCTTTTAGGGCTAATAAATTCTCCTAAGGCATCAATACTATGATCAACAGCTATACCCACATGGCGCGCTGCTGCGATAGTCATAATTGCATTTTTAACGTTATGCTCGCCTATTGCTTGCCAGCAAACAGTGCCCTGCTTTTCGTTATTTAAAAGTACATTAAACTCACTACCATCGGCTTTTATTAATTCATAGCCCCAATCATCGCCTAGCGTTTCGCTTTCGCTCCAAAGCCCTTGTGCTATTACGTCATTAAGCGCTACGTCTTGCTTAGGCCAAATTACCTTGCCGCTTTGAGGTAATGTACGCATTAAGTGATGAAATTGTTTTTTTATTGCGTTTAAATCGTCGAAAATATCAGCGTGATCGAATTCAAGATTATTTAAGATAAGTGTACGTGGAAGGTAATGGACAAACTTACTGCGCTTATCAAAAAAAGCTGTATCGTATTCATCGGCTTCAATAACAAAAAATGGCGTTTCACCTACTTTGGCCGATACACCAAAATTTTGGACTATGCCGCCAATTAAAAACCCTGGTTTTAAACCTGCGTACTCTAATACCCACGCAAGCATACTTGCTGTGGTTGTTTTACCATGCGTACCGGCTACAGCAAGTACCCACGAGTTTTGTAATAGGTTATGTTTAAGCCATTCAGGGCCAGATGTATAAGGCAGGCCTTTATCAAGCACATATTCAACACACGGGTTACCACGGCTCATTGCATTACCGACAACTACCATATCTGGTTTTGGCTCTAATTGAGATACGTCGTAGCCTTGAGTCAGTTCAATGCCAAGCTCTTCAAGTTGCGTACTCATTGGTGGGTAAACGTTTTGATCGGAACCCGTTACTTTATGACCTAATGATTTAGCAATGGCTGCAATGCCACCCATAAACGTGCCACAAATGCCCAAAATATGTATATGCATATACTTTCCTTAAATCGTATGCTCACTTTACAGCTATGCAAAGTTTAATGGCGCTATAATGCCAAAATTCGTGCTTAGTTACTATGTACGTCTGCACAATTCACTCGTGCCAAAAACACGTTAATTAGTTTTTTAAATGCTAAAAATCAAAAAATAGGCACGTTCACCTACCCTGTATTGCTTTTAATCAATTATTATCAATGTTATAAACCAGCTTGCTGTATAACTTTAAAACTTAAAAAGGACTTAATATGAAAAAACTATTCTTTATAGCCTGTATTTTACTTAGTCAAAAAAGCTTTGCTTTGGAATTTGCTAAGTACCCAATAGAATTAAGTTCGGGCGAAGGCGTTAATGTTGTTATTGCCCCAACAACAGATAAAAAACAAGCTTTAGTAAAAGTAACAGGCATAAACCATGATATTGATGGGATTGTATTTTTAACCGATTTAAAACCTCATGGTAGTAATAAAGCTTACAAATATACTTACGATGGTACACAAAGAAGTTTAGTAAGTGTTGAGGAAGGCTACCGCTGTTGCTCTTACAATCTTTATATTCCAGACACTCGTGATGGAATTTACTTATCAAAAAAAGAAGAGTCAAACCCTGCCATTGTTGAAGACTTAAAAGCGCAATACGATCAACAATTAAATAAAGGTACTCAAGCTAAACTAGCGAAGTTTAATCGTGAAAAGCATTTAGGGTATCAACAAAAAAATATAGCTGCCGCTAATAGCGAAATAGATAAGCAATGCGGATTAAAAATAAATACCAATGTTGATTGGGAAAGCATTGATGATGAAAACCTAAAAGAATATCCAGTGGGTTCATTTTGTGCACAAGTTGCAAACGAAATGGCATCCATGTGCGAAAAAGACCAAAGTTTTAAAAACGACATAGCTCAGTTCAATGCTATCGAATGTAAATTTACTAATGAGCTAAAACTACGTAAAAATGGTAATACACTTATATTTAAAACAGCGCCAAAAGCCGCTAACCAACGCCGCTTTATTGAAGCTTATTTATTAAATTTATAAGCTGAGTTTAAAACCAAAAAAGCACCTAAAGGTGCTTTTTTTGGTTTTACTAATTAAGTTTGTTTATAGCGTTAAAAATACAATCAAACCGACACCGAGTAATAAACGATATATTACAAATGGCAACATACCCATTCGCTCTATTACTTTTAAAAACATAAATATACATGCATAAGCCGATAAGAACGATAGCACCACACCGAGCAATAATGTATTCCAATCAACTACATGGTCACCCAGTGCAAGCTCTGCAATATAATAAAGCCCCATCATAGAAATAATCGGAATCGCTAGTAAAAACGAAAAACGCGCTGCGCTTTGCTTATTCATACCCAACATTAAACCAGCGGTCATCGTGATACCTGATCGAGAAGTACCCGGGATCATTGCAACAGCTTGTGCGAAACCAATGATAAGTGCCGTTTTCCAATTGAGCTGATAAATAGTTTTAATTTGTTTCCCTTTTGCATCTGCGTACCAAAGCAACAAACCAAATACAATGGTGGTAGTAGCAATTACCCAAGCGCTTCGCAAATATAACTCAATAAAGTCTTTTAAAAGTAAACCTAAAATAGCGGCAGGCACTGTACCTAGTATAATCCACCAGCCTAATTTACTGTCATCGGTAGTGCCTTGCTTACCAAAAGATTTAAACCATGCGCTTAGTATATCTACTACTTCTTTACGAAAATAAATAACAACGGCTATTAAAGTACCAACATGTACTGCTACGTCAAACGCAAGCCCTTGATCTTCCCAGCCTAAAATTTGCGATGGGAGAATTAAATGCGCAGAACTCGATATTGGTAAAAACTCAGTAAATCCCTGTATGAGGGCTAAAATAATTATTTCGATAATACTCATAGGTTAGAAAACTCCACCTTCCATAGCTTTTGTTGAGGGTTATTATATTCATTCCATAACTGCGCAATCGTTTGCTTAGCTACAGGATGATAAAAATCTGGGGCAACCTCACTCAGAGGTTGTAATACAAATGCATTTTTAGTTATTTCATCACGTGGTAATTGCGCTGGGGAATCGCAAGTTACATCATCATAAAACAGTAAATCTAAATCGAGCGTTCGTGGACTAAATTTTTTATCGTTCGCTGTACGCCCATTATCACGCTCTATTTCTTTTAATAAAGCGCATACATCAGCAAGCGACATATCAGTTGTAGCGCCAACTACTGAATTATAAAAATTATTGCCAGCAAACCCAACTGCTTCACTTTCAAAAACAGACGAGTGCACAATGTGCTCAAAGTGCTGCTTAAGTGCAATTAATGCACATTGTATATAATGCGCTTTATTTATATTTGACCCTAGGCTGATATAAATTTGAGCCATTTAGTCAGTTGCCTTAACACGTGTAATTTCAACACCTACAGTTTGTGCTTGTGCTACTGCTGCAGGTTTACTTACTCTTATAGTAACTTGTGGCGTATTAAACTCGCTTAAAATAATCTCAGCCAACTGCTCAACCAAAGTCTCTAGCAACTCAACAGGTTTTGCAGTGCAGTGCTTAATAACGCGTTCGCTTACTTTTGAGTAATCCAGTGCTAAATTAATATCGTCATTTTCGGCTGCAGGCTTAATATCACTAAGCATTTCAATATCAAAATAAAGGCTCTGTTTACTTTCTTTTTCAAAGTCGTACACTCCAATAATAGTGTCGACGTGCAATTGAGATATAAAAACCTTATCCATTGATACTCCAAATAACAACAAACGACTAAGCAACTATACAAAGCATCAATAAAATTAATACTGTATATGGTTTAGCCAGTGTTTAAATATGTGAAAATAACTTCTACAATAGCAAAATAACCAAACTAGCTATTAAATAGCCTGTTAATAATTTTCACGATAAATTTTGCTGCCAATAATAGCTTAAAAGTACTATCAATTGGTATAGCAATTAAAAAATAAGGAAGCGTGTGTTAGCCACTTTAATGTTTGTTTTAGCTTATTTACTTGGGTCGATTTCGTCGGCTATTTTAGTGTCGCGGTTGTTCAAACTCCCTGACCCTCGTAATAGTGGTTCTAACAACCCAGGGGCTACAAATGTTTATAGATTAGGCGGAGCATTTCCGGCTTGCTTGGTTTTAGTATTTGATATTTTAAAAGGCACTATTCCAGTATGGGGGGCTTATTTTTTAGAAGTTGAACCTTTAGAGCTTGGATTAGTCGCAGTAGCAGCTTGTTTAGGTCATATGTACCCACTGTTTTTTAGCTTCAAAGGCGGTAAAGCCGTAGCAACGGCATTTGGCTCATTATTACCTATTGGCTTATCATTGGCTGGTTTACTTGTATGCACTTGGTTAGTTATAGTGGCAATAACACGCTATTCATCACTTGCGGCACTTGTAGCTGTATCTTTAGCGCCCTTATATACATGGCAAATAAAACCACTTTATACTCTTCCCGTTACTTTTATCACGCTGTTAATTATATTTCGTCACCGTACTAATATTATTCGATTATTTAGTGGGGAAGAACCAAAAGTAGGCGCTAAAAAAGCACCCACTGATGAAAACGAAAACATCTAAAATATGAGTCATTAAATCGGCTCAAGGCTATCTATAGGCCAACGAGGTTTTGTTTTCATATCAAGCGTGGCAAATTGCCCTGCTTTTAAACGTTGCATTCCAGCATAAGCAATCATTGCACCATTGTCGGTACAAAATTCAGTACGCGGATAAAACACTTCGCCTTTCATACCTTTCATTACGCGTTCGAGCTGCAGTCGAAGCTGTGTATTCGCACTTACGCCACCGGCGATGACCAAACGCTTAATACCTGTTTGTTTAAGCGCACGCTTACACTTAATAACGAGCGTATCAATAACCGCCGTTTGAAATGCATGCGCTATATCAGCTTTAGTTTGATCGTCGTCGTCATTTTCACGAATCGCGATTGATGCCGCTGTTTTTAAACCACTAAAACTAAAATCAAGACCTGGCTTGTCGGTCATAGGGCGAGGAAAAATAAAGCGCTTCGCAACGCCTTGTTCGGCCATTTTAGCTAAGCGCGGACCACCGGGGTAGTCAAGACCAAGTAACTTAGCCGTTTTATCAAAGGCCTCGCCTGCGGCATCATCAACTGACTCACCTAGTACTTCGTATTGTCCAATACCCGCTACTTTAACCATCATGGTATGACCGCCCGATACAAGCAATGCAATAAACGGAAACTCAGGAATATTTTCTTCAAGCATCGGAGCAAGTAAATGCCCTTCCATATGATGAACAGCAACAGCTGGAATGTCCCAACCGTATGCTAATGAACGACCAATAGAAGTACCTACCAATAATGCTCCAACTAAACCTGGGCCTGCAGTATAAGCAATGCCATCTAAGTCTTCTGGGCCGCAACCCGCTTGTGCAAAAGCCGCGTCTATAAGTGGTAGCGTTTTACGAACATGATCGCGCGATGCAAGTTCCGGTACTACACCGCCATAATCAGCGTGTACTTTTACCTGGCTGTATAATTGATGAGCTAACAAGCCTTTTTCGTCATCGTATATTGCAATACCCGTTTCATCACATGACGATTCAATGCCTAAAATTCGCACTGTACTTCTCCTGCCTTTAAAATTTCACTTCGCTGTTTTTATAACGTAAGGCCAATATTTGTTTGGCCATCTTCTAGGGCAAACTTTTTAAGTGCCTTCACGCTATCAGAGGTAATACGCCCCATATTTTCTACAAAATCAATTAGCTCACCTAATACTTCAATTTCGTATTGCATTAATGGATGTTCTCTAACTGCAGTGTTATCTGCAACCTCACCTTCAACCGTCATTTGATATTCAATAAAGCGGGCCACTGTTGCTTGAGATATTTTACTGACACTAATGAACTCTTGCTCATCTTGCGCCATTAAACCATGCATTAAGCTAAGTAAAGACGTTGCAGCATCAATAGCAGGGTAAGTACCAAACATATCAAAATCAGCAAGTTCAGGAACATTCGGTTCTATTTTTTCAACTTGTTTTTCGAGATCTATTTTACTTTTAGGCAGTAATATTTTTTCCCAACAAACATTAAGCGAATTACGAAGTAAGGTTTCATCACCAAACCCCGTTGCTTCGCTAAATAAACCGTAATTTGGCAGCATTCGCTCTATTAAAGCACTTGCTAAAACAGCTTTTTGTAAATAGTTAAGCTCTCTAATACGCTGAAAATTATTTGCTTTAGTCATTCTTTAACGTCTCACACGACCAACAAAAATCAAATGTTGATCCATTATGCTCATTACAGTTAGGGCATACCCAATCTGGAGCGGATTGTTTTACTTGTTGATAGTTTACCAATATTTGGCGCGCATGGCGCTCTTTTATCGCATAAACCTGCACACTAACATGTGCTTGATCAAATGGAATTTCTCCCAATGCGCCTTGGAGCATCTCACCTTTTATTTTGCATTCAATGCCACTGGTTTGTATTAAACCTTTAATAATATTAGCTTCAAGGGTATTTTCGGCTTTATAAATTGTAACCCATTGAAAAGAGCTATCAGTTGAATTTTTATTATTAATATTTTGCAATATTCACCTCATTTATTTTGTGTTAACAATATCCTACGCTAAATTATTAGCATGCTGCACTTTTAAGGAATAAACATGACACTTACAACCCCGGGCTTACTTTTTCCAGCCATATCGCTGCTATTATTAGCCTATACAAACCGATTTTTAGTTTTAGCGCAATTAATTAGGGAGTTAAATGCGCGCGAAGGTGAATCTATCCGACCTGTTGTAGTCGCTCAAATCACTAACTTACGTAAACGAATAAACTTAATCAGAACAATGCAGGTATACGGCGTAGCCTCTTTTTTACTGTGTACATTTTCGATGTTTGCTTTATTTATTGAATTTAATACCACAGGGATTATTTTATTTGGCATTAGCTTAGCTTGCTTAAGTTTATCGTTATTAACGTCTTTATTCGAAATACATATTTCCTGTGATGCGATTGAAATAGAACTACAAAGCATTGAAAATAAACCATTAAGCAGCCGAATAAATAGAAATTTTGTAAAATAAACTCTTATAGATAAAACACCCTATTATTTGTCATAATCATGTTATATATGCGCCCTATTTTGGGGCGTACTTTTTTATTAATTAGAACAATTAAATTCCAATCTCCTAACTAACCCACTGAGTTAAAATAACTTTGCCTAGATAGTTAATTGCAAAAATATAGACAAAACACAATAAACAACTAGTTATCAATTAAAAAAGTAATACTATTTGGTCGCTTTCCTCTTTAATTAATACTAAAAGGGGGGTATCCTGCTGGAAACACGTATGAACTTGCAACCGTATTTCAATATAGAATTTTACTAAACTTTAGAATAAAAATTAATATATTTGATATCCGTGGTATCTGCGACTTACTTATAAAAAGGGACTATAAAGTGAGATTTGAACAATTAGAGCAATTTGTAGCACTTGGTGTATTACGTCACTTTAGACAAGCAGCTGAACAAACCCAAATTAGTACTTCAGCGCTAACGCGCAGCATTCAAACACTTGAAAATGAAATGGGATATGAGTTAGTAAAACGCTCAACTCGTTCTGTTAAATTAACGCCTGAAGGCGAACTTTTCCTTGAATATGCTAAAACGACTCTATCGGAACTTGAGCTAACGAAAAAACGGATTTTTCAATCAGTAAACGGTAATGCTAATGAAAAACTTGTTATTGGCTATACCAATAAGGCAAGCAGCATAGTACCTATTTCTTGTGGACAGTTTTTAGCTCAATATCCTCATATAAAAATTGAAATGCAGTTACAAGATCAACAAGAGCTAACACGCAGACTCCAACAAGGTGAAATAGACATAAGTGTATACTCTCAAGCTATTAATAGTATTGGCAGTGACATTCACTTACCTGATCAGCTTGTATTATTTGTTTCAAAAAATCACCCTCTTGCACATAAAAACGATATAAGTAAGCAAAATCTTGATAGCTACCCTATGTTTGGCTGCTTCTCTCAATCTAAACAAGTGCAAACTATGCTTAATGAAGCAATTGATTCTTTAAATAAATCATCAAGTATTAAAGTGGGTAGCATTGAGCAAGTAATGGCTGGTGTAGTTAAATCAGATCACTTTGCTATAGCAAGCATTGAGCATGCAAACACAATCGCAGAGAACTCTGAACTCGTACAACTAAAAACAAATAAAGATTTAAATCACGAACAACTCGTTGTACAAACAAGCCAACAAACATCTATTACCGAACATGTAGAGCACTTGCTGTCGCTTATAAAAAAAGCGGGAGCTGCATTTAACTAACCCTTCTTTTTGAAAAAGTGCGGCACAATAAACAGTAGCTTTAAATCGCTTTTCGGCTACACTGTCGCACCTTTTTTAAACAGCTGATGTGAATGAACACACTTTTTGGTCCTGATGTCTATTTAGATGATATAGAACGCCAAGGATACACCGTAATTCATAACGCGCTTATTGCCGATTTAGTTAACGATTTAGTTGCAGATTGTCACCGTATAAACCCCCACTTTAGCCTTGCCGGTATTGGTCGATTAAATAACTTACAAATAGATAAAACTATTCGCACTGACAAAACCTATTGGTTTGACGGCAGCTCTCAAGCACAGCTTACGTATCAAGCAATAATGCAAAGTATAAAAACCACGTTAAATCGTAGCTTTTTTATGGGGCTATTTGATTACGAATGCCATTATGCAAAATATACACAGGGTGATTTTTACAAAAAACACTTAGACGCATTTAAAGGTCGATCTAATCGTGTATTTACAACGGTGCTTTATTTAAATACGCCAGAGCAAGGTGGCGAACTTCTTATATATAAACCTAAAAGTAAAGAAGTAGAAATAACCATTAAACCAACTGCTGGCACATTGGTTATGTTTGAAAGCGAACGTTTTGCTCATGAAGTGCTTCCTGCAGTTGACGAACGCTATTCTATTGCTGGATGGTTTAGAAAAAACGCCTCTATTAGCGGCATTATTGATCCACCCCGATAGCTCTAAATTAAGTATTTTAACAGCCTTTATTAAGGCTTTAAAATGCTATTGGGTATGAAAGTAATAACCCTATAAAGATAGCCAAGCCCACATAATGATTATTTAAAAACGCTTTAAAGCAGGCATCTCTTTCACGCTTATGAATAAGCGTTTGTTGATATGCCAATAAACCAGCAGCCACACTCAAACTAATGCCAAACGCGACACTTAAATGATTACTTATACCAATAAACGCAACCAGCGATATAAATACAGCATTAAGTAAAAAGATTATGTGGCGGTCGTATTTACCAAATAAAATAGCGGTTGATTTTACCCCTATTTTTAAATCGTCATCTCTATCAACCATCGCATACATAGTGTCATAAGCGACTGTCCAGCAGATGTTGGCTATAAATAATAACCATGCCTGCTGCGGTAATGCATTTATTGAAGCCATATAGGCCATTGGAATAGCCCAACCAAATGCAGCTCCTAAAACAACTTGTGGTAATTGTGTATAGCGTTTCATAAAAGGGTAGCAAAAGGCTAAAGCCAAAGCCCCAAAAGAAAGCAAAATAGTATTAACGCTAAGCATTAATACTAAAATAAACGCAATAACTATGAGCAGTAAAAATAGGCTAAGTGCTTCACCACTACTAACCCGCCCTGAAGCTAGCGGCCGCTGAGCTGTGCGTTTTACAGAGCCGTCTATTTTCCTATCTGCAAAATCATTAATTACACACCCTGCACTTCGCATAACAACAACGCCCAGCGTAAATATAATAAAGTTGAGTAAGCTCGGCATCCCACTATTAGCAAGCCATAAAGCCCAGTATGTTGGCCAAAGTAATAACAAGGTACCAATGGGCTTATCTATACGCATTAGCTGTATATAGTAAGAAATATGTTTTGGCTTTAAAGCGGCTAATTTCATGAGTATAAATATGCTCCTGGTAAAAACACTTCACACACTAAAAATTTATATTCTTTGAGTGAAAATACACTTCGACGCCCTAGTAAGTTTTTTCCGGGTAGGTCTAATTTTGCAACTAATTGCTGAACGGGGTGTTTGGCATCAAAATAAGCAATTTCTATATCCGTTCGTTTTAGTGCTGGGTCTTGAAAAATCACATCACCTAAAGGTCGTTCACCCATATTGTGCAAAGGATTGTTCGAATCATTTTTAGGAAGCCAGCTTTGTGCGTACACCACAGGTTTGTTATCGCACAATAAGAGTACTTCTCTATTAATAGCTGTTTTAGCTGTGCTGTTTAGCAGTAACTTTTGCTCTAGGCTTAAAGTAAATAACTGCTCGCTTAATACTCTTACACTAAAAATTTGTGATTTACTTTTTAATTTAGCAGTTAAAGAATTAGGTTCAAAAAGCCATTCTTGCTCTAGAGGAGATAAGTCACTTACATATGAAGTGGACTGCCAATTAGCAGATATAGACAGAGGATAAGTAATCACAATAGCTCAACAAAATAAAAAACAACGAGATGATACCATTGCCAAAGCTTTTGAAAAAGTGATGTTTTATAACCATAAATAATAGCTTGGCGCTGTTTATTACCCACTATTAAGTATAAACTATTTGTAACAAGTTTTAAGAAACGCTTTAAATATGAAAAAAATAGTATACGCAGGTCTTTTTACGTTCTTTGTAAGCGTCATAAGCTTTACAGCTCGTGCTGAATCCACAGTTGGTTATTTTGGTTTTGAGCCAGATATAATCACCAACTACATTGGCGCATCAAGTAAAAAAATGGGCTATGTGCGTGTAACTATTGATTTAATGCTTAATGACACTTCAGATATTGCAGTAGTAGAGCACCACACGCCATTACTACGTGATGCCCTAGTAGAGATTTTATCTAAAGAGCCTGAAGAAAAAATAAAATCCCTTACTGGCCGTGAAGAAATACGCGCAAAGTGCGCCGAAAAACTAAAAAGCCTCTTAAAAGAAGAAACAGGACAAGAGATCATCCGTGAAGTCTTGTTCACTAAATATTTATATCATTAGTATTTAACGTTTTGCGTTAAATACTTTGGCGGTGTAGGCAAAAGCCATACCGCTAACTAACCCACCTAAGTGCGCCCAATTAGCCATACCTACAAACAATACATCTGCAAACCCAAGCACTAACCAAATCAACATAAAACCAACAATAGCCGTACTAACCAGCGCAGGTTTGTTCGGATTTAAAAAGCTATGAATCCAACAAAAACCAAGTAACCCATATACTACGCCACTCAAACCGCCAAAGTTGGGACCAACCATTAGGTATTGCGCCCAATTACTAATAAGTGCAGTCACTAAAAACAAACCTATTAAGCTGAGTTTTCCGCATTGCTTTTCGATATTGTCGCCAAGCGACATCCACCAAATTAAATTAAACACAATATGCATCGCGCTAAAATGCACAAGCGCAGGTGTTAACCAACTAAGCGGTTGTGATGGATTAAATTGCAGAGCTGTATAAATTTCATCAAATCCACCCAATAAAAAAGCGACATAAATAACAATACTCAATATGCTAACAGTTTGGTTAAGCCAGCTAAGCGCTTTAAACCGCGCCATAAGATTAAGTGATTGCCCTTGATATTTAAGCGGCGATTGTGTGCTGCCTACATCCCAAGATGCTTGCTGGTATTTTTCATGATTAGGGTTTTGTGTAAACTCAACCCATAAAGGCTGAACTTGATGAAAGTCCTCCTCAGTCACGCTAATAATGACATTACTGCCATCTGCTGAGTGTATCTTTGCATCTAGGCCTTGGCTTTTTAAATAATCTATAAAGCCTTGTGCGGCGCGTGGGTTATTTAAACTGCCAAGCTCTATCATCGTTCTACTTTCTCGCTATAAGACGCTTCCCAAGCAGTAAAACCGCCATCCATGCTGTATACATCTTCAAAACCTTGCTCAACTAAATAACTAGCTGCGCCCTGAGAGCTCATACCGTGGTAACACACAATAATAATTGGCTGATCGAATTCTTTTTCCATCATAAATTGTGCAATATTACCGTTAGAAAGTGCTTCTGAGCCTGGAATACGACCAGCTTGATACGAATTTGGATCGCGAATATCTGCAATTACAACGTCTTCTTTATCTAGAAGTTCTAACGTTTGCGCTATAGAAATGTGTTTAAATGCCATTGAAGTCTCTTTAATTAATAGTATAAAAAAGGCGGCTAAAGCCGCCCTTCTTGTAATTTAGTTAGGAACTAATCCCAGTTTAAAATTACTTTACCTGACTGACCTGAAATCATCATATCAAAGCCAGCTTGGAAGTCATCCACAGAATACTGATGTGTAATGATTGGGTTCAAATCAAGACCAGATTGAATCAAGCTTGCCATTTTGTACCACGTTTCGAACATTTCGCGACCGTAAATACCTTTAATCACTAAACCTTTAAAAATAACTTGGTTCCAATCAACTGCCATATCAGATGGTGGAATACCTAGCATGGCAATTTTACCGCCGTGGTTCATGTTATTAAGCATTGAATTAAAAGCGCTTGGCACACCTGACATTTCAAGACCAATATCAAAGCCCTCTGTCATACCTAAGTCTTTTATTACATCTTCAAGCTTTTCGCTTGCCACGTTTACCGCGCGAGATGCACCCATTTTGCGGGCTAAATCTAGGCGGTATTCATTTACGTCGGTAATAACGACGTGGCGAGCACCAACGTGTTTTGCAACCGCTGCTGCCATAATACCAATTGGGCCTGCACCAGTAATAAGTACATCTTCGCCAACTAAGTCGAACGATAATGCGGTATGAACTGCATTGCCAAACGGGTCAAAAATAGAAGCCAGTTCGTCAGAAATATTATCTGGAATTTTAAATGCATTAAACGCAGGAATAACTAAATACTCTGCAAATGCACCTTCACGATTTACACCTACGCCTGTTGTATTACGGCATAAATGTACACGCCCAGCACGACAATTTCGACAGTGCCCACACGTAATATGACCTTCACCCGATACGCGGTCGCCTACTTTAAAGCCACGAACTTCCTGGCCCATATCAACAACTTCGCCAACATATTCGTGACCAACAACCATTGGAGTAGGAATCGTTTTACTTGCCCATTCATCCCATTTGTAAATATGTACGTCGGTACCACAAATAGCTGTTTTACGAATTTTAATCAGTAAGTCGTTATGACCCACTTCTGGCTTTGGTGCATCTGTCATCCAAATGCCCGGTTCTGCTTTTAATTTAGATAATGCTTTCATAATCCACACTCAACTAAAAAACCGAAGCGAGGCTTCGGTTTAAAATAAAATTAAATAACGCCCATTTCTTTACCAATACGGGTAAATGCATCAATAGCAATATCGAGTTGCTCAATGCTATGCGCTGCTGAAATTTGTGTACGAATACGCGCTTGCCCTTTTGGTACTACAGGGAATGAAAAACCAGTGACGTAAATGCCTTCAGCAAGTAGTTTATCAGCCATTAACGAGGCTACTTTGGCATCTCCTAGCATTACAGGGATGATTGCATGATCTTTACCTGCACACGTAAAACCAACAGCTTCCATTTGCTCACGGAAATATTTAGCATTTGACCAAAGTTTAGCGCGAAGCTCGCCGCCATTTTCTAGCATTTCAAGTACTTTAATTGATGCAGTAACAATTGAAGGTGCTAATGAGTTTGAGAATAAGTATGGGCGTGAGCGCTGACGTAACCATTCAACAATTTCTTTTTTACCTGATGTATAACCACCTGATGCACCGCCTAGCGCTTTACCTAATGTACCGGTAATAATATCTACACGGTCTAATACATTACAGTACTCTGGTGTACCTTTACCGTTTTCGCCAACAAAGCCAACAGCATGAGAGTCATCAACCATTACAAGTGCATCGTATTTATCAGCTAGGTCGCACACAGCTTCTAAATTACAAATAACGCCGTCCATA
Organism: Pseudoalteromonas sp. NZS71_1; assembly: GCF_015864305.1. Classification (NCBI taxonomy): domain Bacteria; kingdom Pseudomonadati; phylum Pseudomonadota; class Gammaproteobacteria; order Alteromonadales; family Pseudoalteromonadaceae; genus Pseudoalteromonas; species Pseudoalteromonas sp. NZS71_1. Next base: position 24,179 of record NZ_JADYXM010000003.1, on the reverse strand, counting down.
GAAAACACGCCATCGGTAGCAATTAGTTTAGTTTTAGCGCCAGCTTCATCTGCTGCAATAAGTTGCTTTTCAAGATCAGCCATGTCGTTATTTGCATAACGAAAACGCTTAGCTTTACACAAACGTACACCATCAATAATTGATGCATGGTTTAACGAATCAGAAATAATAGCGTCTTCTGCGCCTAAAATAGTCTCAAACAAGCCTGTATTTGCATCAAAACATGAAGAATATAAAATCGTATCTTCTGTTTCTAAAAACTCACTGATTTTTTTCTCTAGCGTTTTATGAATATCTTGCGTGCCACAAATAAAACGAACAGACGCCACACCAAAACCATGATTATTTAAACCGTTTTGCGCAGCTTCAATTAGCTCTGGGCTATTAGCTAAACCTAAGTAGTTATTAGCACAAAAGTTGATTACTTTACCTGATGCAACTTCGATTTGAGCTTGCTGCTGAGATTTAATAATACGTTCGCTTTTATACAAACCTTCGGTTTTTACGTCTTCAATTTGCTGTTGTAACTGGCTAAAAAAAGCAGATGCTCTCATCTAAGTTCTCCATATATTTGAACGGGTAAACAACCACATTTAAGCGACTGTTTATTATGGGGGGTATTGTAAAAGTTTAATGGGGAAAATGCACGGTTTGCAGTTCGTCGTAAACACCCTAGACTGGAAGTAATTCCTGCCAGTTTACAGGCTAATCTGTTTAGTTTATTTATGTCTTTAAAAGTGCAGGTAAACTGTTTATAGAATCGATAATTAAATCAGCCTCTTGCTTGGCACTTTCATCAAAGCTTTGACCTGAACGCACTAAAACGCGGGTAGTGATCCCTGCTTTTTTCGCAGCCTGCATATCACTGAGTTTATCGCCCACCATTATACTGCAAGCAGGGTCGATGTTATGCTCTTGTATGCCTTGCAATAACATCCCTGGCGCAGGCTTTCTGCAACTGCACTCTTTCAAATATTCAGGGTGCGCTTTTTTAGGGTGATGAGGGCAAAAGTACACATCGGCAACTTCAATACTGTGATCGCTAAATTGGGTTTTCATCCAATCAGTTAGTGCTAAAAAATCAGTTTCGGTGTAATAACCTCGGCCAATTCCAGATTGATTAGTGACGATTATGATTTTATAGCCCGCATCATAAAATGCTTTACAAGTACTAAAAACACCTTCAATAAATTCAAATTTATCGCTTTGATACACATAACCATGGTCAACGTTTACCACGCCATCTCGGTCTAAAAAAAGCGCTTTATTTTTTTGTTGTACATTCATTACAAAGACTCTTTTTGTACAACATGATCAAACATCGCTTTTACGTCATCAACTGTAATTTGGCTCATTAAATCATCGCCTTTTACGCGCGTACCCCACGGCACTTGCTCAGCTGTTTTACCAGTTTGCTTAAGCAAATTTTGATGATAAACCTCTACCACGTAATCTTGATATAAGTAAGGGCCTGTTCGTGCTGGGTTTGAATGTGCGTATAAACCAATAACCGGCGTACCAACTGTTACTGCCATATGCGCAGGACCCGTATCGGGTGCAAGCACTAAGCTGCCACGCTTTAACACGCACAACAACTCTTTGAGTTTCGTTTTACCCACTAAATTTAAAATAGGTGTTTTACTATACTCAACAATACTATTTGCTAGGTTAATTTCAAGTTCTGTTGGCCCCCCCGTCAATACCACCTTAAAGCCTTGCTCATTTGCATAATCAGCCAATGCTGCATAACGATCAGCGAGCCAATTGCGCTGTGCTTTACTTGCTGCTGGCGATATTACTAACAGTTTATTAGTTAGGTACTCTGGTGTTAGTAGTTCATCAGCAACCGCTTGGTCTTGCTCTGTATATGGCATGTCCCAACTCGGTTTATAATCAGCTACACCAACCGCTTTTGCAAAACCTTTAAAGCCTTCAAGCACATGCGCCTGAGCTTCTGGGGCTATTCGTTTATTAATAAACAAGCTGTGCAATTCTTTTGAACGCGCCCAATCAAACCCTATTTTTACTTTTGCAGGAATACAACGCGCTACAAACCCAGCCCTTAATGCAACTTGCATGTTAAGTAGTACATCAAACTGTTGTTCTTTAAAGCGTTGCTTTAAGCTTTTAAGTGCTGCTTTACCTTGTTTTTTATCAAATACCACCAGCTCAACACCCGGTAAGTCGGCAAGTAACATCGCTTCTATTTTACCAATAACCCAGGTGATTTTTGCATTTGGGTGTGCTTTTTGAATGGCTTGTACAGCACTCACACCATGACATACGTCACCAATGGCTGAGAGTCTTAATAAACAAATAGATGAATAGTTAGGAGCTTGAGTCACACATTCCCTTAGGTATTAAATACAAAAGCCGATCTTAAATTATAATCACGCTATTGCAAGCACTTATCCTCAGCTTTAAAACGCGCTAATATAGGCACATTATTTAGCAATTACGCAGAGCTATGTTTAAACAACACGTGCAAGGCAATCACACTGTATTAAGCCACCCTAAATACACGAGCCAAATTACCCTCGATTGGTTTGATGCAAATTATTGGCAACAACAAAATAAAATTGTGGGCGCTAAAAAGGGCCGAGCAACTGCGTGGTTTTTTAAGCAAGACGAATTAACAGCCGTACTTAGGCATTATTGGCGCGGTGGCTTAGTAGGTAAATTGCTAAGCGATCAATATTTATACCCAGGGCTTGAACAAACCCGTGTGTATAAAGAGTTTAGCTTAATGAGTAAACTTATAGAGCTTGGTTTAAACGTACCAACCCCTATTGCAGCTAAAGTAACCCGCAGCGGATTAATTTACCGCGGTGATATTATTACCGAGGCTGTTAAAGGCGCTAAAAGTGTACTCGACATATTAATTGAACGCTCATTGACTGAAGATGAGTTAGAGGGCATAGCTAGAACAATCGCGCTATTTCATTCAAAAGGTGTGTATCACGCCGATTTAAACATTAATAACATTTTGTTTGATGCTACTGGTGATGTGTATATTATCGACTTTGATAGAGGTGAAATAAAAATGCCTAATGTGCAGTGGCAACAAAGTAATATGGAACGACTTGAGCGCTCATTTTTAAAAGAACAAGGTCGAAACGAGTCATTTAATTGGCACGCGAGTAACTGGCAAACTCTGCATAGCAACTACCTCAAAGCACTCGCTAATATAAGTTAACCTAATATAAGTTAACTTAGTTAGCCAATGCTAAATACTGCAGAGCAACCTGCTCTGCTTGTACTTGTTTTAGAATATCTGCGTTTTCTACATTTGGCTTATCTGCTAGCACCTGCTTAACGGCATTGGCTAATGCCTCACTTTGTCCAGCAGGTACTAAATATTTACTTAGCTCGCCTGTTAATATCTCGCTTGGTCCAAATGTACAATTAGTGCTAACTACCGGAGTACCGACCGCTAAAGCCTCAATTAATACCGTTGGAAGTCCTTCAAAATCAGAACTCAACACTAAAGCTTTGGCATGCTTAATCCAGTTGTACGGGTTTTGTTGAAATCCTGGCACTACTAACTGTTTTTCTATGCCGTATTCCTGTGCAAGCTTTAGCGCTTTAGCCGGTTTATTACATAAAAGTACTAACTTGTATTTTTTATCAAGCTTTGCAAATGCTGCAAATAATATATCGTGGCGTTTTTGTTTGGCGAGTCTTCCTACATGAATTAAGTAGGGCTCATTTGGGATATTGTTATTTTGCTCATTTGCTTGCTGTCTTATTTTTTCAAAATCGAACGGGTTGTAAATAGTCGCAATTGCACTTGGGTTAATTAAATCCCCTTGTATTATTTCTTTTTCAACACCCTTTGATACGCAAATAAGTGATTTACCATTTAAATTTTGCTTACTTTTTTTAAGATATAAGTATGAAAATGGACCTAACTTTTTTTGACGTGCAAGTTCTGCATTAACTGAGTTGTGAATAACAAAATGAATATTTTTGATATTACTACGCGCGAGCAAGTTATTACTTTTATCAAGATTAGAAAGCACTAAATCAATATTGCCCAGCTCGCTTTGTTTTTTTTCAAACCAAGTTTGTAGTGTTAAAATGCTATTTTTACGCTGCCAAAATCGATCTACTTTTGATGCCCTATGTGCGAATAAACTCTCCACGTTAAGTACTTCAGGGATATTATATTCAATAGAGTTAGCAAGAGACAAAATAGTGATTCTGTGCTGTAACTTGGCCATTTCCTCAGCAAGGGTAAGCATTACTTTTTCAGCACCACCACCCACTAGGGAATCAATTACAATCACTATATTCATTAGCGATCCCCTATAAGCATATTTTTTATGCCATTAGTGATCACATCGAAGCTATGTGTATTATCAAGTTGGCTATATTTAGCAACGAATTCATTATAGAAAGGCTCGCTAATAACCTGAGCTATTTTCGTAGTGATTTCATCAATATCAAGATTTGCTTTTATGACAACACCTGCATTAACACAATGATCCAAACGTGTATTTTGATCTTTTGAGATAGCACATGCCACAACGGGGGTTTGAACTGCAATTGCTTGCAGTAAAGTATCTCCACCGCTAAGTAATGCGATTTTAGCTTGGCTCATTAATGCCAAAAAATCAGTACTTTGCAGACTTGCTAAGCAAGTAACCTCATCACTTTCAGGAATGGCTTTCTTATAATTGGGACCAAACACAACAACTGCTTTTAAACCAGTGTGCTTAGTAATTTTAAGCGCGGCTTTAAAGTAAACATCAGCGCAATTAAGGTTATTTAATACATGTCCGCCTGAGCCAGCATTTACAATAAAATAGCCTTCCGATACTAAGTTATAGCGATTTAAAACATCACGTTTTTGCGCGCAAGAGGCAAATGTAACAAAAGGACCTACATTTCGAGGATGTGCCAAGGGAAACATGTCTAACTTCGTACTTTCAGCCCATGTAAGTGGCTCAATACAATAATCAGGCTGTACAACCCAATGTGTATCAATTAAATTAATTCTGTTAAGTTTTAAGCCTTTAGCACGTTTTTTTGCATGCTGAGAAATGAATATAACTTTAGCGCCTACCTTTTTAGCTGCCTTCATATGCCCTGCACGTCCTGCACAATCAAAAACAACGACATCAGGTTTAAATTGCTCTATAAAGTCGCAAACAAAATCAAGCTCTTTAGTCGCTGAGTGTTCGAGTAGTGTGGCTTCAAAAGGACAATCTTTTGCGTAGCTTGTATGCTTATTTAATATAAAGTGAATATCGAGAGAATCTGCAAGTTCTGCCTGTAAACTTTGAGCCAACAACAACGAGCGCATATATTCACCAATGCCTTCTGGTGATGATACTGGAATAAATAAAAGTCGTTTGTTGCTCATTGCATTCTCAATGTCCTATTTGAGCTCCAGTATATCAATCAGATACTTATTACGATAGACAGGTTACATTTTAATATATTAAATTAACTCTATAAATTTGATTATTTACTGCAATAGCAGACTTAGATTGATAAACTTAGCCGCAATCTTAATCACAAGGATCTGAACTTTGCGAAACAGAATTTTTCTACTTTCTACTCTTTTTTGCGCTATGAGCGCATCAGTTAATGCTGAGCCATGGGTAAAACCCGATGATTATGGTCTAAGAGCTGATATTCAACAATTAGCTGATGCCGGTGTTATTTTAGCTCCTGTAACTACCTATCCGCTTATGTGGAAAAGTTTTATAAGCGATGTGGAAAGTATGCCGCTGGAGCAATTATCTCCAAGCTTACAAGATGCTTTACTTCGCGTTAAACATCGATATAAATCAGAAAATAGTAGCTCACATAGTCTTCAATTATCAGCTTTTGCAGCCACAGATCCAATCATAGCAACAAGCTTTGGTGCAACAAATACTCAAGAAACAGAGCTTTCAGCAGCTTACGCTTATTTAGGCGATAACTTTGCAGCTAAAGTAGCTATAAACTATAGAAAAGACGGTAAAAAATGTTTAGTTGATGGAAAAACGACTGACGATATAGTTACCGATGAGCAAGCTTTAACCGATTGTAACGATACCTCACTTGATAATAGTTACTTAGCTTACCGTTTAGGTAACTGGATTTTTAGAGCCGGTGCTGTTGAACAATTTTGGGGACCTGGTGTTGATAACAGCTTAATTATGTCAGGTAATGCGAAACCTTTACCTGCACTAAGTGTTACTCGAGAAAAAAGTACTGCTTTTGAGACACCATGGCTGAGCTGGATTGGTCAATGGAGCTTTACAGCACAAATGGCAAAGCTTGAGTCTACGCGTGTTATACCTGATGCTTTACTGTGGAGTACTCGTGTTAATTTTCGCCCTATTCAACAGTTAGAAATCGCACTTAGCTGGTCTGCACAATGGGCTGGCGATGGACAACCGGGCTCAGCGGGTGATTTTATTGATGTTATAACAGGGCAAACTGCATGTATAGGTGAAGCCAATAGTTGTGATGTTCAATTTGAGTCTAAAATTGGAAACCAATTAGCTGGTATTGATGTTCGTTGGTCAGATACACTATTCAATCACCCGTATGCGCTTTATGCCAGCACTATAGGTGAAGATGCAAGCTCACAGTTTAAACCGTCTGATAGAGCTTATTTATTTGGTGTACAGACAACACAACGCATATATGAACAAAACATACTATTTAATATAGAGTATATTGATACAGGTGTAACATGCACCAGTGAGCTAATTCGCGAGAATTGTTACTATGAGAACATTGATTATAAGTCAGGCTATCGCTACCACGGTCGAACTATTGCATCGACATATGATAACGATACACAATCAGTTGTTTTAACTCTGCTTGGTCAACTGTCAAACGGTGATGATTGGCAGGTAAAATTACATAACGTTGATTACAATAGCGATAAAAGTGATCGTTATCCAAATAACCCAGATTTAGGTAATTCTATTACTAAAACAGGGTTTAACTCTAAGCAATTAGAACTTCGTTACAGAATGCTTTCTATGGGAGGACGCGTCACTTTAGGTGCTTTTGCGTCTAACAACGACGGCGCTGAAAACGATACTTCTGCATTTGCTAAGTACGAATATAACTTTTAATAAAGTAACGTATTAAAAGTAAGAAAGGGATGAAAACAGTGTTTTCATCCCTTTTTTTTATTTTTTAGCAAACTAAATCAGTAATTACTGTTTAATTTTACTTATTACTTTTGATGTTGAGCACCCATCTAAAAATTCAAGCACTTCAACTTTTCCGCCATGGCGAAGTACATGCTCAGCACCCGCTATTTGCTCTACGGTGTAGTCGCCACCCTTAACTAAAATATCAGGGCTTATTTGCTCAATTAATTTAGCGGGAGTATCGTTTTCATCTAGACTACCAAACGGAATAACCCAATCAACTGATGAAAGTGCGCTAAGTACCATTGCACGCTCATCTAGCGGGTTAATAGGACGATCTGCCCCCTTTAAGCGCGTAATAGATTCATCATTATTTAATCCAACAACGAGTCTATCGCCTCGGGCTTTAGCTTGTGCTAAATAACGCACATGCCCAGCATGTAAAATATCAAAGCAGCCATTAGTAAATACAATGGTTTCGCCATTTTGTTTTGCAAACTCAATATGTTGAAGGACATCATCAAATGGTGTTTGGTAATGCTCACCAGTAGTATGTAAATACTGACCAAGCTTACGACTTAACTCTTCTGGCGAAACTGTAGCTGCACCAAATTTACTAACCGCTATACCTGCCGCTAAATTAGCAATTTCGACTGCATCTTTAGGTTCCATGCCCGCACCAAGCATAACGGCTAATGTAGCTATAACCGTATCACCGGCCCCAGTCACATCGCTTACTTCAAGCTCTTGTGCTGCAAAATCAAACTTTTCATCTGCATTAATTAACGACATACCTTGCTCAGAACGCGTAAGCAACATGGCTTTAATGCCATTTTTGCTAATTAAATCACGCGCACTTGCTGCTAAAGCTTCTTCTGAATCGGTTTGACCACCCGCTAACTTAAACTCATGTAAATTAGGCGTAATGTAATCAGCACCTTCATATAAATGTAAATCTGGCGATTTAGGGTCGATTAAAACCGTTTTTCCGGCGCTCTTAGCTAGGCTTACCATTTCTTTAATTAAGCTTAAAGATCCCTTGCTGTAATCAGAGAATACAATAAAGTCGTATTCATCTAGCACAAGCTCTAAGCGGTTTAATAGTAATTGACTATGTTGCTCAGTAAACGTTTCTTCTAAATCAAGACGAACGAGTTGTTGATGGCGACTAATAACGCGCATTTTAGAAATAGTCGGTAAATCACATACACTGACTAATTGTGAGCTTATTTTTTCACCTTTTAGAATAGTCTCTAAAATCTGCCCGCTTTCATCTTCACCAATTAAGCCCAGTAAGCCGACTTTTGCATCTAATCGCGCTATATTTTTTGCAACGTTAGCTGCACCGCCCGCTTTGTCTTCAAATTTACTTACTTTAACAACAGGTACTGGCGCTTCAGGCGAAATTCGACCTGTATCACCATACCAATAACGGTCTAGCATTACGTCGCCAACAACTAATATACGTGCTGCCGATAAGTTTTTTAATAACGATAAATCCATTACTGCTGCTCCGCAACAACCATATCCATGGCTTCACATAACCAGTGACCTATAAACATGTGAGCTTCTTGGATACGTGCTGTTTCGTCGTTTTTTATAATGATAGGTAACTTAGCAATATCTTTTACTTTACCGCCATCACGCCCTGTTAATGCCACTGTAAAAGCGCCTAGTTTATTTGCAGCTTCTAATGCTAAGTTAATATTATTACTAGTACCTGATGTGGTTAAACCTATCACTAAATCTTCTGGCTTACATAGCGCTTGAACTTGGCGTTCAAACACCGTATCAAAGTGATAATCGTTGCTGTGTGCTGTTAAAATTGATGTATCTGTAGTCAATGCCATTGAGGCAAGCGGACCACGTTCTAATTTGTAACGCACTACAAATTCTGCTGCTAAATGCTGCGCATCGGCTGCACTACCGCCGTTACCAAACCAAACAATCTTGCCACCAGCTTGTAATGCACTGTGGCATGCTTCTAACAGTTGCATAGATTCTTGATGATAAGCTTCCATCGTTTCAAATAATGCTTGATGACGGTTTAATGTTTCAACGTAGCTAGTTGCCACTGAATCGATAATTGACATGAAAAATTCCTCTAGGAACTGAAATAGCAGGGAAAAATTAAATCCATTATTCCATAATTTTATTTAATTGTGTGCATTTTATCGGGTTATAACTGAACCCAGACCATATTTTATTGTGAGTATGTTTAGAAAACGGCTATTTCACGGTAAACTAACGCCACCTCCCTTTAAGAAAGATCAGTATGGCACGCATTTTTTACTCTCTAGCATTAATTTTTATTAGCCCACTGATTGTATTTTATCTCTATATTTTACGAGGTAAAAAAAACCAAGGCTATCGTGCACACTTTAAAGAGCGCTTTGGGTTTGTCAGTAAGTCTTTATTTACGACTAAAACCAAACCTTTAGTTTTTCATTGTGCTTCTGTTGGTGAGGTACTCGCCGCAACGCCGCTTATTAAAGCTCTTCAAAAAGCGCATCCAAATTTAAATATACTTATAACCTGTAATACTCCAACAGGCAGAGAGCAAATACTTAACCAGTTTAAAAATTCTGTGGCGTGTAGCTACTTACCAATCGATTTTCCGTTTGCGACAGCCCGATTTTTAAAGCGTATAAAGCCACAAGCATTATGTATTTTAGAAACAGAGCTATGGCCAAATTTAATGGCGATAAGTCACAAAAAAAATATACCGGTACTTGTTATCAATGCAAGACTCTCTGAAAAGTCACAGCAAGGCTATCAAAAGGTCGCTAAATTAACGCATATTATTATGCGCTCAATTACAGTACTTGCGAGTCATAACAAGGCAGATGCAGAGCGTTTTATAGAGCTTGGTCTCGAAACTTCAAAAAGCCATGTAACAGGCTCTATAAAATTTGATATAACACCAAGTGACGAGCAATTAGCCAAAGTACTCAACCTTAAACAGCTTTACAGTATTAATAAAAATAGTAGTAATGAAAATAGCAGTACTGAACACATCAATGACGAGCGCTTCGTATGGGTAGCAGGCTCAACACATCCTGTAGAACATGAATTAGTATTGGCAGCTCACCAACAGTTACTAAAAAAGCAACCTAATGCATTACTTATAATTGCCCCGCGCCATCCAGAGCAATTTGATAAAGTAGCTGAGCTTTTAACACAAAGCCCACTTAGTTTTAGCCGTCGTAGCCAAAATAACTACAACAATGAACAAGTACTCCTTGCTGATACGCTTGGTGAATTACAGTGTTTATATGGCGCTGCAAATGTGAGCTTTATTGGTGGCAGCTTAATACGCAGAGGTGGGCATAACCCACTGGAATCAGCCGCGTTTTCGGTAGGTTTAATAACAGGTCCACACACATACAATTTTGATCATGTTTATCCCGAGCTAATAAAACTTAAAGCCACTGTAGTGGTTGATAGCAATGACGAACTAGCAAAGCAGCTCATAACGTTTAGCCAAAACACAAAAGCGTGCCAAACCTTAGGTATTAAAGCTGCGCAATGCGTAACTAAAAACCAAGGTGCTATACAAAAAACACTTACCATTATTAATCAATATTTAGAGCCAAAACCGTGACCAACATAGCTATAAGCCAAACCCGTGAATGGGTGTCATCTGTTATTGTTAAATATAACTTTTGCCCATTTGCTCGAAAAGAAGTAGAAAACAACTGTATTCATTACATAGTAAGCCCTGCAGCAACTATGGATGATGCCGTAATGGATATGCTTGAGCAATGTGTTGAGCTTGACCGCGAACCAGAGCGCGAAACAACCCTTATCATGTTTGACAACGGCTTTAGTGATTTTGAAGACTTTTTAGACTTGGTCGATTTAGCTAATGCACTTTTAGTCGCGCAGGGGTTTGAAGGGAAGTATCAAATTGCTAACTTTCATCCTGATTACGTATTTGCCGACAGCGATGAAACTGATGCCGCAAATTACACAAATAGAGCGCCCTTTCCTACTTTGCATTTAATTCGCGAAGCAAGTATGAGCGAAGCACTTGATAGTTATAACGAGCCTGAATCTATTCCAGAGCATAATATAAACCTAGCAAGGCGTAAGGGTATTGATTTTTGGCAGCAGTTACTCGAAGGCTGTAAAAAACCGAGCGCTTAAACGCTCGGTTTTATTTTGGTTCGTGCAAAACTTTTTACAAAACAAGGCAATAACTAACGCTTATTTTTTAACCCAGTTACCATTTACTTCAACGTAATGACCACTTTGGGTTTTTTCAATTGTTTTAGCGGCAGCAAGTGCTTCTACTTGTGAAAGTGACAAGTTATTCTTTTTAGCCAGCTTTAAGTACTGCGCTTTACGCTTTGCATTTATGTCATCAACAACTGCTTTTGCTTCTGCGTTTTGTACAACGAGCCCTAAATAACCAGAGCTATCTTCACCTACAAAACCTTGGTTTTTAGCGTCATCAAGGCTAATAGCCCACGCAGAGAACGACATACATACTGCACTAACTAACGTAATAATATTTAATTTTTTCTTCGTATTCATGTTTTAGCTCCTTAAAATAACTCACTGTCGTCACTAAACAAACTGTCGAGTTCTTTATCTACTTTTACGCGAATTTCGTGATCGACCTTCACATTTAAATTAATAGTAATGGGCTCTTTAGCAGACACCTCAACTCGGTGCGTGCAGGCACTTAGTGCACTAATAGCACCTAGCGCGAGCAGTACTTTTATCAATAACGACTGTCTCATTATTAGTTTCCTTTTTGTGAGTATTGTTGCTCAACTTTTTGTGTAATTTCGTCACTTAAACGCAGTGCGCGTAAAAGTGTAAATACGTTTTCTTCGTGGTTATAATTAAAGTTAACTTGCTGCTGCTCTGCTTTATTATAGCCTTGTAAATTAACCCCAAGCTTTAACCAGCCATCGTTTTTTAATGCCACACTGCTATTAAGTTTTTGAATATCTAAATTAGTTAATAGCCCTAATACAGGTTGCAACTCTTGCTGTTGCTGCATTACTGAATCAAACGCGGCATTATTGGTGATTTTTAAATTACCTGTTCCTTGGCTAAATAAACTACCGTCAATTATTTCAATTTTTCCACTATCAAAATGGACAGGTAAAGACCCCGCCAAGCGTCCCGTTAATACAATGCCCGACTTATCGTCGAGTGTAACGAGTTTACTTGCATCAATATTTTCAAACTTAACATTGGCAACTTGGTTTGGCTTCCCTATTGTGTAGGTATCTAACGAAAACTCGCCGCCAAACACACTTCCTTTTACATCATTTATAAGCGCGGTATTACTACTCACTTGCCATTGCCCTTTAATCGCTTTAACTACGGCACCCGCTCTAAACTCATTTAAATTAAAGGTAGTTGGTTTTACATTAAGCTTACCTGAATTATATTCCCCGCTAAATACACTGTTTAAATCACTCGCAAGGTAATCGTTATACAGTGCACTTGTATGACTAATCCCCATATTGAACAGTGCATTTTGTAAGTTTATATCGCCACTAATATAGCCATTAAATTCGCCCTCTGTTAGTTGTGCAAGTGGCTCAAATTGCCTAATAAGCGCATTTAACAGCAGCGTACTTTGTTCAGGAATAATGACTTCAAACGGATGAGCTTGCGACGACATATGATGATTTACAACTAACTCAACATCGTTTATAAATGCGTGATGCGTGGCTTTTAGTGCACGACTTTGCAAGCCTGTAGACTCTACTTTTATATTATTAAGTTTTATGTCAGGGCTATTAACAGTCTTTATATTTGTTTTTGCTGTTAGATTAGCAAATAACTCACCTACGCCTAAATTAGTATTTGCTGTTAATGTGTTACTTATATCTGTGACTTTAAATTCTTTATATTCTGCGCTTTTTAATCGCTGAGTTAACGCTACCTCTGCGTTTAACTGTTTATCCATTTTTGCTGTTAAATCACCTTGGTATTGCACTGCACTTATATCAAACGCATCTACACTATTAAGCGTTAATTTAGCATTTATAAGCCCAATTGGTTTTGAGTCTATAAACTCACTTATATTAAAGTGACCACTAAGGCTAAGCCCATTCGCTGTTGCAGGAACAAACTCAGGCAAGCTTTCAAGCATAACGGCGTAATCGCCTTTAATTACAGCGCCAGATAACTGAGCATTAACGTTAATATTATTTATATCGGGTGTATTTATTTGAGCTGATAAAGTTGTCTGTAAGTACTCAAATGGAGATGTAATATTTAGTATTGTATCTGTTATTAAAATATCAAATTGCTTATCGCCTTCACTCATCAAATTAATTGCAGGTACCCTCAACTCACTAGCCTCTAAGCGAATTGATTGAGGGAGTTTAAGTTGCCAATTTAAAGGAACTTGTTTGCTAACAAAGCCTGCGTATTCACTCGGTGGAGTTAACTCAATACAGCTTGGTGTTAGATTAATTTTGTTATTAAGCAAATCGGTATTAAACATTAACGCTTGGCTATTTAAATTAAAACGCGTCGCCAATTTACCAGTGGTTAATACGTTAACTTGGCACTGCTGATTTGTATGAGAAAACTCATACGTGTGAGCAAACTGGGAGCTAATATCGCCATTTAATTCAAGTTCTATACCATCAAAGCTAAATGCTTGCTGAGTATTAAAGTTAGCATCTGCAATTAATGTATTTTTAGTGTTTATAACGTGCTTTAAAAAAGTGTCATTAATTTCAAACTGACCACTTACTTTATTAACAGCCAAATTTGCACTCGCGTTTATATCACCCGTGACATTAAATTTATTTAGTGTGGGTTCTAATATACTTATTTTTAGTGGCTTATTGAGCTCATCACTTTTTACTATAAGCTGTTTAATGCTGATTAATGGGCGATTTAAGGGAAGCGCTAAATCGAGATTTTTAGTAAGTTGATTAGCATTATCACTTTTAGGGAGTGAATTAACTGCTAGCACTGCATTTTTAATATCTACACGCTTTGTATTTGCAGTAATACCAGTAAGTTGTAATTGTTGATTTTGATAATTTACACATACTCTGTCAGCATGAATATTTAAGCTAGACGTGATTGAAAAATCAAGGCAACTTAACGTAATGCCTGCTTTTTTAAGCTCAGGCGCTATAACCCACTGTAATAAAGGTAAACGAAATACATAACCAAGCAGCAAGGTACTTAGCAATACAGCTCCAACAATTAAACCAACTCGCTTAAACATACTATCCTTAAATGCTTTGTGCTTTTAGCTAAAACTATACTAATCAAAAAAGGCTGCACAATGCAGCCTTTTTTATTTTACAGTAAGATTATGAATCTAACTTGTATAAACGCAAATGTAATTAACCTACATTTTTACGTGCGTTACGGAACATACGCATCCACGGACTATCCTCGACCCACTCATCAGGATGCCAAGAGTTGGCAACGCTTCTGAATACACGTTCTGGATGCGGCATCATTACAGTGGCGCGACCATCAGTTGACGTAATACCTGTAATACCTTCTGGAGAACCATTAGGGTTAGCTGGGTACTGCGTTGTAGGGTTACCGTAGTTATCTACAAACTTAACCGCTACAGTGCCGCTATTAAGCGCCACTTTAGTGGCTGCATCATTTGCAAATTCAGCATGACCTTCACCATGAGAAACTGCTATAGGCATACGCGAGCCAGCCATTCCGTTAAAGAACACAGACGGATTCTCTTGTATTTCTACTAAACTAAAGCGTGCTTCAAAACGCTCTGATTTATTTGTTACAAAGCGCGGCCAATGTTCAGTGCCAGGGATCAACTCTTTTAACGTTGATAACATTTGGCAACCGTTACATACACCTAAGCTAAAGGTATCTTCACGGTGGAAGAAGTTTTGGAACTGATCGCGTGCCATGTCGTTAAACAAAATAGACTTAGCCCAACCTTCACCCGCACCAAGTACGTCACCGTATGAGAAACCACCACATGCCACTAAACCTTTGAATTGCTCTAGTGTTAAACGTCCTTCTAAAATGTCGCTCATGTGTACATCAACGGCTGCAAAACCTGCGCGATTAAACGCTGCCGCCATTTCTAAATGAGAGTTAACACCCTGCTCACGTAAAATAGCCATTTGCGGTTTAGCACCGGTTGCAATGTATGGTGCAGCTATATCTTCGTTTAAATCAAAGTTAAGTTTTACGTTTAAGCCTGGATCTTTTGCATCAAATTTTGCATCAAACTCTTGCTTAGCACATTCAGGGTTATCACGGCGTGCTTGCATTTGATACGTTGTTTCAGCCCAAATAGTACGAAGATCAGTACGCGTATGATTAAGTACCGTATTTTCGCCACGGTTAAATATAATCGTATCATCACTGTTAAGCGTGCCAATGTTGTGGCTAATTGCTGCTATACCATGTTGTTCAAACACCGCATTTACTGCATCTAAATCAGCATTTGCTACTTGGATTACGGCACCTAGCTCTTCGTTATAAAGTGCTTCAATATCTGAACCTGTTAAACCAGCTAAATCAATCGTTACACCGGTATGACCCGTAAACGCCATTTCAGCTACTGTGGTAAATAAACCACCGTCTGAGCGGTCATGATAAGCAAGTAACTTACTATCAGCCACAAGCGCTTGCATTGCGTTATAAAAGCCTTTTAATAACTCTGGGCTATCAACATCAGGTGTTACATCACCCAATTGCTTATAAACTTGCGCAAGGCTTGATGCGCCCATGCGGTTTTTACCCGCACCTAAATCAACTAATATAAGCGATGTGTCGCCTTTATCTGTGCGCAGTTGTGGCGTTACTGTTTTACGTACGTCGTCAACACGACCAAACGCAGTTATAACCAGTGAAAGCGGCGATGTTACTGACTTCTCTTGTGAGTCACCTTCATCTTTCCATGTCGTTTTCATTGACATAGAATCTTTCCCCACTGGAATCGTTAAACCAAGCGCAGGACAAAGCTCTTCCCCTACAGCTTTAACAGCTTCATATAAACCAGCATCTTCACCTGGGTGACCCGCTGCTGCCATCCAGTTTGCCGATAACTTAATGTTTTCAAGGCTACCGATGTTTGCACAGGCAATATTAGTTAACGACTCAGCTACCGCTAAACGAGCAGATGCACCGTAATTAAGTAATGCTGCAGGAGTACGCTCACCAAGTGACATAGCTTCACCGTGGTAAGTATCATACGTTGCCGCAGTTACTGCACAGTTAGCAACAGGTACTTGCCAAGGACCGACCATTTGATCGCGCGCTACTAAACCCGTAACTGAGCGATCGCCGATTGTTATTAGGAATGTTTTTTCTGCAATGGCTGGTAAACGCATTAAGCGCTGCGCTGCATCTGCTGCATTTATTAATGTAGTATCAAGCGCTTTACCAACAACTTGCTTTGACGTTACATCGCGGTGCATTTTAGGTGCTTTACCTAATAATACGTCCAGCGGTAAATCAACAGGGTTATTTTCAAAATGGCTGTCTGACACTGTTAAGTGAGGTTCAGCGGTTGCTTCACCAATAACAGCGTACTGGGCACGTTCACGCTTACAAATTGCTTCAAAGCGATCAAAGTCCTCTACGCCAACAGCGAGTACATAACGTTCTTGTGATTCATTACACCAAATTTCGTGTGGTGCCATGCCTGGCTCATCGTTAGGAATGCTACGTAATTGGAACTTACCACCACGTCCGCCATCATTAACAAGCTCAGGAAACGCATTTGATAAACCGCCAGCACCTACATCGTGGATGAATGCAATTGGGTTTTCATCACCTAGCTGCCAACATTTATCGATAACTTCTTGGCAACGACGTTCCATTTCTGGGTTTTCGCGTTGTACTGAAGCAAAATCTAAATCTTCGTTTGATTGACCTGAAGCCATGCTTGATGCAGCACCACCGCCTAAACCAATGTTCATTGCAGGTCCACCTAACGCAATTAATTTAGCGCCAACAGGAATATCGCCCTTTTGAACATGATCAGAGCGAATATTACCTAAACCACCGGCAAGCATAATTGGTTTATGGTAACCACGTACTTCTTCGCCATTATGGCTTGTTACTTTTTCTTCGTAAGTACGGAAGTAGCCTAATAAGTTAGGACGACCAAACTCATTATTAAATGCAGCGCCACCTAGTGGACCCTCTGTCATTATATCAAGCGCGTTAACAATACGACTCGGCTTACCAAAATCGCTTTCCCATGGTTGCTCGTAACCTGGAATACGTAAGTTTGATACAGTAAAGCCAACTAAACCTGCTTTTGGCTTAGAGCCACGACCAGTTGCGCCTTCATCGCGAATCTCACCACCAGAACCTGTAGCCGCACCAGAGAATGGCGCAATAGCTGTTGGGTGGTTATGAGTTTCAACTTTCATTAGTATTTCAATGTCTTCTTGATGATACGCATATTCACCTTGCGCATTTGGGAAGAAGCGACCCGCTTTTGAGCCTTTCATTACTGCCGCGTTATCTTTATACGCCGACAATACATTTTCAGGATTTAACTCAAACGTATTTTTAATCATTTTAAACAGCGATTTTGGCTGCTCTTTTCCATCAATTGTCCAGTCAGCATTAAATATTTTATGGCGACAATGCTCTGAGTTTGCTTGTGCAAACATAAACAATTCGATGTCGTTAGGGTTACGTCCTAACTTTATAAAGTTTTCTACCAAGTAATCTATTTCGTCATCAGCAAGGGCAAAACCTTGCTCAACATTAGCTATTGCTAATGCTTCGCGTCCGCCGCCTAAAATATCAACAGACGACATTTGGCGCGGTGCATCACTGCGAAACAGTTGTGCAGCATCTTCAAGCTCACTATGCGTGGCTTCGGTCATACGGTCGTGCAATAACGCAATTACTTGTGCAAGTTGTTCTGCGTTTAAGTCACCTTCAACATAATAAGCAATACCGCGTTCAACACGGTGAACCTGTTTTAAACCACAGTTATGGGCAATATCGGTTGCTTTAGATGCCCAAGGTGAAATGGTACCTGGGCGAGGTGTAACAAGTACAAGTTTGCCAGCTGGGGTATGCTCAGCAATAGTTGGACCGTAAGTTAATAGTTTTTCAAGCTTGGTTTGCTCGGAGCTACTCAACGGCGATGTTAAATCGGCAAAGTGAGCATACTCGGCGTATACGTTAGTGACTGGAAGTTGCGATTGTTGGCAACGCGCTAAAATTTTATTAACTCTGAACTCTGACAGTGCTGGTGCACCACGAAGGATCAACATAGGTAATTTCATCCGGGGTTAGGGATTGAACGATATTTTAGGCACGCATTATAGTCCAATTAGCATTCAGATTTAACTCAAAATTACGCTTTTCATAAAATTAACTTTTTAGCTTTATTTATAGCCTCTTTTGGTTAATAAAATAAAACGTAAAGTGACGCGATAGCTTAGTTTTGCTATAACAGTGGCTGGCGAGCTTAAGGGGCACTCAATGTTGAAAGAAAAACTAATAATAATCATTACTTTAGTTATGCTGTTATGTTCATGCGATATGCAAGAGCAGCCAACTCAACTCGCCCAAATAAAAGAACACAATAAAATACGTGTGGGTACCCTTGCCAGTGCTAGTAATTATTATCAAGCCGTTCAAGGTGAGCAAGGCTTTGAATATGAGTTATCTCAAGCCTTCGCTGAATATTTAGGTGTAGAGCTTGAAATAGTCCCTTTCTTTAACTTATCTGACATGTTTGAACGCCTTGAAAGCGGTGATTTAGACTTAATAGCGTCAGGACTTACCTATAATAAAACCCGTGCAGAGCAATACCGTTACGGACCAACTTACAGAACAATCAGCCAAAAGTTAGTTTATAAACAAGGGCGCGTTCGTCCTCGAGAGTTTGACGATTTAGATGGCAACTTTACGGTTATAGCTAAAAGTAGCCACTCGCTTACTCTACAAAAAATGAAGAAGAACAATCCAGATCTCACTTGGATAGAAAGCGAAGAGTTTGATGAAGAAGAACTACTTCAAGCAGTTATTGATGGCGAGATAGATTACACACTCGCTGATACGCATACGCTATCGCTGTTTCGCCGTTATCACCCAAATTTAAGCATTGGTTTTTCAGTTAGCCATAACGACCCGATTGCATGGATACTTAATAAATCTAAAGACGACTCTTTATATGCGTTGTTGGTGCCATTTTTTGGTGACGTTAAGCAAAGTAACCAGCTCTATGTACTTGAAGAAAAATACTTTGGTCACGTACGCCAATTTAACTATGTAAATACCCTTGCTTATATCGAAGCAATTAAAGAAACCTTACCAACATACCAGCCATGGTTTGAACAATATGCAGGTAGCCTTGACTGGCGGTTATTAGCGGCACTAAGCTATCAAGAATCTATGTGGAATCCTCGCGCTAAATCACCAACAGGTGTGCGCGGCATCATGATGCTAACTCGCAGTACAGCCAAACAAGTAGGTGTTACTAACCGGTTAGAACCAGAGCAAAACATTCGTGGTGGCGCTAAATACTTAAGCAAGCTTATTAAACGTATTCCTGACCGTATCCCGCAACCCGACCGCACATGGCTTGCTTTGGCCGGATACAATGTAGGTTGGGGGCACGTTAACGACGCACGTATAATTACCGAACAGCAAGGCGCAAGTCCTGACAAATGGGCTGATGTAAAAAAACGCCTACCGCTATTAATTAAAAAGCGCTATTACCGTAAAACTCGCTACGGTTATGCCCGAGGCGATGTAGCTGTTAAATATGTCGATAATATTCGTCGCTATTACGATGCACTTGTTTGGCTAGATGAAAATGATGCTATTGCTGCAGAGCCTGAGCCAGAACCAATTACAGAGTTGAGCACTGATACTGAGCTAAAACTAAACGAAAAAAGTGAAGTAAAAAGTAAGGCAGATGAAGCTCAAACAGAAAAACAACAACCTATAATCGAACCCGAACAGTCGAGTGAAAACAATGGCTAAGATTAATATAAGTACCCGTTTATTGAGTATGTCAGTAAGCAAAATTTAAGTAAATTAAATATCTGTTTACTTGTCACCAAATGATCACTAATGTGTGTTAATTGTATATCATTATTTTATAAGATATACCCGTGCCTTTCTCACTCTTGCATTAGGAGAAAACATGCTAAAACGTAGACGCACACAAAGATTAAAACGCAATGTCATTTATTCAACGGCCACACGTCGTCGTGTTATGTTGCGAAAACTACACAAAAAAATCATCTGGCGTCGCCGAATGTTTGCTATGCAGCAAATGGCTGAATCAGAAATAGAGCCAATCGCTAGTTAACTTTAGTTAGGCTTATTTATTTGATCATCACGAGCAGCTTTCTTAGCTGCTTTAATTTGCGCTCTTCTACGTTTAAAAAAATTCGAAATAGTATCCCCGCACTGCTGTGCCAAAACACCACCGCACACCTCAACTTGATGATTTAACTTAGGCTCTTGTAATAAATTCATAATTGAACCCGCAGACCCTGTTTTAGCATCGACTGCTCCAAATACTAAACGCTTTATTCTACTATGCACTAACAATCCCGCACACATAGAACATGGCTCTAACGTTACGTATAAGGTGCAATCAATTAAGCGGTAATTGTTAAGGACTTTTCCAGCTTCTCGCACTGCAATCATTTCGGCATGGGCAGATGGGTCATTATCCGTTATTGAGCGGTTATACCCGACTGAAACTAGCTGGTTATCTTTGACTACAATTGCTCCAACCGGAATTTCATCAAGCAGCTCTGCTTGCTTTGCATACAAAAGCGCTTGTTCCATCCAGTAGGAATCATCAAATGGTTCGTTCATTATTTCTACTTAAATAACCTTTTATGCTGTAATTATACCTAGTTAGCACTCAAAAGTGCGCCATTCATTACTTTATTCCAAAAATAAAACAATATTTACCCGTTTGTAATGGCTCACTCGTGCTGATTTACGCTATAATCTCACGCTTTTTTTATTTAGCTCACAACACGGGTAGCAAATGAAATTTCCTGGACGCCGCAGGCATAAACATTATTTTCCAGTGGAAGCCAAAGATCCACTTACCAATCAACTTAACGCAACAGAGCGATTACAACGTAGTTATATTACGGGTATCGATCAGATCGTTGTTGATATAGAGGCAAAAGTTGATCAAGCTTTCCTTGACGAATTTCAACTACGTAGAGGGATGTCGCAAGTTATTGATAGCGATACAACAAACGCCTTATACGATCGTTTAAAATTAAACAATATGGTTGATTTTGAGTTTGCCGGTGGAACCATTGGTAACACTATGCACAACTACTCTGTACTTGCAGATGATCGCTCAGTTTTATTAGGCGTAATGAGCGAAAATATAAAAATAGGTAGCTACGCTTACCGTTTTTTATGTAATACCTCAAGCCGTGTAGACTTAAACTACCTTCAACCAGTTGATGGGCCTGTAGGGCGTTGTTTTACATTAATTGATGAGACCGGTGAGCGTACTTTTGCAATAAGTGCAGGCCTAATGAATCACTTACGTCCTGAATCTATCGATAAAGACCTTATTGAGAATTCATCAGCGTTAGTGATTAGTGCCTATCTTATGCGTACTCAAGGTAGCGAAACAATGACTGAAGCCACTATGCAAGCGGTAAAATACGCTAATGACGCAGGTGTGCCAGTTGTGCTTACACTCGGTACTAAGTTCTTAATTGAACAAGACCCTACTTGGTGGGCAAACTTTGTTGAAAAGCATGTTGATATTCTTGCTATGAACGAAGAAGAAGGTTTAGCTATTACAGGTTTTGAAGATCCCCTTTTAGCTGCTGATAAAGCACTTGATTGGGTAGACTTAGTTATTTGTACCGCTGGCGAAAAAGGCTTATTTATGGCCGGCTACGTAGACGAAAGCTTAAAGCGTGAAACCGAATACCCGTTACTACCAGGCGCCATACCTGATTTTAACCGTTACGAATTCTCACGCGCTATGCGTAAAGATGAGTGTGATGAGCCTATCAGGGCATACAGTCATACTGCCCCATTTATGGGCGGGCCTGATTCAATCAAAAACACCAATGGTGCAGGCGATTGTGCACTTGCGGCTGTACTACATGATTTATCAGCGAATGTTTACCATAAACTTAATGTGGCAAACTCAGCTAAGCATCAGCAACAAGCTATTACTTACTCGTCACTATCGCAAATTAGTAAATATGCTAACCGAGCGAGTTATGAAGTGTTAGTTCAACACTCTCCGCGTTTATCTCGTGGCTTACCTGAACGTGAAGATTGTTTAGAGCAGGTTTACTGGGAACAATAAATTACAAAGGGAGCAATTATTGCTCCCTTTTGTTTACCTAAAAAATAGAAATATCGAGTTTTTTAGATAACAGCTCGAGCGCTGCAATTCCTGCAACCGAATTACCAAACGAATTAAGCCCCGGTGAATAAACAGCCACTGTAAACTTATTTGGTAGTACAGCTAAAATAGTTCCTGACACTCCCGACTTACCTGGCATGCCCACTCTGTAACCAAAATCACCCGCAGCATCATATAAACCACTCGTGAATAAAAGCGAATTAAGCTGTTTATTCTGACGACTACTTAAAACACGATTGCCCGAACGATTATCAACACCTTTATTAGCTAAAAAATTATAAGCTTTTGCTAATTCAATACAGTTGAGCTCAATAGAACAAAAGTTAAAGTAAGCCCACAAAACATCATCTACTTCGTTTTCAAAATTACCAAACGACTTCATTAAATGTGCCATAGCAGCATTTCGGTGCCTGAACTCATACTCTGAATTAGCGACTTTTTTATCAATTACTATGCCTCTATTACCAGCTAATAACCTGAAGGTTTCGAGCATAGAATGCATTGGCGCAGATAAGCGGCTGTATAATGCATCACACGTTACAATTGCGCCTGCATTGATGAATGGGTTACGAGGAATCCCCTTTTCAAACTCAAGCTGTGTAAGCGAGTTAAAGGCTGTACCTGAGGGTTCCTTTCCGACTCTATGCCAAAGTTCATCACCATAACGCTGTAGTGCCATAGTAAGTGTCATAACTTTAGAAACTGATTGAATAGTGAAGCGTTGAGAACAATCCCCCGCACATACAGTTTCACCATCAGTTGTATAAATAGCGATAGAAAATTGTTCCGGATCAACCTCGGCAAGCGCCGGTATATAATCAGCTACTTTCCCTTGTGATAATAAAGGACGTACTTCATGTGCTATTTCATCAAGCACCTTTTGGTAATCAGCTGTAGGCAATCTAGACCTCTATATCGTCATTCATAAAAATTGGATTTTAACACGCGCGATTAAGTGCACCTAGTTTTGTTGTCGAATTTAACGGTGAGATTTTACTAAATTTAAATAGAAAAAAACGTCACATTACTGTATCTGGTTTCTCTTAATTAAATCCTGGTAATGTCATGATGCCCACTGCGGTGGAGAGTCACAGTGCAAATGCTGCGAACACATTGTCGAGCGGAGATTTTTATGATTTTAGCGTCGGGAGTCGCTACGCTCGCCCGACCTACGTGATAGGTGTTGATGTGAGTGTGTGTTAATTGCGTGTTTTTCACTTTTCTGCAGACATAAAAAGCCCGAATCTTAAATTCGAGCGCTCTACAATGTGAAGTCGGTGCGCTACGCAGTAGGATGTCGTAGTGCCCACAGCGGTAGAGAGTCACATAGCAAATACTACACTATTATTAATCGTATCGTCTCTTAGTATGCAGAGTTTTACTAATTTCAAAAAGCAAAAAACCCGTTACATTACTGTAACGGGTCTCTCTTAATTAAATCCTGGTAATGTCCTACTTTCACATAGCAAATGCTACACTATCATCGGCGCTGTTTCGTTTCACTACTGAGTTCGGCATGGAATCAGGTGGGTCCAAAACGCTATTGTCACCAAGAAAATTCTTTTCAATTTTCTTGTTTTTAATTATTAAGATTAAAGTCCTTCGACTGAATTTGAAGCCTGGTAATGTCCTACTTTCACATAGCAAATGCTACACTATCATCGGCGCTGTTTCGTTTCACTACTGAGTTCGGCATGGGATCAGGTGGGTCCAAAACGCTATTGTCACCA